>DATMDS010000067.1:0-11328 GCA_035557575.1 Pseudonocardia sp. | reverse complement strand
GTGCTGGAGCAGGGCTGGGCCTACCGCGACCAGATCTGGGCCAACACCGTGCCGACGCTGCAGGTCACCGCGGTCGGGTTCGCCGTGTCGCTGGCGCTGGGGTGGGCGCTGGCCGTCGCGGTGGACTTCTCCCCGTGGCTGCGCCGCGCGCTGACCCCGCTGCTGGTCGCCTCGCAGACCCTGCCGATCATCGCGATCGCCCCGCTGCTGATCATCTGGTTCGGCTTCGGGCTGCTGCCCAAGGTCGTGGTGATCGCCCTCGTCACGTTCTTCCCGGTCGCCGTCGGGCTGATCGAAGGCTTCGCGGCCACCGACCGGCAGGCCACCAACCTGCTGCGCAGCATGGGCGCCACCCGCTGGCAGCAGTTCCGCTACGTGCGGCTGCCGGGAGCCATGCCCGCCTTCTTCACCGCGCTGCGGATCGGCATCACCTACGCCGTCACCGGGGCGATCTTCGCCGAGTACGTCGGGGCCACCGCCGGGCTCGGGATCTTCATGAACCTGCAGAAGAACTCCTTCCGCACCGACCTGGTGCTGGCCGCGGTAGCGGTCACCGCGCTGCTGAGCATCACCCTGTTCGCGCTGACCCACGTGGTGCAGCGGCTGCTGATCCCGTGGTACGGCAAGGACCGGCGTGCCCGCGGCTGAGCTCGCCGTGCAGGGGCTGGTCAAGGCGTTCCCGGGCCCGCTGCCCGTGCTCGACGGGGTCTCGTTCGACGTGGCGGCGGGCGAGTTCGTGTCGGTGATCGGCCCCAGCGGCTGCGGCAAGTCCACCCTGTTCAACGTCATCGCCGGGCTGGACCGGCCGGACGCCGGCCGGGTGCTGGTGGACGGGGCCGACGCGACCGGCCGGGTCGATCCGTTCGCCTACATGCCGCAGCAGGACCTGCTGTTCCCGTGGCGGACCGTGCTGGACAACACCACGCTCGGGCTGGAGGTGGCCGGCATCGGGCGCGCGGCGGCCCGGGAACGGGCCCGGCGGCTGTTCGTGCCGTTCGGGCTGGCCGGTTTCGAGAACGCGCGGCCCTTCGAACTCTCCGGCGGCATGCGGCAGCGGGCCGCGCTGCTGCGCACCGTCGTGCAGGACCGGCCGGTGCTGCTGCTCGACGAGCCGTTCGGCGCGCTGGACTCGATGACCCGGACCGACATGCAGACCTGGCTGGCGCAGGTGCGGACCCGGTTCGACTGGACGGTGCTGCTGATCACGCACGACATCCGGGAGGCGGTGTTCCTCTCCGACCGGGTCGTGGTGCTCGCGCCCCGTCCGACCCGGGTCCACCGCGAGGTGCCGGTCGGGCTACCGCAGCCCCGCACCGCCGGGATGATCACGTCGCCCGGGTTCGCCGCTGTCGAGGCGGAACTGCTGGACGCGCTGCGTGCCCGCCTCTGAGCCCGCCCTCAGCCCTCGTAGGCCTTCCGGAAGGTCTCCAACACGTCCGCACTGAACAGCACGAACCGGGCTTCCAGCACTGCGGTCTCGGCATCCCGCACCGTGCCGATCGCGATCCGCGCGGCGTCGTCGAGCGGCCAGCCGTAGATCCCGGCCGACACCGCGGGAAAAGCGACGGACGCCGCGCCCAGCTCGTCGGCCACCCGAAGCGACTCCCGGTAGCAGGAGGCGAGCAGCGCGGAACGGTCCTCGCTGCGGGAGTACACCGGGCCGACGGTGTGGATCACCCAGTGCGCCGGCAGCCGGCCCGCGGTGGTGGCCACCGCCTGCCCGGTGGGCAACCCGTCCGGATAGCGGTCGGCCCGCAGCGCCCGGCACTCGGCGAGGATCTGCGGGCCGCCGCGGCGGTGGATGGCGCCGTCCACGCCGCCGCCTCCGAGCAACGAGGAGTTGGCCGCGTTCACCACGGCGTCGACCTCGGTCTCGGTGATGTCGCCCTGCACGAGCACGATCTCGACCATGCCGCGATCCTGCCCCGCTCATCAATTCAGGTGAACCGCCGGGTCGATCGTTAACCCGATCGCGACCGGTGGCGACGGACGGCCGTGACCGTCCCCGCGGCGACCCGCGCCGCCCACCCGTCCGCCGGGCCGTGCCTGATCACCGGCCGGCTCGCCGGCCCGATCATCACCGTGGCCTTCGTCGCGACCGTGCTGCTGTTCCTGTTCGGGCTGATCACGCTGGTCCCCTGACGAGTTCGCCCGGCCGGTTCGCGGAAGGGGCCGGAACGCCGTAGGAAGGACCGAGTGACGGCCACGACCGAGCGCGTGCCCCGCGGGCGGGTGCTGGCCCTGGGTGGGCTGTCGGCGTTCGGGCCACTGGCGCTGGACCTCTACCTGCCCGGGCTGCCGCAGCTCACCAGCGATCTGCGCACCTCGGAGGCGGCCGGACAGCTGTCGCTGTCGATGTGCATGATCGGGCTCGCGCTCGGCCAGCTGCTGGTCGGCCCGTACACCGACCGGGTCGGGCGCCGCGGGCCGCTGCTGGCCGGCGTCGGGGTGTTCGTGATCAGCGCGGCGCTGTGCGCGATCTCGCCCTCGATCGAACTGTTGCTGGTGCTCCGGCTGCTCACCGGGCTGGCCGGCGGTGCCGGCGTGGTGATCGCCCGGGCCATGGTCCGTGACCTCTACGACGGTGACGCGCTGGCCCGGGTGTTCGCGCTGCTGATGCTGGTCAGCGGGACCGCCCCGGTTCTGGCCCCGGTCGTCGGCGGACAGCTGCTGCTGGTCACGGACTGGCGTGGGGTGTTCTGGGTGCTGGCCGGCATCGGCGCGGTGCTGTTCGTGGCCGCGCTGAGCCAGCCCGAGTCGCTGCCGGTGGAGCGGCGTCGGGCGGCCGGGCCGCGAGCCATGGTGCGGCTGGCGGGCGTCGTGCTGCGGGACCGCACGTTCCTGGTGCCCGCGCTGGTGATGAGCCTGGCTGCCTGCGCCCTGTTCAGCTACATCGCGATGGGCAGCTTCGTGCTGCAGGACGGCTACGGCCTGGACGCGCAGCAGTTCTCGATCGTCTTCGCGGCCAACGCGATCGGCATCGTGTTGTTCGGGCGGCTCAGCTCGCGGCTGGTCGGACGGTTCGGGCCGCGGCGGCTGTTGCGTGTCGGCGTGCTGCTCGGGCTGGCCGCCGCGATCGGGCTGCTGGCCGGGGTGCTGCTGTCCCGCTCGGTGTGGGCGGTCCTGCCGCCGCTGTTCGTGCTGGTCGGGTCGCTCGGCCTGATCTTCCCGAACGGCACCGCGCTGGCGCTGGCCGAGCAGAAGCAGGCCGCCGGCACGGCGTCCGCCCTGATCGGGCTGCTGCAGTTCGCGCTCGGCGCCGTGGTGCCGCCGCTGGCCTCGCTCGGCGGGGTCACCGCGCTGGTGATGGCGCTGTCCATCGTGGGTACCGCGGTGGCCGCCGGACTGGCCCAGCTGGGCCTGCGCGCTCCGATCGCCGGACCGGCGCCGCACTGACCGGGGAGCGCACGGGGCCTACGGTGCAGGGATGCGGATAGCGTCGCTGCTGCCGGCGGCCACCGAGATGGCCGCCGCGGTGGGGCTGTCCGACGACCTGGTCGCGGTGACGTACGAGTGCGACCGGCCGGCGGGCATCCGGGAGCGCTGCGCCGTCGTCGTGGACACCGTGCTGCCGTCCGGGCTCACCCCGGCCGAGATCGACGCCGTGGTCCGGGAGCGGGCCGCGGCCGGGCTGCCCCTCTACACCCTGGACGCCGCCGCGCTCGCGGCCCTGGACCCGGAGCTCCTCCTCACCCAGGACCTCTGCCGGGTCTGCGCAGTGCCCGCCGGCACCGTGGACGAGGCACTGGCCGGGATCGGGTGCCGGGCCGACGTGCTCACGATCGACCCGCACACGGTGGCCGACGTGCTGGGCGCGATCAGCGCGCTCGGGCAGCGCGGGGGTGCCGCGCCGGCGGCCGCGGCGCTGGTCGCCGCGCTGCGCCGGCGGCTGGCCGCGGTCCGGACGGCGGTGGCGGCGCGGCACCGGCCGCGGGTGCTCGTGCTGGAGTGGATCGACCCGCCGTACCTGCCGGGGCACTGGGTGCCGGAGCTCGTGCGGCGGGCCGGCGGGCAGCCGGTGGGTGGGCGCGACGGGGCGCGGTCGGTGCCCGCGAGCTGGTCCGGGCTGGCCGAGCTCGGACCGGAGGTGGTGGTCGTCGCGCCCTGCGGTTTCGGGCTGGACGCGGCCGTCGAGCAGGCCGCGGCGGTGCGCCACCGGTGGCCGGCCCTGCCGATCATCGCGATCGACTCCGCATCCTTCGTGGTGCGCGCCGGGCCACGGTTGGTGGACGGGATCGAGGCACTGGCCTGGGCGCTGCACCCGGACGCGATGCCGCAGCCGCCGCCTGACCGCGTGGTGTACCTGCCCTGACGGCGGTCGTAGCATCCGTGCCGTGACCGGCCTCGACGAGCCCATGGTGCCCAACGGGCCCACCCCGCACACCGTGCTCGCGGACGCCGACGGCACGGCCTACTCGTCGCTGCGGCAGCGCCCGGTGGATCGGACCGCTCGGTACGCCCTGGGCCGCGGCCTGCGCAAGCGGGTACCGCGCCGCTCGCTGGCCGACTGGACGCCGCCCGCGGACCGGCCCGACCCGGTCCAGCTGATCATGGCGAACCACGAGGGCCGGGTCGGTCGGCTGGTCCCTATCCGGGTCGGACGCATGATCGCCTCGCCGTACGGGTTCCTGCGGGGCACCGCCGTGGTGATGGCCGAGGACGTCGCCAAGCTGCCCGCCACCGGCATCAACCCGGTCGTCTGCGGCGACTCGCACCTGGGCAACTTCGGGTTCTACGCCTCACCGGAGCGCGACCTGGTGATCGACCTCAACGACTTCGACGAGGCGCATCCCGGTGGCTGGGAATGGGACCTGCGCCGGCTGGTGGCCAGCATCTGGGTGGCCGGGCGGCACAACGGCGCCGCCGAGGACCAGTGCGGGGATTCGGTGCTGTCCTGCGTCGCGTCCTACCGCCAGGAGGTGCGCAGGCTCGCCGACCAGCCGCTGTTCTCCCGCTCCTTCCAGCGCCTGGACGTGGACCGGCTGGCCGCCGAGACCGCGGGCCACCTGCAGTCGGAGGTGGAGCGGGCGGCCAAACGGGCTCGCAACCGCACCAGCGACCGGGCGCTGCCCCGGTTCACCCACGAGGTCGAGGGCCTCCGCCGGATCGTCGAGGAGCCGCCGTTGATCACCCGGCTGCCGGACCGGGAGGCCGAGCTGCTGGGCGCCGCGCTCGACGAGTACCTGGTCACGCTGACGCCGCACTGGCGCCGGGTGCTCGGCGGCTACACGCTGGTCGACGTCGCGCACAAGGTCGTCGGGGTGGGCAGTGTCGGGCTGCGGGCCTACGTGGCGCTGCTGGAGGGCTCCACCCCGGACGACGTGGTCTTCCTGCAGCTCAAGCAGGCCCGCCGCTCGGTGCTGGCCCGCTACGTGCACGGCGAGTCGGCCTGGCACGCGCACCAGGGTCAGCGGGTGGTGGAGTACCAGCAGGCGCTGCAGACCGTCAGCGACCCGCTGCTGGGCTGGACCACGATGGATGGACGCCAGTACTACGTGCGCCAGTTCCGGAACATGAAGGGCACCATCCCGCTGGACGCCATCGACCCCGCCGCCCTCACCGACTACGCCAGGGTGGTGGGCCAGCTGCTGGCCAAGGGTCACGCCCGCACCAGCGGGGCATCGATGATCGCCGGCTACATGGGCGGCTCGGACCGGGTCGACCAGGCGCTGCGGGCGTTCGCCCGGTCCTACGCCGACCAGACCGAGGTCGACCACGCGGCGCTGGTCGCCGCCGTCGACCGCGGCATGCTGCCGGTGGAGCGCGGCATCTGACCCGGCGTCAGGACCGGCGGCGCAGCCGCAGCCGGGCCCCGCGGAACCGCGGCGGCCGGCACACCACCAGGGTTCCCAGCAGCGCAACCGCGATGGCCGCCAACCCACCGGGCCCACCGACCACCGTGGCGAGCACCAGCAACGCGGCCGCCGCCACCAGTCCGACGGCCAGCACGCGGCGGTCGAGCCCGGAACGGGGCGCAGATCGCGGTCGGGACGGCGCGTCCGGATCGTCGAGCAGGCGCTGTTCGAGGTCGTCGAGCTGCCTCTGCTCGTCGGCGGTGAGGCGACGGCCGTGGGGGCGATCTGCGAGCATGCCCGGGGGTACCCAGACGGCGCGGCGTTTGCACGCAACGCGCGGCACGTAGCACGAGGACGGCGGCGACATGAACGCGGGAGCCGGGACGGCCCGCTGGCGGCGGGTGCGCGGCACCGGACGCCGGCTCGGACGCTCGGTGGGGCCGGCGCTCGGGGGCGGATTGCCCCGCCTGCTGCGCGATCCGGTGTGGGCCGCGGCGCGGCCCGACGGCGGCGGCACCGGGGTCGTCGTCGTGCCCGGGTTTGCCGGCCTGGACGCGAGCATGGCGGTGCTCCGCCGGTGGCTGCGCAGGCTCGGGTACGAGCCGGTCGGGGCCGGGTTGCGGATGAACGTGGGCTGCACGAGCGCGCTGGTGCAGCGGCTGGAGCGGCGCGTCGAGCAGCACGCCCGCGCCACCGGCGGTCCGGTCGTGCTGCTCGGGCACAGCCGGGGCGGGTGGTTGGGCCGGCTGGTCGCGGTGCGCCGCCCGGACCTGGTCCGGGGGCTGGTGATGCTCGGCAGCCCGGTGCTCGACCCGCTGGACGCCACCGGCTGGGTGATGCTGGTGCTGCGCGCGCTGGTCGGCGCGTCCCGGCTGGGGGTGCGGGGGCTGCTGGAGGCGGACTGCCTGACCGGCGGCTGCCGGGCCAGCACCGAGCAGGGGCTGGCCGCGCCGCTGCGGGTACCGGCGCTGGCGATCTACTCCCGCGACGACGGCGTGGTCGGCTGGCGGTCCTGCCTGGACCCGGCGGCGGAGTGGGTGCAGGTGCGCAGCAGCCACCACGGCATGGGCACCGATCCGGAGGTCTACCGGGCCGTCGCCGACCGGCTGCGCCATTGGCCCGGGGTCGACGCCGCCGGGCGGTAGGTCGGTCAGCGGCGCTCCAGCAGCCCCCGCAGGAAGGCGGCCTGGCCCCCGTGCTGGGCGTCGTCGTCGATCACGCTGACCAGCCGCACGCCCAGCGTGACCGGCGGGTCCCACTGCCGGTCCACGATCCGGTCCAGGTCCGCGTCGGAGATACCGGTGAGGAACTGCAGGGTCTGGGAGTGCACCGCGTCGTAGTAGTCGACGAGCAACTGCGGGTCGTCCACCCGCACCGCGGCCACCGCGGCGCTGTCGTGCCCGTAGCCGGTCTCGGCCGGGTCCAGGTCCAGCGCGAACCGCTGCACCCAGCCCGCAGCCGTCCACACCTGCTCGCGGTCGGCCACCTCGGCCACGTGGTCGTCCTGCACCCGGGTGAGGTGCCAGACCAGCCAGGCGATCGAGTTCGCCCGCTCGCCCGGCCGGTGGTTGAGCTGCTCGGCGCTCAGGCCGCTCACGGCCGCGTGCACCGTGCCCTGGACCCGGCCGAACCCGTCGCGCAGTACCTCGATCCCGTTCATCCCGCCAGTATCGCGACGATCAGCCGGGCCGCACGGCGAGCTCGCCGTCGACCACGTCCACCACCACCCGCTGCCCGGCCCCGAGGTCCTCGGCGATGATCAGTCGGGAGAGCTTGCGGTCCAGCTCGCGGGCGATCGTGCGGCGCAGCGGCCGGGCCCCGAGCTCGGGCTGGTGGCCGTGCTCGGCCAGCCAGTCCAGCGCGGCGTCGGAGGCCTGCAGCGTGATCCCCTGGGCCCGCAGTCGTTGCCCGGTCTGCTCCAGCATCAGCTCGGTGATGCGGCGCAGCTGGCTGCGGTTCAGGGCGTGGAACAGCACCACCTCGTCGATGCGGTTCAGGAACTCCGGCCGGAAGTGCATCCGGGCCAGCACCAGCAGCGCGTCGCGGACCTCGTCGACCGGTTGTCCGGCCGTCGCGGCGGCCAGCAGCCGCTCGGCCCCCAGGTTGCTCGTCATGATCACGACCGTGTTGCTGAAGTCGACCGTGCGGCCGTGCGCGTCGGTGAGCCGGCCGGCGTCGAGCACCTGCAGCAGGGTTCCGGTCACCTCCTGGTGCGCCTTCTCGATCTCGTCCAGCAGCAGCACCGCGTACGGGGTGCGGCGCACCGCCTCGGTGAGCTGGCCGGCGTCGTCGTAACCCACGTGCCCGGGCGGGGCGCCGACCAGCCGCAGTGCGCTGCTGCGGTCGGCGTACTCGCTCATGTCGAAGCGCAACAGCGCGTCCGGCGTGCCGAACAGCGCCTCGGCCAGCACCCGGGCCAGCTCGGTCTTGCCGACCCCGGTCGGGCCGAGGAACAGGAACGAACCGACCGGGCGCTCGGGATGCGCCAGCCCGGCCCGTCCGGCCCGCACCGCATCGGCGACGGCCTCCACCGCGGCGTTCTGCCCGACCACCCGGCGGTGCAGCAGCTCCTCGAGGTCGAGCAGCCGGCGGCGCTCGGTCACGGTGATCCGGGCCACCGGGATGCCGGTGGACTGGGCGACCACGGCGGCGATGTCGTTGGCGGTGATCGCGACGACACCCTCGTCCAGGGTGAGCTTCGCGGCGGCCGCGGCCAGCTCGGCCTCGGCCGACTCCAGCTCCCGGGTCAGCAGCAGCGCGCGTTCGAACTCCTCGGCGTCGACGGCGACGTCGCGGGCCCGGCGCAGCTGCTCGACGCGCTCGACGAGCTGCTTGTCGGCCAGCGGGTCGCCGGTGCCGGCGGTGGCGTCGCGACCGGCCCGGATCCGGGCCCGGGCGCTGGCCCTGTCGACCAGGTCGATCGCCTTGTCCGGCAGGAACCGGTCGGTGAGGTAGCGGTCGGAGAGCTCGGCCGCGGCGACCAGCGCGTCGTCGTCGATCCGGACGTCGTGGTGGGTCTCGTAGCGCGGGCGCAGGCCGCGCAGGATGGTGATGGTGGCGGCCACCGACGGCTCGGCGATCCGCACCGGCTCGAACCGCCGTTCCAGCGCCGCGTCCTTCTCGATGTGCTTGCGGTACTCCGCCGCCGTGGTCGCCCCGATCAGCCGCAGCTCACCGCGGGCCAACATCGGCTTGAGGATGCTCGCGGCGTCCATCGGCGCGCCCTCGGCCGAGCCCGCGCCCACCACCGCGTGCAGCTCGTCGACGAACAACACGATCGCCCGCTCGGCCGCGACCACTTCGTCGATCACCCCGGTCAGCCGCTGCTCGAAGTCGCCGCGGTACCGGGTGCCGGCGACCATGCCCGCCAGGTCCAGCGCGATCACCCGCACGCCGCGCAGCGCCTCCGGCACCTCGCCGTCCACGACCCGCTGGGCGATGCCCTCGGCGATGGCCGTCTTGCCGACGCCCGGATCGCCGATCAGCACCGGGTTGTTCTTGGTCCGCCGGGCCAGCACCTCGACCACCTGGTCGATCTCGGTGTCCCGGCCGATGACCGGGTCGAGCCGCCCGTGTCGGGCGTCCTCGGTGAGGTCGCGGCCGAAGCGGTCCAGTCGCGGGGTGCGCCCCGGCTGGCCCGGCCGGCGCGACTGCTGCGGCATGGCGCCGCCCAGCGTGCTGCCGAGATCTCCGATCAGCCGCTCGAACAAGTCGTCGAACGGTCCGCCGGATCCTGGACGTTCCTCGGGCACATCGGCCTCCACGGTGGTGCGGTGTACCTCGATGTTCCTCCGTTTCCGGCAGATCCGCCGCCGTCCCGGCAACGGATGCGTCTCGGATCGGGCCGGGTCGGCGATCGGCGGCGCCGATATCGGTAGCCGTCACCGATTCCGTCGGCGTCCCGGCGGGCGACGCTGTGGCCATGACGGTCCCGGCCCCCACCATCACCACCGACGTGCTCGTGGTCGGGGCCGGCCCGGCCGGCCTGGCCACCGCGGTGTCCGCGCTGCGCCACGGGGCCGGCGTGCTCGTGGTCGAGCGCCGGGCCGGCATCTCGACGGTGCCGCGGGCCACCGGGGTCAGCACGCGGACCATGGAGATCTTCCGCTCGTGGGGGGTCGACGACGCGGTGCGGGCCGGTCGGGTCGACTGCGAACCGCGGATCGCGGTGCACCACACGCTGGCCGAACCACCGCTGACCGAGGTTCCGATCGGCTACCCGTCGATGCGCGAGGCGCTCGCGGTCAGTCCGGCGCACCCGGTGATCTGCCCGCAGGACCACATCGAGCCGTTGCTGGTCGAGCAGATCCGGCGCCTCGGTGGCGCGGTCCGGTTCGGCACCGCGCTGGTCGGCCTCCGTCTCGACGCCGGCGGCTACGGCGTGCGCGGCGAGCTGGTCGCGGCCGACGGAACCGCGGTGGCGGCGGTGCGGGCCCGGTTCGTCGTCGGGGCCGACGGCACCTGCAGCCCGGTCCGTACCGCGCTGGGCATCGGGCTCGAGCGGCTGGGCACCCTCGGCGAGTTCGCCCAGGTGCAGTTCCGTCCGGACCTGTCGGCGTTGCTCGGGCGGCGGCTGCACGCGCTGAACGTGGTCGAGCACCCGGACGCCACCGGCATGCTGCTGCCGGTCGGCGACGGTCGGTGGACCTACAGCCAGCGCTGGTTCCCCGAGCGCGGGCAGAGCCTGGCCGACTACACCCCGCAACGCTGGGTCGCGTTGCTGCGCACCGCGACCGGCCTGCCCCGGCTGCGCCCGCAGCTGCTCGCGGCCCGACCGTTCACGATGGCCGCGGCCGTCGCGACCCGGTACCGCTCCGGGTCCGGCTTCCTGGTCGGGGACGCCGCGCACCGGATGACCCCGATCGCCGGGATCGGGATGAACACCGCCATCCACGACGGTCACGAGCTGGGCTGGCGGCTGGCCTGGGTGCTGCGCGGGCTGGCCGGTGAGGCGCTGCTGGACAGCTACGCGGCCGAGCGGGAGCCGGCGGGCCGGGCGAACGCGCTGCGCTCGCTGCGCGAGGGCGGCGCCGAACCCGGCGACGGCCTGCCCGTCGACATCGGCCGCGGCTACCGCTCCGCGGTGATCGCCGCCGACGGTGCCCCGAGCACCGCGGTGACGCGGTTGGTCCAGCAGGCGGCGCCGGGGGAGCGGGCGCCGCACGTGTGGGTGCGCCGGCACGGGCGGCGGTGCAGCGTGCTGGACCTGTTCGAGGACCGGCTCACCGTGCTCGCCGGTCGCGCGGGCGACGGCTGGACGCGGGCGGCCGACCGCCTCACCGGGATGCCGCTGCAGGTGCACGTGGCCGGGCGCGGGCTCTCCGACGAGCACGGCGACCTGAGCCGGACCTACCGGTTGGGGGAGCGCTCCGCGGTGCTGGTGCGCCCGGACGGGGTGGTGGCCTGGCGGCACGACGGGTCCTGCGCCGATCCGGTGGCGACGCTGGCCGCCGCCGTGGCCCTGGCCACCGGGCAGTCCACGTCCGAGGCCCTGGCGGTCTGACGCACCCCGGTCGTGAGTGGTGAGCCGTGT
>DATMDS010000066.1:0-9927 GCA_035557575.1 Pseudonocardia sp. | reverse complement strand
CGGCTCGGTCTCCAGGCGCAGCCGCTCGTTCGGGTAGAGCGGCGTGAGCTTGGTGAACTCGGGCCGGTTGCGGGCGTTCTCCGGGTCCTGGCCGTTGATCGAGTCGACGCGGACCAGCGGGTTGAACTTCTGCCGGGTCTGCTCGCCCTCCCGCACCTCGCGGACCGCTCCGGTGATCGCGTCACCGCGGCGCAGTCCGTACTTGCGCACGATCGACAGCGAGACGTACACGTCGGTCGGTCCGGACAGGTAGCCGGTGGTGCGCACGAACGCGTAGTTGTCCAGGATGTCGACGATGCCCGCGACCGGCAGCAACACGTCGCCGTCGCGGACCTCGGTGTCGACCCCGCGGTCGCCCTGAGCGCCGCTGCTGCGGTCGTTGCGGTCGCGGCCGCGGCGGCGGTCCCGGAAGCGCCGGCCGCGCCGGCCGCGCCCGTCCAGGTCGTCGTCGGCGTCGTCGTCGCGACCCCGGCCGCCTGCCTGGCTGTCGTTGCGGGCCACCCGGGTGTCGTCGCGGCGGTTGTCCTCGCGGCCGTCGCGGCGGCTGTCCTCGCGCCCGTCCCGGCGGCTGTCCTCACGGCCGTCCCGGCGGCTGTCCTCGCGCCCGTCGCGGCGGCTGTCCTCGCGGCCGTCACGCCTACTGTCCTCGCGGCCGTTGTCGTCACGGCCGGCGCGGGTACGGCGCTGGCGGTCGTCGCCGTCCGCGTCGCCCGAGCCGGGACCGGCGGGAACGTCGGCCGGCTCGCCGCGGCGCCGCTGGCGGGAGCGGCGGCCACCGGTCTCCGGTTCGGCGCTCGGCGCCTCGACCGACGCCGCCGGGGCGGGCGCCGAGGCGGCGTCGGATGCCGGGGCCGCGTCGGATGCCGGGGTCACGCCGGATGCCGGGGCGGCGTCGGATGCCGGTTCTGCCGGCCGTTCGCCGCCGGCCGCGGTGTCCACTGCGGGGGCGGTGGTGCCCGGGGCGTCCTCGACGGCCGGCGCCACGCCGTTGACCGCGGGCCGAGGTTCCGGCGAACCCGCAGGTCGGGAGGCACTGCGCCGGCGCCGGGTGCTCGGCGTCGTGGCCTGCTCCACCTCGACGGTGGGCACCGGGCCGTTGCCGCTGGCGCCCGCCGCGGGCGGGGTGCTGTCGTCGGAGAGCGTCAGCTGGGTGGCGGCGGACTTGCGGGTCGGGGTTGCCCCCTGGGCCGTCCTGATGGCGGCGATGAGGTCGCCCTTCCGCATTCCTGCGGTGTCCGGGATCTTGAGCTCCCCGGCAAGCTGGCGGAGCTCGGCCAGCACCATCCCGGTGAGGCCGCCCCGTTTGCGGGGCGCGGGGGTGTCGGTGCTGACCAGATCGGTCTCGCTCACGGATGTCCTTCCTGACCGACCGGGGCCCAGCCCAGGTCAGCAAGATTTCACACACTCGCCCGGGCGGTATGCCGGACGATCTGTCGGTCAACGGGTCGCGTTGTGCGGCGGCCGCCCCGACGGGCAAGGCCGGCGATCATCGCGACGGTCGCGGAGGGGCCGCTCGGGTCGGAACCGGATCAGAAGGAGCTGAACAGCTGTTTCCGGCTCGAGTGGCCACGCTGAGGACGCGTGGATCGCCGTTGCGGTGCCGAGGGTAGACGCATCCGCAGGTCGGGGCAACAACCACCCCCGCTGCTCGTGTCATCCGCGCTCATCCCACCTCGATCCGCGCACCCTCGGTGTCGATGGGTAGCGGCGTCGGGGTGAAACCGTGCAGGTCCACCCCGGCGGGCAGCTCCCCGTCGACGGTCAGCGCCAGCACCGTCGGGCCGGCGCCGGAGATGGCCGCCGGAACGCCGCGCTCACGCAGCGCGTCCACCAGCTGCGCCGAATCCGGGTACGCCGGGCGTCGGTAGTTCTGATGCAGACGGTCCTCTGTGGCCGGTAGCAGCAGGTCGGGACGCCTGGTGAACGCGAGCACCGCCAGTGCGGTGCGACTGCCGGTGAAGGCCGCGTCGGCCAGCGGCACCCGATCGGGCAACAACCCGCGGGTGTCCGACGTCGACGACTCCACCTCCGCGACGAGCGCCACCGGACGGATGTCCGGGTGCGCGTCGAGTCGTACAGCGTGGAACCGCCCCGGAAAATTCCCGGGCATCGGTTCCGCGCTCTCCCAGGCCACGACGAAGCCACCGAACAGGCTGGCCGCCGCGTTGTCGGCGTGACCCTCCATACCCGCGGTGACCTGCAACAACGTGTCCTGCTCCAGCTCGACGTCGCGCCCGCTGATGGCCAGCGCCGCCACCGCGCCGGCCACCGCCGCGGCCGCCGAGCTGCCCAGCCCCCGCGCGTGCGGGATGGCGTTGCGGCAGCGCATCCGGATTCCGGGCGGCGCATCCCCGATCACGTCCCAGGTGGTCCGCATGGCCCGCACCACCAGGTGCGCGTCGTCGCAGGGCACCCGGCCGGCCCCTTCACCGAGCACCTCGACCGTGACGCCGTCGTCGGCCACCGACACCTCGACGTCGTCGTAGAGCCCGAGCGCGAGCCCGAGCGAGTCGAAACCCGGGCCCAGGTTGGCCGACGACCCCGGCACCCGGACCCGCACCTCCTGCACGCTGCCCATCCGCCCCACCCGTGTCAGTGCAGTCCGAGGGCGTCGGCCACCGCACCCGGGTCGATCGGCACCACGGTCGGCTCCGGCGCGGTGAGCAACGCCGTGTCCGGGTCCTTCAGCCCGTGCCCGGTCACCGTGCACACCACCAGGGACCCGGCGGGCAGCGTGCCGTCGGCGGCGGACTGCAGCAGCCCGGCCACGCTCGCCGCGGACGCCGGTTCCACGAACACCGCCTCCCGCGCGGACAGCAGCCGGTACGCGGCCAGGATCTCGTCGTCGGTGACCGCCGCGAAGCGGCCGTCGGATTCGTCACGCGCTGTGACGGCGGCCGCCCACGAGGCCGGAGCGCCGATCCGGATCGCGGTGGCGATCGTCTCGGGGTTGCGCACCGGCTCCCCGCGCACCAGCGGGGCCGCGCCGGCCGCCTGGTAGCCGAACATCCGGGGCGCCGCGGAGATCAGCCCGTCGGCCCGGTAGGCGCGGTAGCCGACCCAGTAGGCCGTGATGTTGCCGGCGTTCCCGACCGGAAGGCAGTGCACGTCGGGCGCTCGCCCCAGCTCGTCGCAGATCTCGTAGGCTGCGCTGGCCTGGCCGGCGATCCGGGTCGGGTTCACCGAGTTGACCAGGGCCGCCACCGGGAAGTCGGCCGCGGTCTTGCGGGCCAGCTCCAGGCAGTCGTCGAAGTTGCCGTCGATCTGCAGGATGCGCGCCCCGTGCGCGACGGCCTGGGCCAGCTTGCCCAGCGCGATCTTGCCCCGGGGCACCAGCACCGCACAGGTCAGGCCGGCCCGGGCCGCGTAGGCGGCGGCGGAGGCGGAGGTGTTGCCGGTGGAGGCGCAGATCACGCCCTGCTTGCCGGCGGCCAGCGCGTCGGTCACTGCCATGGTCATTCCGCGGTCCTTGAACGAACCCGTCGGGTTCGCCCCGTCGACCTTGAGGAGCACCTCGCAGCCGGTCCGCCGGGACAGCTCGGGAGCGGGCAGCAGGGGTGTCCCGCCCTCACCGAGAGTAACGATCTTCCAGCCGGGTTCCACCGGCATCCGGTCCCGGTACGCCGCGACGACTCCCGGCCAGCGGGCCGGCCGGGCCGGTACGGCCAGCGGGGGTGTCCCGGCGCTCATCCGGTCACCCCGGACCGGCCCAGCTCCTCGACGCGCAGCACGCTGTCCACGCCGCGCACCGCATCGAGCTTGGTCAGCGTCTCGACGGTGTCCGCGAGCGCCGCCTCGGAGGCCATGTGCGTGACCACCACCAACCGGGCGGCCCCGTCACCGTCGGCGGCACCGCCGCCGGTCTGCCGGACCGCCGCGATACTGACCCCGTTGCGGGCGAACTCGCCGGCGATAGTGGACAGCACTCCGGCCCGGTCGGCCACGTCCAGGCTCACGTGGTAGCGGGTGGACACCGTCCCCATCGGACGGACCGGCAGCCTCGCGTAGGCGGACTCGCGGGGTCCGCGGCCGCCGCTCACCCGGTTGCGGGCCACGGCCATCAGGTCGCCGAGCACCGCGCTGGCCGTCGGCGCGCCGCCGGCGCCCTGCCCGTAGAACATGAGCTGACCCGCGGCCTCGGCCTCGACGAAGACCGCGTTGAAGGCGCCGTCGACGGCCGCCAGCGGGTGCGCGGCCGGGATCATCGCCGGGTACACCCTGGCCGAGACGGTCTCCGGGGAGTCCGCGTCACCGGGGGTGCGCTCGCAGATCGCCAGCAGCTTGATCACACACCCGAGACCCGCGGCCGCGGCGATGTCGGCCGCGGTGACACCGCGGATGCCCTCGCAGTACACGTCCGCCGCCGTGACCCGGGTGTGGAAGGCCAGCGAGGCCAGGATGGCCGCCTTGGAGGCGGCGTCGTAGCCGTCCACGTCGGCGCTCGGGTCGGCCTCGGCGTAGCCCAGCCGGGTGGCTTCCTCCAGCGCGTCGGCGTAGCCGGCTCCGGAGGCGGCCATCGCGGACAGGATGAAGTTGGTGGTGCCGTTCACGATGCCGGCCACCCGGGTGATCCGGTCGCCGGCCAGTGACTCGCGCAGCGGTCGCAGCAGCGGGATGGCCCCGGCCACCGACGCCTCGTAGTAGAGGTCCACCCCGGACGCGTCCGCCGCCTCGGCCAGCGCGGCGCCGTCCTCGGCCAGCAGCGCCTTGTTGGCCGTGACCACCGACTTGCGGGCCTTGAGCGCCTCCAGCAGCAGTGTGCGGGCCGGCTCGATGCCGCCGATCACCTCGACCACCACGTCCACGTCGGGCCGGGTGACCAGCGCGGACGCGTCGGTGGTGAGCAAGTCGCCGAGCTCGGGGTGCCGGTGTGGCCGACGCACCGCCACCCCGACCAGCTCCACCCGCGACCCGGCGCGGGCGGCCAGCTCGTCGGCCTGCTCGCGCAGCAGCCGCACCACCTCGCCGCCCACGGTGCCGCAGCCCAGCAGCGCGACCCTGATCGGCGCCACGGGCAGCGGCTCGTCACCCACGTTCATGTCGACACCTCGAGCCGGAACTGGTCCTCCTCGGTTTCCCGGCGCAACAGCACCCGCGCCGCGCCGTCCCGCACGGCCACCACGGCCGGGCGCGGCAGCCGGTTGTACGAGCTGGCCATGGAGTAGCAGTAGGCCCCGGTGGCGGCCACCGCGAGCAGGTCGCCGGGCGCGAGGTCGGCCGGGAGCCAGCAGTCGCGGACCACGATGTCGCCGCTCTCACAGTGCTTGCCGACCACCCGGCAGAGCACCGCCGTGCCGCCTGCGCCCGGAACCGAGTCGAGCCGGGAGCTGCGCGAGACCAGCCGGCAGTCGTAGTGGGCGTCATAGAGCGCGGTGCGGATGTTGTCGCTCATCCCTCCGTCGATGCCCACGTAGCGGCGGTGCTGATTGCTGCCCAGCGGCACGTCCTTCAGCGTGCCCACCTCGTAGAGCGTGACGGTGCCCGGACCGGCGATCGCGCGCCCGGGCTCGATGGCGATCTGCGGCACGTCCAGACCGGCCGCGTGGCATTCCCGCTTGACGATCTCCCGCAGCTGGGCGGCCAGCTGCGGGACGTCCAGCGGGGTCTCGTCGGCGCGGTAGGCGATGCCGAACCCGCCACCGAGGTCCAGGGTGCTGAGCGGGGCCAGCGCGTCCGCCCCGTGCTCGGCGTGCAGCTCGGCCAGGAACCGCACCACCCGGTGCGCGGCGACCTCGAAGCCCTCGGTGTCGAAGATCTGGCTGCCGATGTGGCTGTGCAGCCCGACCAGCGCCAGCCCGTCGGACGCGAGCACCCGGCGCACGGCCTCGGCGGCGTCGCTGCCCGTGCTGTTCGACCCGGGTCGGCCCGCGGTGGAGAAGCCGAACTTCTGGTCCTCGTGCGCGGTGGCGATGAACTCGTGGGTGTGCGCCTCCACGCCAACGGTGAGCCGGACCAGCACCGGCGTGACCACCCCGTGCTCGCGGGCGACGGCGTCCAGCCGGGCGATCTCGTGGAACGAGTCCAGCACCACCCGTCCGACGCCGGCCTGCACCGCCGTGACCAGCTCTGCGGTGGACTTGTTGTTGCCGTGGAACGCGATCCGCTCGGCCGGGAACCCGGCGCGCAGCGCCACCGCGAGCTCCCCGCCGCTGCACACGTCCAGCGACAGCCCTTCGGCCTCCACCCAGCGGGCGACCTCGGTGCAGAGGAACGCCTTGGCCGCGTAGTGCACCGCATCGGCTCCGAATGCGGTGGCGAACTCGGCGGCCCGCGACCGGAAGTCGGCCTCGTCGATCACGAACAGTGGGGTGCCGAAGCGTTCCGCCAGCTCCCGAACGTCGACCCCGGCGATCGCGCACACGCCGTCGTCACGACGGGTGGCCTGGCGCGGCCACACCGCCGGGGTGAGCGCGTCGAGGCCGGCGGCGTCGACCGGGCGCGGCCCGGCCGTCTCCGGTGGCGCCTGGATGCCGGCATGCAGGGGTCCGGCCGGATGAGCCCTCACATCCGCTCCCGTCACATTCTTTCTGGCGCGCTGACGCCGAGCAGCCCGAGCCCGTTGGCCAGCACCTGGCGGGCGGCCACGCACAGGGCCAGCCGCGCCCGGTGCAGATCGGAGATCTCCTCGTCGCCCATCGGCAGCACCCGGCACGAGTCGTAGAACTTGTGGTACGCGCTGGCCAGCGCCTCCAGGTAGCGAGCCACCCGATGCGGCTCGCGCAGCTCGGCCGCGCTCCTCACGACCTGCGGGAACTCGCCGAGGGTGCGGATCAGGTCACCCTCGCGGGGGTGCTCCAGCAGCCCGTAGTCGGGCGCCTGCGGCACCGTGACGCCCAGTTCGGTGGCGTTGCGGGCCAGCGAGGCCAGCCGGGCGTGCGCGTACTGGACGTAGAAGACCGGGTTGTCGTTGCTCTGCCGGGTGATCAGGTCCAGGTCGACGTCCAGCGTGGAATCGACCGAGGAGCGGACCAGCGTGTAGCGGGCGGCGTCCACGCCGACCGCACCGACCAGGTCGTCCATCGTGACCACGGTGCCGGCCCGCTTGCTCATCCGCAGCGGCACACCGTCGCGGACCAGGTTGACCAGCTGCCCGATCAGCACCTCGACCACGGCCGGATCGTCGCCGAACGCGGCGGCCGCCGCTTTGAGCCGGGCGATGTAGCCGTGATGATCGGCCCCGAGCATGTAGATGCACAGGTCGAAGCCGCGGACACGCTTGTCCAGGAAGTAGGCGAGGTCACCGGCGATGTAGGCCGGCTGACCGTCACTCTTGATCACCGGGCGGTCCTTGTCGTCGCCGAACTCGGTGGACCGCAACCACCAGGCTCCGTCGGCGAAATAGAGGTTCCCGGATTCCTTCAGCCGGGCCACCGCCGTGTCGACCGCACCCGAGTCGTGCAGCGACTGCTCGTGGAACCAGACGTCGAAGTCGGTGCCGAAAGCGTGCAGCGCGCGCTTGATCTCGGAGAACATCAGGCCGACGCCGACCCGGCGGAACGCCTCCGCGCGCTCCGGCGCGGGCAGCTCGAGCGCGCCCGGCTCGGCGACCAGCACCTGCTCGGCGATCTCCCCGATGTAGGCGCCGCCGTAGCCGTTGTCCGGCGTCGGAAGGCCCTGGGCGGCTGCGATCAACGATTCGACGAAGCGGTCGATCTGGGCGCCGGAGTCGTTGAAGTAGTACTCGCGGGTGACCTTGGCCCCGCGCGCGGCCAGCACCCGGCCGAGCGCGTCGCCCACCGCCGCCCACCGGGTGCCGCCGAGGTGCAGCGGGCCGGTCGGATTGGCCGAGACGAACTCCAGGTTCACGTTGCGCCCGGCGTAGTCGTCACCGGTGCCGTAGGACTCCCCCGCGGCCAGCACCTCGCCGACGATGGCGCCCTGGGCGGCGGTGGCCAGCCGCAGGTTGATGAAGCCGGGACCGGCGATCTCCGCGGAGGCGATGCCGTCGCGGCCGCCCAGCTCCGCGGCCAGCCAGCCGGCCAGCTCCCGCGGGGGCACGCCGATCTTCTTCGCGGCGCGCAGCGCCACGTTGGTCGCATAGTCGCCGTGCTCCGGGTTGCGCGGGCGCTCCACCCCGACGTCCGCGGGCAACGCCGAAAGATCCAGGCCCCGTCGCGTCAGCACATCCGACGCGGCGGTGCGGACCAGTTCGGCGAGCAGGGCGGGGGTCACCACCTGAGTCTAGGAGGTGGGCTCATCTGCCTCTCAGGTGCCGCTCCTACACTCGATGGCCGCACCGCCGGCTACCGCGCGGCGGCATCAGGATCCCTCACGAGTCTGGACGGCCCATGGTCAGCGGCAAGAACAGCAAGGCGGTGCGCAATGCACGCGCCGCCGTCGTCACCAGGCGATCCGTGCCGTGGGGCATGATCGCGGCGATCACGGTCGTGGTGCTGTTCGCCGGCTTCATCTTCGGCTACGCCTACCTGCGCAGCCAGGAGAACGAGGCCCGCGAGGCGGCGGTGGCGCCGTTCACCCCGACCGCGGAGAAGCAGGACCCGTCCATCGACATCCCCGGGGTGCAGGTGGTGCCGTTCCAGGGCGGCCAGCACATCGACTCGCCGGTTCAGGTGGCCTACACGCACAGCCCCCCGATGGGCGGGACCCACGACTCCAGCTGGGCCGCCTGCAACGGCGTCGTCTACCCGACCGCGGTGCGCAGCGAGAACATCGTGCACTCGCTGGAGCACGGTGCGGTGTGGATCGCCTACAACCCCGACCAGGTGGCCGGCGACGCGCTCGACGTCCTGCGCGGCAAGGTCGAGAACCAGCCCTACACGCTGATGTCGCCCTACCGCGGTCTGGACCAGCCGATCTCGCTGCAGTCCTGGGGACACCAGCTCAAGCTGACCGATGCCACCGACCCGCGGATCGACCAGTTCATCGCGGCGCTGCGGCTCAACCAGTACGCCTACCCCGAGCCCGGCGCGAGCTGCAACGAGCTCGGCCCGCCGAACTTCTCCCGGGCCAACCCGCCCGCGTTCGCGCCGCCGCCGGCGCCCGGCACACCCGGCGCGGAGCCGGAGACGGCTCCCGGTGCCGGGGTCACGCCCGACGGGCAGTGATGTCCGGCCCGAGCACCGCGCCCGACCTCGAACCGGCCGCCGCCGATCCGCCCGGTCCGCGGCCGGCGTGGGTCCGGGTGTTCGTGGCGGTCGGGGTGGCGCTCGGGCTGCTGCTCATCGGGGCGGCCGGTGGCCTGGCCCTGGGCCTGCCCGGTACGTCGGCGCCCGCGGTGCCGGCCGCCGACTCCGTGGACGTCGGCTTCGCGCAGGACATGACCGTGCACCACCAGCAGGCGGTGGAGATGGCGTCCTGGGAGCGCGACCACAGCACCGATCCCGCGCTCCGGCAGCTGGCCGCGGACATCGAGGCGACCCAGACCTCCCAGATCGGCCGCATGCAGGGCTGGCTGGAGCTCTGGGGCGCCGCGGCGCTCCCGGTCGGCGGGCACATGGCATGGATGAGTGCGCCCGCGGGCGGACACGACGGGCACGACGCCGCTCCCGTTCCCGCAGGCGGCCTGGCCCGGATGCCGGGGATGGCCAGCTCGGAGGAGCTGGCCAGGCTCCGCGCCGCCACCGGCCCGCAACTGGATGTGCTGTTCCTGCAGCTCATGCTCCGCCACCACGAGGGCGGGACGGCGATGCTGGCGTACGGGGCCGAGCAGGCGACGATGCCGCAGGTGCGCAACCTGGCCGGCCAGATGCTGCGCTCACAGGCCGCGGAGAGCGACTACCTGCGCCGGTTGCTCGCCGAGCGCGGCGGGTCGCCGCTGCCGCAGTAGCGACCCGAGGGGCAGGACGCCGCTGCCGATACCGATGGCGTCGTGCGCTAGGGTTTCTTCGGTACCGCCCCCGTAGCTCAGGGGATAGAGCACCGCCCTCCGGAGGCGGTGGCGCAGGTTCGAATCCTGCCGGGGGCACC
>DATMDS010000065.1:0-17711 GCA_035557575.1 Pseudonocardia sp. | reverse complement strand
CTGACCTCGGCCGTCTCCGCCGTGAGCGCCGCGACGAGCGGCTCCGCGACCGGGTGCCCGGCCGCCCCCATCCAGTTGGCGAGCATCCGGTGGCCGCCCTCGGTGAGCACCGACTCCGGGTGGAACTGCACGCCGTCGATCGGCAGCTCGCGGTGCCGCACCGCCATGATCACTCCGCTGTCGGTGTGCGCGGTGGCCCGCAGCGGCGCCGGCAAAGAGTCCGGACGGATCGACAGCGAGTGGTAGCGGGTGGCCACGAACGGATCGGCCAGGCCGGCGAGCACCCCGGTGCCGTCGTGGTGCACCAGGGAGGTCTTGCCGTGCAGCAGCTCCGGCGCGTGCTCCACCACCCCGCCCCAGGCCACCCCGATCGCCTGGTGCCCCAGGCACACCCCGAGCACCGGCAGCTGCCGGTCCGCGCTGCGGCGGATCGCCGCGACGCTGGCCCCGGCCCGCTCCGGCGTACCCGGGCCGGGGCTGACCAGCACCCCGTCGACCTCGTCCAGTTCGTCGAGCTCGATCTCGTCGTTGCGCCGCACCACCGGGTCCGCGCCCAGCTGGGCCAGGTACTGCACCAGGTTGTAGACGAAGCTGTCGTAGTTGTCGATCACGAGTACGCGCATCAGTTGCCCCCGCCGGAACCGCTGCTGTCCAGCTCACCGACGAGCAGCAGCACCTGGTCGCCGGTGTCCGCGACCTGCCCGGAGGTGGGCAGCTGCTGCAGCACCACCCCGTCCAGGTTGGGGTCGCCGACCGGTTGCTGGCGGGTGGTGACCCGGGTGAAGCCGGAGTCGCGCAGGGTCTGCTCGGCGTCGCGCTGTTCCTGGCCCTGCACGTTGGGTACCGGTCGCTGGCCGTTGTTGCCGCTGGAGACCTGCAGCGTGACCTCGGAACCCTTCTTGGCCTGCGATCCGGACGGCGGCACGGTGGCGACCGCGGCGCCGTCGTCGCCCCCGGCGTCGACCTCCTGGCGGCGCACGGTGAAGCCGGCCTGCTCCAGGGTCTTCTGGGCGTCGCTCGCGCTCTGGCCCGACACGTCCGGCACCGCGACGGTGGTCGGCTCGATGCCGACCGCGATGTTGACCGGGCTGGCCCCCTTGACCCGGGTACCCGGCTCCGGATCGGAGCTGATGATCTTCCCGACCTGGTCGGTCTTGCCCTCGGTCTGGGTCTCGGTGCCGACGGTCAGCCCGGCCTTGGTCAGCTCGTCCTTGGCGGCGGCGAGGCTCAGCCCGATCACCCTGGGCACCGTGACCTGGGCCGGACCGGTGCCGATGGACAGGTTGATCGCCGTGCGTTCGTTGACCTGGGTGCCGGCGGGCGGGGTGGTCTCCACGACCTTGCCGATCTCGTCGACGTCGGACTCGACCTTCTGCACCTCCCCGACCCGCAGTTGCGCCGCGTCCAGCTGGTTGCGGGCGTCCTGCTCGGTGGCCCCGGTCAACGTGGGCACCGCCACCTGGGTGGGCGCGGGTGGGCCGCTGAGCACCTGGTAGGCGACGAAGCCGATCAATCCGAGCGCGATCAGCACCGCCAGCGTCACCCCGACGACCTTGCCGGCGCTGCGCGGCGGTTCGTCGTCGTAGTAGCGCTCCGGAGGGGCCGGCGAGTGCCGGCCGCCGCCGTTCAGCCGGCGGGTCGACGCGGTGGGCGGACCGGCGGACATCATCGCGGTCCGCTCGTCCTCGCTCATCACCACGGGCGCCATCGGGCTCTGTCCGCTGCGCACCCGCACCAGGTCCGCGCGCAGCTCGGCGGCTGACTGGTAGCGGTTGACCGGGTTCTTGCTCAGCGCCTTGAGGATCACCGCGTCCAGGGCCGGGGAAATGCTCGCGTTCAGCGCCGACGGGGCCCGTGGGTCCTCCCGCACGTGCTGGTAGGCCACCGCGACCGGGGAGTCCCCGGTGAACGGCGGCTCGCCGGTGAGCAGCTCGAACAGCACGCAGCCCACCGCGTAGACGTCGCTGCGCGCGTCCACCGCCTCGCCGCGCGCCTGCTCCGGCGACAGGTACTGCGCGGTGCCGATCACGGCCGCCGTCTGGGTGACGTTCTGCCCCTCGCCCAGCGCCCGCGCGATGCCGAAGTCCATGACCTTCACCGCGCCGGCGCGGTTGATCATGATGTTGGCCGGCTTCACGTCCCGGTGGATGATGTTGTGCCGGTGCTAGAAGTCGAGCGCGGCACACACGTCGGCCATCACCTCGATGACCTTCTGCTGGGTCATCGGGCCGGTGGTCTTGACGATCTCCCGCAGGGTCTGCCCGTCGACGTACTCCATGACGATGTAGGGCAGCGGGCCGAAGTCGCTCTGCACCTCGCCGGTGTCGTACACCGCCACGATCGCCGGGTGGTTCAGCGCCGCCGCGTTCTGGGCCTCCCGGCGGAACCGCATCTGGAACTGCGGGTCGCGAGCCAGGTCGGCGCGCAGCACCTTGATGGCCACGTCACGACTGAGTCGGGTGTCCCGCCCGCGGTGCACCTCGGACATACCGCCGTAACCGAGCACCTCGCCCAGCTCATATCGCTCGGACAACAGTCGCGGGGTGGTCATCGCTGCGGATTCCTGAGGGTGTCGGGGATGGAGGTCATCATGCCGGGCGACCGCGGTCGCGGTGGTGTTCCGCCGTGCCTCGGAGCGCCGGATCGCATGCTGAACGGGCTCACCGGCCGATCACCACCCGTTCGGCCACGACACCCTCCCAGCCCGATACGGTACCCGCCGACTCGTTCCATTTCGGCATGTCGCCGATCGCCGTCACACCCCCGCGCAGCAGTACAACGCCCAACGTGATCGCGGCCAGCGTCAACAACAGGAACAGCACGAGCAACACGGTGCGACCGGAGCGGGCCACCGGCTGCAGGCGCAGCGGCAGCACCGGGGCCGACGGCGCCAGCGGCGGCCGGGCCGGCGCCCCGGACCGGTGGTTGCGCTGCTCGACGGGGGGTGCGGCCGACGGCGGCGTGCTGGTGCGGCCCCAGCCGGGGAAGCCGCTGCTCGGACGGCCGGACGCGGTCCGGCTGACCGATGCCGGCAGCGGCAACGCCTCGCCGCGGCGCAGCGCGGCCACCGCCGCCGCGAACTCGCCGCCGGTCGCGTAGCGCTGCGTCGGGTCCTTGACCAGGGTGGCCTCGATCAGTTCCCGGGCCGGCACGGGGACCGTGTCCGGCAGCGGCGGCGGGTCGTCGCGGACCTGCATCATGGCCACCGCGACCGCGCTCTCGGCCCGGAACGGCCGGTGCCCGACCAGGCACTCGTAGCCGACGATGCCCAGCGAGTACACGTCACCCGCCGGACCGGCCTCGGCCCCGCTGGCCTGCTCGGGCGCGATGTAGTGGGCGGTACCCATGACCATCCCGGAGCGGGTCACCGGAACCGCGTCGGCGGCCTTGGCGATCCCGAAGTCGGTGAGCTTCACCTTGCCGTCGACGCGGACCAGGATGTTGCCCGGCTTCACGTCGCGGTGCACGAACCCGCGCTCGTGCGCGGCCTGCAGCGCCCACGCCGCCTCCTCGAGCAGCCGCAGCGTCTCGTTCGGCTCGATCGCGCCGCGGGCGATGTGGGTGGACAGCGGCTCACCGCGGACCAGCTCCATCACCAGGTACGCGGTACGCCGCCCGCCGACGCCCTCGGACTCGCCGTAGTCGTGCACCGCGGCGATGCCGTGGTGGTCCAGCGAGGCCACCGTGCGCGCCTCGATCCGGAAGCGGTGCAGGAACTCCGGGTCCCCGGACAGCTCGGGGCGCAGGATCTTCACGGCCACGCTGCGCCCGAGCCGGTTGTCCGAGGCCTCCCAGACCTCGCCCATCCCGCCCACGGCGATGCGCCGGTCCAGCTGGTACCGGTCACCGACGCGCTGCCCGGCGGCGATCACGATCATGCCGCCGCCTCCGCGGGAGGGGATACGGTCATGGTGCGTCCCGCAGGGCCCGGGCGATCACGGCGCGCCCGATCGGGGCGGCCACGGCGCCGCCGGTGGCCGCCAGGTTGCTGCGGTCACCGCCGGACTCCACGAGCACCGCCACCGCCACCCGCGGGGCCTCGGCCGGCGCGAACGCGACGTACCAGACGTGCGGTGGCGTGGTCTTCGGCGTGGCGCCGTGCTCGGCGGTCCCGGTCTTGGCCGCGATCTGCACGCCGGTGATCTTGCCGCTGCCGGTGTAGCTGTTCTCGTTGTTGACCATCAGGTCGGTCAGGGTCGCGGCCACCTGGGAGCTGATCGCGCGGCCGACCCGGTCCGGCTCGGTGGTCTCCACCGCGTCCAGCTCCTGGCTCTGGATCTCCTTGACCAGGAACGGCGCCATCACCTCGCCGC
This sequence comes from Pseudonocardia sp., assembly GCA_035557575.1. Taxonomy (GTDB): domain Bacteria; phylum Actinomycetota; class Actinomycetes; order Mycobacteriales; family Pseudonocardiaceae; genus Pseudonocardia. The sequence continues at coordinate 13,398 of DATMDS010000065.1, read as the reverse complement.
CGTTGGCGATCGCGGCCACGATCTGCGCGTTCTGCAGCGGGGTGAGGGCGACATCGCGCTGCCCGATGCTGGACTGCTGCAGCGCGGCCACGTCCGGGATGTCGCCGACGGTCGAGGGCGAGACCGGCATCGGGATCCTCAGGTCGGGGGTGCCGACGCCGAACGCCGTGGCCTGGTCGCGCAGCGCCTGCTCGCCCAGCTCCTCGGCCAGCTGGGCGAACGCGGTGTTGCAGGAGCGCTGCAGGGCATCGCGCAGGCTGGCCGTCTCCCCGGTGCCGCACTGGTTGCCGTTGAAGTTCTGCAGGTCGGTGTTCGTGCCGGTCAGGGTCAGGCTGGACGCGGCGGTGAGCTGGCTCTCCGGGGTGAAGCGGCCGCTGGCCAGCGCGGCCGCGGTGTCGACCAGCTTGAAGGTGGAGCCCGGCGGGTAGGTCTGCTGGACCGCCCGGTTCGTCAGCTCCGGCGGCTCGGCCTCGTTCAGCGCCGTCCAGGCCTCCTTCTGCTCCTCCGAGCTGTGGCTGGCCAGCGGGTTCGGGTCGAACGACGGCGTGGACACCATGGCCAGGATCTCGCCGGTCTGCGGGCGCAGCGCCACCACCGAGCCCGCGTAGCCCTTGCGCTGCAGCTGGTCGTAGGCGGTCTGCTGGACCTCCGGGTCGATGGTCAGCACCACGTTGCCGCCGCTGGGGTCCCGGCCGGTGATCAGATCCGAGAGCCGGCGGCCGAACAGCCGGTCGTCGCTGCCGTTGAGCACCGCGTCGGTGGCCCGCTCCATGCCGCCCGAGGAGAAGTCCGAGGAGTAGTAGCCGGTGACCGGGGCGAACACCGGGCCCTCCGGGTACTCGCGCTGGTACTGCAGCCGGTCGTTGGTCTCCACGCTGCGGGCCAGCACCTTGCCGTCGGCACTGATCTGCCCCCGCTTGCGCGAGTACTCGGCGAGCAGCACCCGGCGGTTGCGGGTGTCCTCGCGGTAGTCCGTGGCCTTGATCACCTGCACGTAGGTCAGGTTGGCCATCAGCAGCAGGATCATCACCATCACCGCGATGGCGATCTTGCGGACCGGAGTGTTCACTTCGGCCGCTCCACCAGCTCGGTGCCGGCCTCGGCGATCGGCGGCCGCGGGGCGGCGGGCCGGCGCGGCAGCGGTGCGCGGGCGGCGTGCGAGACCCGCAGCAGCAGCGCGACCAGCGCGTAGTTGGCCACCAGCGACGAGCCGCCGTAGGACAGGAACGGCAGCGTCAGCCCGGTCAGCGGGATCAGCTTGGACGCGCCGCCGACCACCACGAACAGCTGCATGGCCAGCGCGAAGGACAACCCGGTGGCCAGCAGCTTGCCGAAGCTGTCGCGCACCGCCAGCGCGCTGCGCAGGCCGCGGGTGCACAGCACCAGGTAGATGACCAGGATCGCGGCCAGCCCGATCAGCCCGAGCTCCTCGCCCAGGGTGGAGAGCATGAAGTCGCTCTCCGCGTAGGGCACCAGGTCGGGACGGCCGGCGCCCAGCCCGGTGCCGCCGATCCCGCCGGTACCCAGGCCGAACAGGGCCTGCCCGATCTGGAAGCCGGCGCCGTCGAAGTCGGCGAACGGATCGAGCCACACCGCCACCCGGCGTTGTACGTGCCCGAACAGCTGGTAGGCCACCGAGGCTCCGCCCGCGAAGAACAGCAGGCCGATGACCAGCCAACTCGACCGCTCGGTCGCCGCGTACAGCAGCACCAACACGATCCCGAAGAACAGCAGCGAGGTGCCCAGGTCGCGCTCCAGCACCAGCACGCCGATGGACAGCCCCCAGGCGACCAGCAGCGGCGCCAGGTCCCGCGCCCTGGGCAGCTCCATACCCAGGAACTTCCGCCCCGCGGTGGTGAACAGCTCGCGCTTCTGCACCAGGAACGCGGCGAAGAAGACGATCAGCAGGATCTTGGCGAACTCGCCGGGCTGGATCGAGAACGGGCCCAGCCGCAGCCACAGCCGGGCCCCGTTGACCTCGGAGATCGAGGCCGGCAGCACGCCGGGCAGCGCCAGCAGCACCAGCCCGGCGAAGCCCGCGGTGTAGGCGTAGCGCGACATCAGCCGGTGGTCGCGGATCAGCCACAGCACCAGGATGAACAGCAGCAGCCCGACCGCGGTCCAGGCGATCTGCCGGTACACCAGCTCGGTCGGCGCTTCCCGGTCGAGCGCCGCGGCCTGGTCGAGCTGGGCCAGGTCCAGCCGGTGGATCATCACCAGGCCGAGCCCGTTGAGCAGCGCCACGCAGGGCAGGATCACCGGGTCCGAGTACGGCGCGAACCGGCGCACCACGAAGTGCGCCACCGTGAACAGGGCCAGGTAGGCGGCGCCGACGTAGAGCAGCTGGGAGCGCAGCTCCTGCTCCTGGTTGGCCTCCACCAGCACCAGCGCCCCGGTCACCAGCAGCGCGGCGAAGGCCAGCAGCACCAGCTCCACCCCACGCCCGGTGGGCAGCGGGGGCGGGGCGGCTGGCTGTCGCGGGTCGGGTGCGGCCATCAGCTCACCGGCCGGCAGGTCGTTCCCGGCTCGGGCGGAACCGTCGGCAGGGGCGTGGTGTCCACCGGGGGCAGTGCCGGATCGGCGGGCGGCACCGCCGCATTCGGGACGGCCGCCGGGTCCGGCACCGGGACGGGCGCCGGCGGTGCCACTGGTGGCGTGGTCGGGCACGGCTCGAGCATCAGCGACCGCAGCCGCTCGACCAGCCGGCGCGCGTCGTCCAGGCCGTCGGAGGCGTTGATGCCGTCCTGGACCTGGCTGCGCTCGGTCTCCGGCAGGTCGGTCAGCGCGATGTCGGAGCGCTCGGCCACCCGGTGCAGCGGAATGCCGAGGGCCTCGCCGCGCACGCCCTGGAAGATCACCACGTGGTCGGTGTCCAGCCCGACGTAGTACTGCTGCAGCACCCAGATCCGGGCCAGCGCACCGCCGCCGATCAGCACGGCCACCGCGGCCAGCAGCGCGACGGCGAGCTTGAGGCCGAGCCGCGGCCGGGACCGGCTCGGCGCCATCGGCGGCACGATCCGGTTCGGGGCGGTCCGGGTCATCGTGGTGGCGGAGGCCCGGGCGGCGGCGGAGTCCGGCGGCGGCGAGTCGTCGGAGCCGTCGCCCACCGATCCGCCCATGATCGGCGCGTCCTCGCCGAAGTCGATGTCCACGACGTCGGCCACGATGCAGGTGATGTTGTCCGGCCCGCCGCCGCGCAGCGCCAGCTCGATCATGCGGTCGGCGCACTCGCGGGGGTCCCGGAAGGCGCGCAGCGTCTCGGCCAGCGTCTCGTCGCTGACCACCCCGGACAGCCCGTCGGAGCAGAGCAGGTAGCGGTCGCCGGCCCGCGCCTCGCGCACGGTCAGCGACGGGTCCACATCCTGCCCGGTGATGGCGCGCAGCAGCAACGAGCGCTGCGGGTGGGTGTGCGCCTCGTCCTCGGTGATCCGGCCCTCGTCGATCAACGACTGGACGAAGGTGTCGTCCTTGGTGATCTGGGTCAGCACGCCGTCGCGGAGCTGGTAGGCCCGGGAGTCCCCGACGTGCACCAGGCCCAGCTTGGAGCCGGCGAACAGGATCGCGGTGAGCGTGGTGCCCATGCCCTCCAGGTCCGGCGCGTCGGCGATGTGCCGGGTGATCGCGGCGTTGCCCGCGACCGTGGCGTGCCGCAGCTCGGCCAGCAGGTCGTCGCCCGGCGTGTCGTCGTCCAGCGGCGCCAGCGCGGAGATCACCAGCGAGGACGCGACCTCGCCGGCGGCGTGCCCGCCCATCCCGTCGGCGAGCGCGAGCAACCGCGGGCCGGCGTACACGGCGTCCTGGTTGTTCTGCCGGACCAGGCCGCGGTCGCTACGGGCGGAGTAGCGCAGGACCAGCGTCATGTCGGCGTCCTGCCAATCCGATACGGACGGTTCGTGCTCTTCATGATCGGAGCTCGAGCACCGTCTTGCCGATGCGAACGGGGGTTCCGAGTGGTACCCGGGTCGGTCCGGTGACCTTCGCCCGGTCCAGGTATGTCCCGTTGGTGGATCCGAGGTCCTCCACATACCACTCGTCGCCCTGCATCGCGATGCGGGCGTGTCTGGTCGAGGCGTAGTCGTCGTCGAGCACGAGGGTCGAGTCGTCCGCTCGGCCGATCAGGATCGGGCGGGCGTCCAGCGAGATCCGGGTGCCGGCCAGCGCGCCACCGGTGACCACCAGCTGCCGCGCCACCCGGCCGCGCCGGCGAGCGGTCTCCCGCCCGCCCGGCACCAGGGACCGCAACCCCGCGGCCGCGTACAGATCGGAGCGCACCACCCGAAGGGCGAACAGCACGAAGAGCCAGAGCAGAGCGAGAAAGCCCGCCCTGGTCAGCTGCAGCACCAACTCCGGCACGCGGGGCGAACTCCTACTCTGACATTCTCGACCTCGGTGGCGACCTGTCCCGACCTGGGCGACGTGACTCGACCCGACGGCTACTGGGTGCGGAAGACCAGGCTCGAGTGCCCGACCCGGATCACGTCTCCGTCGCCGAGCTGCCAGGTCTGCACCGGGTTGCCGTTGACCGTGGTCCCGTTGGTGGAACCCAGGTCGGAGAGCGTAGCGGTCTGGCCGTCCCAGTTGATCTCCAGGTGGCGGCGGGAGACCCCGGTGTCCGGAAGCCGGAACGAGGAGTCCTGGCCGCGCCCGATGACGTGCGTACCGGGGGTCAGGTCGTAGGTGCGGCCCGAGCCGTCGTCCAGGCTCAGCGAGGCGCTGGTGGCCTGCTGCTGCCCGTAGCCGGGCTGGCCGTAGCCCTGCTGCCCGTAGCCACCCTGGTCATAGGGGGACTGCTGGTAGCCGCCCTGCTGGTAGCCCTGGTCGTAACCCGGCTGGCCCGGCTGCGCGTAGGGCTGGCCGTACGCCTGCTGGCCGTAGCCCTGCTCGTAGCCGCCCTGCTGCGGGTAACCGCCCGGCTGGCCGTAGCCCTGGTCGTAACCCGGCTGGCCCGGCGGCGGGTAGCCGCCCTGCTGCGGGTAGCCCTGCTCGTAGCCGCCCTGCTGGGGATAGCCGCCCTGCGGCGGGTAGCCGCCCGGCTGGTAACCCTGCGGGTAGCCCTGCTGGTCGTAGGGGGCCTGCGGGTAGCCACCCTGCGGGTAGCCCTGCTGGTCGCCCTGTTCACCAGCGCCCTGGCGCTGGTCGTAGGCCGGGGGAGCGTAGGTCTGCTGGCCGTACCCGCCGGGGGCACCACGGTCGTAGCCGTACTGCCCGTTCTCCTCGGGATGGCCCGGTTGCTGGCTCATGGATGCTTCTCCTGCGTCGCGTGCTCGGATGGCGTCCCGGCGGGAAGCGTCGGGGTCCACAGATGAGCGGGTGCGGAACTGTCCCGTGTGCAGCGCATCGGAGCGCTCCAGAAAGACTACGACCTCGCCGTAGGTGTCCCATCCCTGGTCGGCGAGTTGCTCGGTGACCGATGCGGAGAGTGACTCCACGATCTGCTCTCGGTCACCAGCCATGCGATCGAGATCGGACGGGCCGAGCAGCACCGTGTACCGGTTGGGGGCCAGTAGGCGCCCCCCGGCGAGCTTCTCGATGTGGTCCTCGGCTTCCCTGAGCAGCGCTTGCATGACTTCCTGGGGAACGACGCTGCCTCCGAAGACCCGCGCGAAGGCGTCGCCCACCATCCCTTGCAGACGGCGCTCGAACCTCCCGACGCGGCCCAACCCGATCGTCCTCCGATCTCAACGGCGTGTTGCGGACATCCGCAATCGTATCTGTGCTACTCGGAAGAGTGACGCCCCCCGAGGGGGTACAACACTGTGCAGGCGTTCACACCGCAGCCGGCAGGGGTTCGCGGAATCCGTTCGGGACCGCGTGCTAGCTTGTGCAGCGCCAGGGCGAGTGGCGGAATGGCAGACGCGCACGGTTCAGGTCCGTGTGTCCGTAAGGACGTGAGGGTTCAACTCCCTCCTCGCCCACCCTCCTCCCATCACCCCCGCCCTTTGCATCAGCACCGCCTTCGCATCAACACCGCCGCACGGCCGGCCGGTCCGGGTGATCGGCCAGCACCAGCAGATCAGCTTCCGTGGCCGGCGCGCGTTCGCGGTCGTAGCGGGCGTAGGCCGGCAGGGTCCAGCGGTCGGCGTCGCGCAGGGTCCGGGCCAGTGCCCGCTCGCTCATCCGCAGGTGCACGGCCAGCTCCAGGGGCAGCCCGCGGCCCAGCAGCAGGGCGCCGGCCAGCAGCGTGACGCCGTCCGGGCCGAGCTCGGTGTAGGGCTCCCGGTAGGCCCGGTCGGCGGCCGCGTCCCAGAGCCGGGGCAGCACCCGCCCGGAGCCGTCCGGCCCGGCCGGGTCCAGCGTCTCGCGGCGCAGCCCGGCCTCGTCCAGCCAGCCGTCCAGGAACTCGTCCGGATCCTCCCGCCCGCGCTCCAGCCGCACCGACGCCGGGCGCAGGAAATCGGCCGCCGCGACCACCAGCGTCGGCCGGCCCCGGGCCCGCAGCTGCTCGGCGACCCGCTCGGCCAGCGCCCGCGGACCGGTGGGCGGGGCGCCGTCCACGGCCAGCCGGACCCGGCCCGGGCGGGCCGCCACCAGCTCCGCGACCTCGTCCACCAACCGGTCCGGGCTCACGGCGACGATCGGCACCCGGCCATCCTGCCCGCGCCCGCCGCCGGGTACCGATCGGATCCGGACGCCGAACGGGACACCAGAGCGATCCGAGCGCGCCGGCACGACCCTGACGTCCCGCTCGAGCGGTCGTCGGCGGGTTCGGGCGCGCTACTGGCGGTAGCCCTCCACCACGTCGGCCGAGCGCTGCTCGGCCCCGTCCGGGTCGAGGCCGGCGCGCCGCCGGGCGTCGCGCTGCCGCAGCAGGTCCCAGTAGCGGTCCAGCTGGACGCCGAGCTGCGCCATCCGCTCCCGCTCCGCGCCGGACAGGGCCCGCCCCACGTGCCCCCGCTCCAGCTGGTGCTCCTCCGCGACCAGCTCGTCGATCCGTTGATGCAGCTCGTCGTCGTTCATGCCGGGCCTCCAGGAGGTAGGTGCGATCGTCACCGTTCTACTCGACACTGGCCGGGTGACGCCCGATCCCCCGGCCGGATCCTCCATCGTGCGCGCGTTGCGCGTGGTGGAGACGGTGGCCGCGGCCGGCGACGGGGTCACGGCCAAGGCCATCGCCCGCCGGCTGGGCAGCCCGCTGCCCACGGTGTACCGCGCGCTGGGCATCCTGGTCTCCGAGGGCTACCTGGTCCGGCTGGACGACATGCGCGGCTACGGACTCGGCTACCGGGTGGCGGAGCTGCACCGCGGCCTGGTCGAGCAGCTGCAACCGGCGGCCGGGCTGAAGCTGATCCTGCACGAGGTGCACACCGCCGGCCGGGCTGCGGCCTACCTGGTCGTGCCCCGTGACGTGCAGATCGTGGTGGCGCACGTGGACGACTGCCTCGACCATCCCCGGCCGGACGGGATGCGGGTGGGTGAGCCCACCGCGGCGCACGCCATCGCGGGCGGCAAGGTGCTGCTGGCCGGGCTGCGGCCGGGACGGCTCTCGGAGCTGCTGAGCCGCACCGGCCTGACCCGGCTGGCGCCGCAGACCGTCGCCGACCGGCGGGCCCTGGACCGGGAGCTGATGCGCGTGCGCTCCGACGGCGCCGCGGTCGAGGTCGAGGAGTACCAGTCGAAGATCGCCGGGGTGGCCGCGCCGGTCGCCGGGGCGGACGGGGAGGTCGCGGGCGCGATCGGGGTGAGCGTGTCCCGCTCCGAGTTCGCGGCGCGGCGCTGGGAGCTGGAGCGCCTGGTCCGGCAGGCCGCCGCCCGGGCCGCCGCGCTCGACGCCGACGCGGAGCGCCGACTCGGCGGCCGCTGACCCCCGCGACCTCCCGCGGTCGCACACCTTCCGGCCTCGTCACAGCGGGTGGAACCCGTGTGAGCGGCACGGAAGGTCTGTGATCGCGGCGGATCCGGCGGGCCGGGGCGGGGTCGGTCAGCCCGGGAGCACGGCCAGCGTGTCCAGCGTGCGCAGCACACCGTCGGCGTCCAGATCGGGCACCTCGAACAGCACCCGGTCCACGCCCGCGGCCGCGTACCCGGCCAGCGCCTCCGCGCTGGCCTCCGCGCCGTACACGGTGACCGGGATCCGCCCCCGGCCCTGCTCGGCGGCGCGGCGCTGCAGCTCGTCCACCCGGGTGCGGAAGGCCGCCAGGCCGGAGAGCGGGATGCGCAGCGGGATCCAGCCGTCGCCGTGGGCGAGCACCCGGTCGAGCACCGTCGGGCCGCCGCCGCCGATCAGCACCGGCGGCGTGCGCAGCGGCTTCGGCCAGCACCAGATCGGGTCGAAGTCGACGAACCGCCCGTGGAACTCGGGCTCGTCCTGGGTCCAGATGGTCCGCAGCGCGTCCAGGTGCTCCAGCATCCGGGCGGTGCGGGTGCGCGGATCGACCCCGTGGTTGGCCATCTCCTCGCGGTTCCATCCCGGCCCCACCCCGAGCTCGAACCGGCCACCGGCGAGGTGGTCCACGCTGGCCACCGTCTTGGCCAGGTTGATGGGGTGGTGCTGGTTGATCAGCGAGACGGCGGTGCCCAGGGTGATCCGCCGGGTCACCACGGCCATCGCGGCCAGCGCCACGAACGGGTCGTGGGTGTGCCAGTAGCGCCGCGGCAGCTCGTCGCCACCCGGCCACGCGGACGTGCGGCTGGTCGGGATGTGGGTGTGCTCGGTGAGGAACAGCGCCGCGAACCCGCGCTCCTCCACGGCCCGGGCCAGCGCGGTGGCCCCGATGCCGTAGTCGGTCAGGAACGTGACCACACCCCGCTGCACCCGGCGAGCCTGCCACGATCGGGACTAGGTTGCCCGCATGACCACGCGCACCGAAGCGCCGTTCCGTGCCGATCACGTGGGCAGCCTGCTGCGCCCACCGGAGTTGCTGTCCGCCCGGGCCGAGCACGCCGCCGGCCGGCTCGACGACGTCGGGCTGCGCGCGGTGGAGGACGCCGCGATCCGGGACGCGGTGGCCATGCAGGAGGACGTCGGGCTGCGCGCCGCCACCGACGGCGAGTTCCGGCGCACGTCCTGGCACATGGACTTCATCTACCGCCTGGGCGGGATCAGCCGCACCGACGAGCAGATCCGGGTGACCATGCGCAACGCCGCCGGCGAGAGCGCCTTCACCTCGGCCGGGCTGGCCGTCGACAGCCGGGTCCGGCTCACCCAGCCGATCTTCGCCGACGACTTCCGGTTCCTGGCCGACACCGTGCGCACGGCGACCCCGAAGCTCACCATCCCGTCGCCCAGCATGGTCCACTACCGCGGCGGCACGGCGGCCGTCGACCGCAGCGTCTACCCGGACATCGAGCAGTTCTGGGACGACCTGGCCACCGCCTACGCCGACCAGCTGCGGGCCATGGCCGAGCTGGGCTGCCACTACCTGCAGCTCGACGACACGTCGCTGGCCTACCTCAACGACCCCCAGCAGCGCGCGCAGCAGGCCGCCCGCGGCGAGGACGTGGACACCCAGCACCTGCGCTACATCCGAGTGATCAACGCGGCGCTGGTCGGGCGGCCGGCCGGGCTGCGGGTGACCACGCACATGTGCCGCGGCAACTTCCGCTCCAGCTGGGCCGCCGCGGGTGGCTACGACTACGTGGCCGAGGCGCTGTTCGGCGAGCTGGACGTGGACGGCTTCTTCTGCGAGTTCGACGACGAGCGCTCCGGCGGGTTCGAGCCGCTGCGGTTCGTGCCGCCGGGCAAGCAGGTCGTGCTCGGGCTGGTCACCACGAAGTCCGGCACCCTGGAGGACCCGGACACGCTGAAGCGGCGGATCGACGAGGCCGCGAAGTACGTGCCGCTGGATCAGCTGTGCCTGTCCCCGCAGTGCGGCTTCTCCTCCACCGTGGAGGGCAACACGCTGACCGCCGACGAGCAACGCGCCAAGCTCGCCCTGATCGTCCAGGTCGCCGACGACGTCTGGTCCTGATCCCGGCCGCGGTCGGGCGGAGAGGGGCGGCGTGCAGGACGGGCCGGCCGGCTGGGGGGCGCCGCTCTACGAGCGGGTGCTCGACGTGGCCGGGGTCGGCGCCGGCGTGACGCTGCTCGATCTGGGCTGTGGCGCGGGTGTGTTCGCCCGGGCCGCCGCCGACCGGGGTGCGCGGGTGACGGGAATCGATGCGGACCCGTCCGCGGTGGCCGCTGCGGCCGTCGCGGTGCCGGCGGGGCGGTTCGCGGTCGGCGACGCGCACGACCCGCCGTCCGGGCCGTTCGACGTGGTGGCGGCCGTGCAGCTGCTCGCGCACGTGGCCAACCCGGTGGCCGTGCTGCGGGCCGCGGCCCGGGTGGGCGGGACGCTCGCGGTGACCGTGTGGGGCCGCGAGCAGGAGTGTGACGTGCGCGCGTTCGGCGAGGCCCTGGCGCCCTGGCTGCCCCCGCGCCGTCCGGCATCCGGCCCGCCCCCGCTGACCGAGCCGGCGCGGCTGCGGAAGGTGGTCGAGCTGGCCGGGCTGCGGGTGGAGCGGATCGAGCAGGTGCGCTGCCCGTTCGACTACCCCGACGAGGACGCCCTGCTCGGGCCGCTGCTGGCCGCGGGCATCGGTCGGATGGCGCTCAACCGCGCCGGCCCGGCCGCGGTGCGGGCCGCGGTCCGCGACCGGCTGGCCGCGCACCGGACCCCGGACGGTGGCTACCGGCTGGACAACCTGTTCCGGGTGCTGCTCGTCGAACCCCGCAGCGTGCCGTCCCTACCGGCTGCCGAAGGGAACCAGTAGTGCGGGCAGGGCCAGCCGGGTGCGGCGCACGGAGGGGTGCGGGTCGGTAGCCCGCCGTGGCGCGGGTTCGACCTGGTCCCGGGCGTGGGCACCGGAGACGGCACGACGGGTGACGGCGACGACCTCGATGGCCGCCAGCGGAAGGAAGATGCTCATATCTCGATGGTGGGTCGCGTGCACCATTAGTTCAAATCATCGTTTTGTCTAGGTGATAAGTTCAGTTGATGGACGTGCGCCGCCTGCTGACGTTCCGGACCGTCGCCCACGAACGCTCCTTCTCGGCCGCGGCGCGCGCGCTGTTCCTGACCCAACCGGCGGTCTCGCAGCAGGTCGCGGCCCTGGAACGGGAGCTGGGCGGGCGGTTGCTCGACCGCGGGCCCGGCGGGCTCACGCTGACCGCGGCCGGCACGGTGGCGCTGGCGCACGCCGACGCGATCGCCGCCCGGCTCGCGCTCGCCGACCGCCAGCTGGCCGAGCTGACCGGCGGGGAGCGGCTGCGGCTGCGGCTCGGCGCGTTCCCGAGCGCGCTGGCCACGCTGGTGCCGGAGGCGATCGGCCGGCTGCAGCGCGTCGCGCCCGACGCCCGGATCCACGTGGAGGAGGGCCCGACCGTCGAGCTCGCCGAGCGGGTGGCCACCGGGCGGCTGCACGTCGGCGTCGGCTTCCAGGACGCGGCGCTGGCGCCGCTCCCGCACGACGGCTGCGACCGCACCGAGCTGCTCGACGAGCCGTTCCTGGTCGCGATGGCCCCGGGGCACCGGCTCGCCGGGCGCGATCGGGTCGCGCTGGGCGACTTCGCGGACGATCCGTGGACGGCCCCGTCCGCAGAGCACCTCGTGGCCCGCGCCTGCCGCGCCGCCGGCTTCGAGCCGCGGTTCGTCTCGATCACCCGGGACCCGCTGGCCATCCGGGCGCTCGTGATGCGCGGCCTCGCGGTCACCCTGGTGCCGCGGCTGCTGGCCGCGGAGCTGGGCGGGGTTGTGGTGCGGCCGCTGGCCGGGAGCCCGCCGCGGCGCAGCGTATTCGCACTGAGCCCGGCGAGCGGCCGGCACGAGCTCGCCACGGCAATGATCGAGGCGCTCTCCGCGGCCGGATCCGCGGCCGGATCCGCGGCCGGGTAGGCGGCGCCCCGCCCCGCGCCCGCCCCGCGCCCGCGGCGCCCCGCCCGCCCTGCGCCCGCGCCGCACCCGCGCCGCACCCCGGCCCGCGCCGCACCCCGCCCGAGCCCTTGCGAGTGAACGAACGGCACTTTCGCTCAATAGGTTCGTGCGAAAGTGCCGTTCGTTCGGTGTGCGCGGGGGGGCGGGGCCTCGGCGGGGCAAGCTGCGGTCAGAAGCGGCGGTTGGTCAGCACCGGCACCACCTTCCGGGCCGCGTCCACCTCCCCGGGGTCGACGTCGGCCACCAGCAGCCCGGGCTCCGGGCCGAGCTGGTCGACGAACACCCCCAGCGGCCCGGCGATCGCGCTGGCTCCGATTCCGGTCGGGGCCTTACCGGCGTCGCGGCCGACGGTGGTCGGGTCGGCCTGGCCGCAGGCGGCGACGAAGGTGGTCGAGTCCAGCGCCCGGGCCCGCACCAGCAGGTCCCACTGCGCGCGCTTGCCCGGCCCGGCACCCCACGACGCCGGCAGCGCGACCACCGTCGCGCCGCGGTCGGCCAGCACCTGGAACAGCCCGGGGAAACGCACGTCGTAGCAGGTGGCCAGGCCGACCGTGACCCCGTCGACGCTGATCGTCACGGGTTCGGTGCCGGGCGCGACGGTGTCGGACTCGGCGAACCCGAACGCGTCAAACAGGTGGATCTTGTCGTAGCTCGCCTCCACCCCGGCGCCGGTGGCCAGCAGCGTGTTGCGCACCCGGCCGTCGTCGGACGGGGTGAACATGCCGGCGATCACGGTGACCCCGGCGGCTGCGGCGATCTTCCGCACCCGCCCGGCCCACGGACCGTCCAGCGGCTCCGCGACCGGGCCCAGCCGCACCCCGAAGCAGCACATCGTGGCCTCCGGGAAGACCACCAGCCGCGCCCCGGCGGCCGTCGCGGCCCGCACCTGCTCGGCGACCAGCTCCAGGTTCCGCCCTGGATCGGGCGTCGAGACGATCTGGGCCAGGGCGATCCGCACAAAAACCCCCTCGTGAGTGGCTAGCCGTGTTCTAGCACGGCTAGCCACTCACGGGCGCGTAGCGCGTCTTGAGCAGCGACTTGCAGTACTCCCCGTTCGTCTCGATCCCGATCCGCTGCAGCCGCGCCCGCCGCAGGTGCAGCGGCACCTGGGCGGCCATGACCCGCGACCCGTCCTCGTGGATCAGCAGCGGCGCCCGGTCGTCGTGCGGCAGTCCGAGGGCGGCCCGCCGCTCCCGCATCCGCGTCAGGTCCGGCGACGGCGGGACCCGACCGAGCGTCGTGTCCGCCAGCTCGTCCGGGCCGACGCCCGCGTCGACCAGCGGCCGGGCCACCCGGTCCTGCCCGGCGAGCGCGGCCTTGCGGAAGAACTGCAGCCGCAGCTCGTCGAGCTCGGCCACGGCCTCACCCTGGTCCGAGCCCCGGAACGACTCGACGAACCCGGCCCGCGCCGCCACCCCGCCGTTGATCTCGGCGGCGGCGTGGTGGTCGGCCAGGGTCACGTCGGCCCGGGTCACCCCGGGGACCGCCGACACCGCGTCGTAGGCGTCGGCGACCATCAGGAACGAGAAGTTGGGCGCGCAGAAAA
>DATMDS010000064.1:0-10956 GCA_035557575.1 Pseudonocardia sp. | reverse complement strand
GCAGCGCTTCCGCCGGGCGGCGGGGCTCCGGCATGGGGTGAGTGACGGGACTTGAACCCGCGACCACCTGGACCACAACCAGGTGCTCTACCAGCTGAGCTACACCCACCATGGGTCACGACCAGACCGCGACCGTGAACCGAGCCAGTTTAGCGCGGCGGGTCACCGGTTTACCGGGGCGGGGTCAGCTCGGCCGCGACGGACTGGGCCTGCTCGGAGGTCGGGCCGGGTGGGGCGACGAACATGGTGCGGCGGTAGAAGCTCAGTTCCCGGATCGACTCCTCGATGTCGGCCAGCGCGCGGTGCGCCAGACCCTTCTCCGGCTTGGCGAAGAAGATCCGCGGGTACCAGCGGCGGCACAGTTCCTTGATCGAGCTGACGTCGACCATCCGGTAGTGCAGGTGCCCGTCGAGCTCGGGCATGTCGCGGGCCAGGAAGCTGCGGTCCGTGGCGATCGAGTTGCCGGCGAGTGGGACGGAGCGCGGTTCGGGGACGTGCTCGCGGATGTAGGCGAGCACGTGCTGCTCGGCCTCGGGCACGGTGACCGTCGCGCGGCGAACCTCCTCGGTGAGGCCGGAGTGGGCGTGCATGTCCCGGACGACGTCGGGCATTGCGGCCAGGGCGGACTCGTCGGCGTGCATCACGATGTCCACGCCGTCGCCCAGCACCCGCAACTCGCCGTCGGTCACCAGGCAGGCGATCTCGATCAGGGCGTCGCGTTGCAGGTCAAGGCCGGTCATCTCGCAGTCGATCCATACCAGACGGTCATTCACCCGAGCAGCGTATTCGCTAGAGTCCGGCCGCGTGGGTGACAACACGGCCAGTGCCGCACAGCAGATCGCCGCCGGCTACGCCACCGAAGGAGCGGCGCTGGAGCTGGGCACGGTGCTGATCGACGGTGCGGCCGACCCGACCGCGCGGGTGCGCATCCCGTTCGCGACGTTGAACCGGCACGGCCTGGTCGCCGGGGCCACCGGGACCGGCAAGACCAAGACGCTGCAGGGGCTGGCCGAGCAGCTGTCGAACGCGGGCGTGCCGGTGCTGCTGGCCGACGTCAAGGGCGACCTGTCCGGGATGTCGCGCCCGGGGGAGAGCAACCCCAAGATCGAGTCGCGGGCGCACGAGACCGGGGACGACTGGGAGCCGACGGCGTTCCCGGTCGAGTTCCTGTCGCTGGGCGGTACGAGCTCGGCGGTGCCGATCCGGGCCACGCTCACCCAGTTCGGGCCGATCCTGCTGGCCAAGGTGCTGGACCTGAACGAGACCCAGGAGTCGACCCTCGGGTTGATCTTCCACTGGGCCGACCAGCGGAACCTGCCGCTGCTGGACACGAAGGACCTGCGCGCCGTCATCCAGCACCTCACCTCCGACGAGGGCAAGGCCGACCTCAAGGGGATCGGCGGGGTGTCCTCGGCGACCGCGGGGGTGATCCTGCGTGCGCTGGTGAACCTGGAGGCGGCGGGCGGGGAGGACTTCTTCGGCGAGCCGGAGTTCGAACCGGGCGACCTGATGCGGACCGTCGACGGCAAGGGGATCGTCACGTTGCTGGAGCTGGCCGACCAGGCCGGCAACCCGCGGCTGTTCTCCACGTTCCTGATGTGGCTGCTCGCCGAGCTGTTCGAGGACCTGCCCGAGGCCGGTGACCTGGACAAGCCGAAACTCGTCTTCTTCTTTGACGAGGCCCACCTGCTGTTCACCGACGCGTCGAAGGCGTTCCTGCAGCGCATCGAGCAGACCGTGAAGCTGATCCGGTCCAAGGGGGTCGGGGTGTTCTTCTGCACCCAGCTGCCCACCGACATCCCCAACAACGTGCTCTCCCAGCTCGGCGCCCGGATCCAGCACGCGCTGCGCGCGTTCACCCCGGAGGACCAGGCGGCGCTGACCAAGACCGTGCGCACCTACCCGACCACCAAGAACTACGACATCGAGGAGGCGCTGACGTCGCTCGGCACCGGGGAGGCGATCATCACCGTGCTCTCCGAGCGGGGTGCGCCGACGCCGGTGGCCTGGGCCCGGATGCGGGCGCCGCGCTCGCTGATGGCCGCGATCGGCCCGGACGCGGTGAGCGTCGCGGCGAAGGCCTCGCCGCTCTACGGGCGGTACGGCCGGACCGTGGACCGCGAGTCGGCCTACGAGCGGCTTATGGCCAAGATCGCCGAGGCGCCGCCGCTGCCGCCGGCCGACCTGCCGCCCCGACCCGAGCCGGAGCGGCGCCGGGCCGAGCGGGAGGAGCCCGGGATGGTCGCCGAGGTGCTCGGATCACCGGTGGTGAAGTCGTTCCTGCGGTCGGCGGCCAGTGCGCTCGGCCGGGAGCTCACCCGCGGGCTGTTCGGCACCCGCCGGCGGCGCTGACGTGGCCGGCCGCGGATCTCAGGGGAGCAGGTTCGGGGTGGTGGCGTCGGCCAGCGCGACGGCATCCCCGGCCGCCAGGTCGAGCACCACGTAGCCGCCGTGCCCGGCTGCGGTCACCGCCTCCAGCGTGACCAGCCCGGCGCGGCGCTGGAAGACGCTCTGCCGCAGCGTCCAACCGATCACACCGTGCTGTTGCAGCGCGACCGTGCGTCGGACCAGCGAGCCCTGCCGGGTCACCAGGTGCCGGGCAGTGAGCTGGTGACCGAGGTTGCGGTAGCGGTCCCACGCGAGCAGCGCCGCCGGCGGGAGCAGCAGCAGTGCGGTCGGGCCCAGCCAGGAGAGGTCCGGGATCCACCAGCCGAGCCAGAACGCGACCAGCACCACGACGGCGGACGGCACGAGCGCCCGCGTCATCCGCCGCAGCAGGGCCGCGCGCGGATGCTGGCGCAGCGCGGCCAGGGTGATCTCGGACGGGTCCGCGCGCAGCGCCGCCGCCGCCACCCGGTGTGCCTCGGGCCGCGGCACCTGCGGCTGCAGCGCGCCGCTCTGGGCGTCCTTGGACGACAGCCCGGTCGACAGCGCCCGGCACTGCGCACCGCCTCCGGCGCGCAGCAGCAGCGGCTCCGAGACCTCGGCCCCGCGCAGCCGCTGCTCGGCGACCGAGAGGGAGCGGCGGGTGAGCAGCCCGCGCTTGACCCGCAGCACGCTGCTGCCGTCGGCACCGACCTCCCGGGTCAGGCGGTAGCCGTACCAGCGTTCGGCGAACAGCAGCAGAGACCCGATCACCGCGATCACTCCCAGCACGGCCAGGATCAGCAGCACGCCGAGCCAGATCGGGGTGCTGCTGAACCGCTCGCCGGCGTCGTCGATGGGGCCGATCTCGCGCGGGTCGATGCCCAGGTCGTCGACCAGGTTGAAGGCGGTACCGGCCAGCGCGGCGATGCCGGCCAGCGAGGAGAAGGTCAACGGGGCCAACCGCAGCCAGGACCAGCGCAGCCGGGCCAGCTCCTGCACCGGCGGCAGCACCGGGGCGTCCACCGCGCTCGGGGAGCGGTCCAGCAGCTCCCGGCGCAACCGCTCGGCCTCGGGCTTGGACACCGCGTCCAGGCTGAGCCCCGAGTGCTCGGCCGCTGCCCCGGCCCCCGCGCTCACCTGCACCACGCTCAACCCGAACACCCGGTGCAGCAGCTTCGCGGTCAGGTCGACGGTGCGGATCCGGTCGCGGGGGACGGAGCGGCGCTGCCGGCTCAGCCAGCCGCTGTGCAGCTCCACCCGGTCCGGGGTGATCCGGTAACGGGTGGTCCGCCAGGTCAGCATGCTGCCCAGCACCACGAGCACCCCGAACCCGGCGGCGATCCACACCCGGGTCACGTCGCCCTGGCCGGTGACCAGCAGGATCACGATCACCGGCAGCAGCCGGACCAGCGCATTGGCCGGGCCGATCACCAGCATCCGAGGGTCCAGCCGGCGCCACGGCGTCGCGACCTCGGTGGGCGCCGCGGTCGGCGCGTCGGGTGTGCTCACGTGGCGTCGCCGGGGGTGGCCTGGGTGGTCTCGGTGAGGGTGCGGGCGAGCTCGGTGGCCTGGTGCTCGTCCAGCCCGACGATCTTCACCGGGCCGCGGGCGGAGGCGGTGGTGACGGTCAGGTCGGCCAGTTTCAGCAGCTGCTGCAGCGGGCCGCGCTCGGTGTCCACGGTCTGCACCCGGGAGATCGGGGCGATCCGCCACTCCCGCACCAGCCAGCCCGACAGCGTGTAGACCGCTTCGTGGGTGATCTCCCAGCGGTGGATCCGGTAGCGCAGCGCCGGCACCAGCGCGGCGTACGACCCGACCACCAGCACGGTGCCGACGATGCTGCCCCACAGCCAGCCCGCGTCGTCGGATCCGACCAGCGTCAGGACCACGACCTGCGGTGTCACCAGCACGGGCAGCGTCACCAGCGCCCGCAGCTGCCACCAGCGCAACGCCCGCGGACTGACCTGATGGGCGGGTGGGCGCAGCGGGGGTTGCCGTGGGTCGGGCCGCTGCGGCGCCGGGGCGGCGGGTTCCATGCCCCGAGTCTGCCGGGCCGCGGTCGCGAAGGGTCGCGACGGGCGCGCCGGAGTTCATATCGGTACCCGCTACCGATTCGCGTCCCTCCGCAAGCCGCTGCAATCGGCTCATGAGATCAACGCAGAACAGGCCGGTCCGATGAGACGGCCGTCGACATGGCCGGAGCTCGATCGACTGACCCGCTTCGTGCGAGCTGCCGACTCGCTCGTCGACACCTTGGCCGCCTGGACCGGCCACGGCATCGCGGTGGAGATCGTCCGCCGGGTCGATCGGGTGTTCCCCGATCCCGCCGTCGCCGACGAGCTCGCGCTGCACGAGGGGGCCCGGGTGCAGGAGCGCGACGTGCAGCTGCGCTGCGGCGAGCTCCTCGTGGCCGAGGCCCGCTCCTGGGTCGCGGTGGACTCGGCGGCGCTGACGCCCCGCGTGCGCCAGCAACTGCGCACCGGAGGAGCGCTGGGCGACGCGCTGCGCCCCGTGCAGCGGCGCCGGGTGCCCGTGCGCCTCACTCCGCACCGCACCCTGCCGGGAACCGATTCGACGCAGCCGGTGCTCACCGTGCACGCCCGGCTGGACGTCGCCGGCACGCCGGTGGCCTGGTGCGAGGAGACGATCTACGAGGCCGTGTTCGCGTGGGACGGCGGGCGTCGCCCGGCGCCGCTGTCGGATCGCCTGCGCCCCTTCCTGGTCGGTGCCTGATGGGCACGACGAGCGCGGCCTGGACGCTGCTGGGTGCCGCGCTGCCGTTCGCGGCCGGGCTGCGCTACGCCGTGGGGACGCTGCGCGGCCGGGTGCAGCCCAACCGGGTCACCTGGCTGGTGAGCGGGGTGACGGCGTGGATCGCGTTCGCGGGCCAGGCCAGCCAGGGCGTGGGCCTGCCGGCGGTGCTCACGCTGGCGGTGGCCGTGGTGCCGACGCTGATCGTCGCGGCCTCGTTCGCCAACTCCGGGGCCTACTGGCGGGCCAGCCGGCTGGACCGGACGTGTCTTGCGCTGGCCGGCGCAGCGGTGCTGGTGCTGCTGCTCGCCGCCGGCGACCTGGCCATCGCGATGGGCATCACCGCGCGCGGTCTGGGGGCGATCCCGACCGTGGTCAAGTCGGTCCGCGCGCCCGGCACCGAGCAGGCGACCCCGTACACGGCCGGGGTCGCCGGCTCGGTCGCCACCCTGGCGTCGATACCGGTGTGGACGTTCCGAACGGCCGGCTTCGCGCTGTACTTCCTGCTGTTCTGCGCCGTGATGAGCTGGCTGGTGCTGGTCCGGCCGCGGCTTCAGCAGCGGGGGCGCCCGAGCGCGGCCAACTGGGCCACCCGGACCCCGGCGGTCTGGGCCTGGATCAGGTGGAACGCCGCCTCCCGAGCCCAACGCTGCTCCGCGCTGGAGCGCAGCAGCGCGCTCCCCGAGCGGGCCGCGATCAGCGCGTTCGCCGCCCGCACGGCCAGCGCGCCGACCTCGCCGCGCAGCGCGGCCCGCTCCGGCACCCGTTCGAACAACGGCACCTCGGACAGCAGCGCGTAGGCCTCGGCGCGGCGGGCTGCCACCTGCTCGGCCATGGCCTCGGCCAGCTCCGCCGCCTCCGGCCGGTCCCGCGCCGCACCCAGCTCGGCCAGCGCGCCCAGCATCCGGTGCAGCAGCCCGAACGACGCCGGGGTGGCGTTGGTGGTGCGGGCGGCGTCGTGCTCGCGCCAGGCGCCGATGTCCACGGTGGCCAGTACGTCCGCGGCGGCGACGGGGAGCCCGTCCAGCCGCAGTGCGACGGTGCGGGTGCCGGCCATCACCGACAGCGGCAGCGGTGCCGTGGCGCGCAGGCCGCGTTGCTCCCGGGCCGGCAGCAGCGCGAGCACGAAGCGGTCGTCCGGAGTGGTCGCCGCGATCATCACCACGTCGATCAGGCCCCAGCCGGTGCACCAGTCCGCGGCGCCGGACAGCGTCCAGCCGGTGCCGACCGGCTCGGCGCGCACCGCGGGCAGGCCGGGACGGCGGATGTGCGCGATTGCGATGCCGGCGCGGGTGTCGGCCGTGGCCAGGGCGGCGCGGTGCCGATCGGCGGCCGGGCCGAGCGCGATGGCGTCGGGGCGCAGCCCGGTCAGCGGGCCGCGCGAGAGCGCCTGCGGGAACCGGTGCTGGGTGGTGAGGAACCAGGTTGCGCCGCAGCCGCCGCTGATCTGCTCGACGACCTCCGCGTCGACCAGCACGTCGGCGCCGTAGCCGCCCTCGTCGGTCGGGACGGTGATGCTGAGCAGCCGGTGTGCCACCAGTTCGGTGAGGTGCGCCGGATCGACACCACGGGCCGGGTCGTCGGCGGCCTCGGCGTGCGGGGCCAGCGTCGCGGTGGCGATCCGGGCCGCGGCCAGCGCCGCCGGGTGCTCGGCGATCCGGGGCGGCGGCCGCAGCCGGGCGTGCACCCGACTCGGGCTTCCGGAGGGCTGGCCCGGGATCGACGTCACCGGGCGGACGGTACGGGACCACGGCGTCGTGTTCGGACCCGCTCGCCCGGGGTACCGATGATCAGGGCAGCGGGCGCACCCCGGCCGCCCGGACCGGCACGACGGGCGCCGCGCCGGCCCCGCACGAGGCGGGCCGGAGCGTCCCGATCTGCACCCGCTCGACGTCGACCTCCCAGCGTTGGCCGGTGTGCGCCCGTACCGGCACCACGTCGCTGACGTCGGGCAGCACCTCAACGGCGTCGGCATCCCGCAGCCCGGTGGCCGCACGCACCGCGAGGTCGGCCACCTGCCCGGCCGGTGACCAGGACGAGCGGCCGCGGCAGCGGTCCGGTTCGACCTCGCCGACGCCGGCGGCCTTGCGTGCCGCCACGGCCGAGGCCACGTCGAGACGGCCGTAGAGGTAGCCGGTGGGCAGCACCAGCGCGGTCGGCGCGAACCGGTGGCCGCCGAGGTGGCTGCACTCCCACACGTGCGGCTCCCCGGCCTGGTGCAGGGCGGCGGCCAGTGCCCGTCCGTCCAGGGCACAGCAGCGGTCGCGCCGGCCGTGCGTGCAGACCAGCAGCAGCGGCTCGGTCACCGGCGTGCCCGGCAACGGCTGGTCCGGGGTGGGGAGCGGCACGTCGGCCAGCTCGGTGGGCCCGCGCACGATCAGTCCCGTGGTCCGGGTGCTGCCGGGTCGGGTGTCGGTCAGGAACAGCTGCGCCTGCGCCCGCTCCGGCTGGCGGCCGTGCCGGCGGATCAGCAGCAGCCGCAGCCCGGCCGCAGCGGCCCGCCGGGCGAAGTCGGCGATGGCCGGATCGGGGTGGGCGGCGACGTCGTTCGGCCAGCGGCCCCGGTGCTCCAGGCACACCCATCGGGGTGCGACCGGAGCGGTTCCGGCGATCGGCTCGTCGGACGCGCGGGTGAGCACCGCGCAGCGGGCGCCCGGCTCCGGTCGTGCGATCACCGGCGAACGATAGCAAGGCTGCCCTAACTCGTACGGGTGAAGGGTGGTCAGGCGATCGTGCTCAGCCGCGCGGCTGGGCGAGGTCGTAGACCGTCCGACCGCCGACCGTGGTCGACGAGAACGTCTGCTGCACCCAGGTGCCGATCTCCGAGGAGCGACCGCCGGGGCCGCGGTTGCCGGCACCCACCTGATCGGCTCCCGCCGCCGTGCCGCCGGCTGCCGTGCCGCGATCGCCGCCCGACATCCGGCCGCCCGGGCCGCCGCCGCCCTCGACGAAGTAGCGCACCTCGCCGGCGGCCACGTAGGCCTTGAACTGGTCGAGGGTCGGGGCCGGGTCGGATCCGGTGAACCCGCCGATGCTCATCACGGTGGTGTCGCTGGCCAGCGCGAGCGAGGCGCCGCCCATCGCGCTGACGGTGGCCGCGGACCACTTCGTGCCCGCCGACTGCAGCAGCGCGACGAGCGCGGGATCCGCCGTCTCCGCCGCGCCCGGGCCGCCCGGTCCGGCCCCGCCACGGTCGCCGAAGGGCGACGACCCGGTGGACGGGCCGGCGAGCGGGATGCTGCCGGTGTGCGCGGTAGCCGCGGTCTGCACGGCATAGGCGGCCGGGGCGGCCAGCCCGGTGAGCACCGCGGCCAGCGCGATCGCCGCGGTGAAGCGCCGGGCGCCACCGCGGAGCAGCACGGCGGCACACGTGACCAGAGCCGCGCCCACGATCACCCAGCGCAGCCAGGGCAGGAACTCGGCGGAGCGCCCGAGCAGCACCCAGGCCCAGGTCGCGGTGCCGGCCAGCACCCCGACGATCGCCAGCCGGGCCGGCCACGCCGCCTGCCGCCGCCACAGCTCGTGGCCGCCCACGCCGATCAGCGCGGCCATGCCCGGGGCCAGCGCCACCGTGTAGTAGGCGTGGAACGTGCCCTGGGCCAGGCTGAACACCAGCGCGGTGACCAGCGTCCAGCCGCCCCACAGGATCAGCGAGGCCCGTACCCGGTCGGTGCGCGGGGCGCGCCGGGTCAGCCACAGCCCGACGATCAACAACACCAGCGCGGCCGGCAGCAGCCAAGAGATCTGCCCGCCGATCTCGGTGTTGAACAGCCGGGTCAGGCCGGCCTGGCCGCCGAACCCGCCGCCCCCTCCCGGGCCACCGCCCGGGAAGCCGCCCACCGGCATGCCGGCCGCGCCACCGGGACCGGCCGCGGCCGCGTCGACGCCGGTCGCACCGGCACCGGGCGTGGCACCGCCGCGGGCGCTGCCCGTACCACGGCCGAAGATCCGGCCCAGGCCGTTGTAGCCCAGGGCCAGCTCCAGCACGCTGTTGCCGGTCGAGCCACCGATGTAGGGCCGGCTGCTCGCCGGCCACAGCTCGGCGATCGCCACGTACCAGCCGGCCGAGACGAGGACCGCCGCGGCCGCGCCGAGCAGCTGCCGGATCCGCCGCCAGCAGCCGGTGGGGGCGGCCACCAGGTAGGCCGCCACCAGCGCCGGCAGCACGATGAAGCCCTGCGCCATCTTGGCCAGGAACGCGAGCCCGATGAACACCCCGGCGAGCAGCAGCCAACGGGTGCCGGCCCGCTCGACGGCGCGCACCGTCGCGTACGCCGCGGCGACCATGAGCAGCACCAGCAGCGCGTCCGGGTTGTTGAACCGGAACATCAGCGCGGCCACCGGGGTCAGCGCCAGCACCGCGCCCGCGAGCAGGGCCGGCACCTCGCCCGACACCCGCCGGACCGCGGCGTGGAGCAGCGCCACGCTGCCCACGCCCATCAGCGCCTGCGGCACCAGCATGCTCCACGAGGAGAACCCGAAGATCCGTGCCGAGGCGGCCATCGCCCACAGCGATGCCGGCGGCTTGTCCACCGTGATCACGTTGCCGGCGTCGAGCGAGCCGAAGAAGAAGGCCTCCCAGCTCTGGGTCATCGCCTGCACGGCGGCCGCGTAGTAGCTGTTGGCGTAGCCGGAGGCGCCCAGGTCGATCAGGTACAGCGCGGCGGTGCCGACCAGCAGCACGGCCAGCGCGATCAGCTCGCCGCGGGACCGGCGGCGCGGAGCCGCCGCGGTCGGGGCCACGGGGCGGACGGTGGGGGTGAGGGTGGCGGTCACGCCGAGATCTCCTGAGAAAGGGGGGACGAGGACGGGGCGGCCCGGTGGCCGCGGAAGATCCAGGACCGGAAGGCGACGAAGCGCAGTGCGGTGGCCAGCGCGTTCGCCAGCATCAGCACCAGCATCTCGACGGGTTGGCTCGCCGCGGGCGCCCACGCGCCCAGCGCGGCCAGCGCGCCCGAGGTCAGCGCCAGGCCGAGCCCGAACACCAGCAGGCCCTGCAGCTGGTGGGTGGTGGCGCCGGCGCGGCCGCGGACGCCGAAGGTCAGCCGCCGGTTCGCCGCGGTGTTGGCCACCGCGGTGACCACCAGCGCCACCAGGTTCGCGCCGAACGCGCCGAGGTCGGCCCGAAGCAGCCCGTAGAGCAGCAGGTAGGCCAGCGTGCTCACGATGCCGATCACGGCGAACCGGGCGAACTGGGCGGTCAACCCGGCCGGGACACCGGCCACCGGGACCGGCAGCGGGTCGCGGCCGAGCTGGCGGCGCAGCTCGTGCAGCGGCAGCCGGCCGGCACCGAGCGCGTGACCGAGCCGCACGATGCCCCTGAGATCCGCGACGGCCGTGCCCACGATGTCCACGCTGCTGTGCGGGTCGTCGATCCAGTCCACCGGCACCTCGTGGATGCGCAGCCCGCAGCGCTCGGCCAGCACCAGCAGCTCGGTGTCGAAGAACCAGCCGGTGTCCTCGACCAGCGGCAGCAGCCGGCGGGCCACGTCGGCGCGGATGGCCTTGAAACCGCACTGGGCGTCGGTGAACCGGGCGGCCAGTGTGCCGCGCAGCAGCAGGTTGTAGGCGCGTGAGATGAACTCCCGCTTGGGCCCGCGCACCACCCGCGACGCGGGGGTGAGCCGGGTGCCGATGGCCAGGTCGGAGTGCCCGGAGATCAGCGGGGCGACCAGCGGCAGCAGGGCGGCGAGATCGGTGGACAGGTCGACGTCGCAGTAGGCCAGCACCTGCGCATCCGATGCGCCCCACGCGGTGGCCAGCGCCCGGCCACGGCCCTTTTCCGGAATCCGCAGGTAGGTCACGTCGGGCAGCTCGGCGGCCAGCCGCCGCGCGATC
>DATMDS010000063.1:0-3763 GCA_035557575.1 Pseudonocardia sp. | reverse complement strand
TGGATCGCTGGCGCGCCAACGACTCCGACCTCGACCGCCGGGTGATCCAGGCGGCCCTGGTCAGCGCCTACCTCAACGAGGGCTGGCTGCCCGACCCCATCCGCCGCCTTCCCTCCACTGTGGACATGGAGGACCTGGACCGCCGGCGCCGGACCGTGGCCCGCGGGATCGTCGGGCAGGTGGTGTCCACCGCGGTCACCGGCGAGGACGGCACGGTCAGCTGGGTGGCACCGGTGCTCAACCCCACCGGCTGGTCCGTTCAGGCGCTCAGCGCCGACCTGTACAGCGGGACCGGCGGCGTGGCCGTGCTGCTCGCCGGTTACCTGCGCGAGCAGGCCGCCGGCCGGGCCGACGAGGTGCCCGGGGTGGCCGACGTGCTGGCGCGGACCGTGCACACCATGCGGCTGGCCGAGGGGCGGTGGGCCGCCGACACCGCGGCCGGGGTGCCGCTGCGGCCCGAGCCACCCGGCGGCTACGTCGGCCTCGGGTCCCGCATCACCGGCTGGCTGCTGCTGCGCCGGCTGGGCGTGGTCGGCGACGACGCACTTGAGTGGGCGAGCGTGCTCGCCGGGCAGCTCCCGCGTGCGGTGGTCGACGACCCGGCCTACGACATCCTGGTCGGGCGGGCCGGCGCGATCGTCCCGTTGCTGCGCCTGGCCGAGCACACCGGCGCGGCGCGCTGGACCGAGCTCGCCGGCTACCTCGGCGACCAGCTCGTGGCCGAGGGGAGCCCGGGCACCGCACCGTCCGGAGTGGACACCGTGTGCTGGCCGAACCTCCAGTTCCCCGAGGGCATCGGCGGCTTCGCGCACGGCGCCACCGGGATCGGCTGGGCGCTGGCCCGGCTCGCCGCGGTGACCGGCGACCCCGCGCACGCCGACACCGCGCGGGCGGCCTTCGCCTACGAGCGGACGCTGTTCGACGAGCAGGGCCAGGGCTGGCTGGACCTGCGCGAGGCTGGTCACATCGGCGCCGCCTGGTGCCACGGCGCGGTCGGCATCGGCCTGGCCGCGAGCGACCTGC
The DNA here is from genome assembly GCA_035557575.1 of Pseudonocardia sp. Taxonomy (GTDB): domain Bacteria; phylum Actinomycetota; class Actinomycetes; order Mycobacteriales; family Pseudonocardiaceae; genus Pseudonocardia. Next base: position 2,740 of record DATMDS010000063.1, on the reverse strand, counting down.
TGCGTCTCGACGGAGCCGGCGAGGCCGCCGGGCGGGAGCTGGTGCGCCTGGCCGCGGCGTCGTCATGGGAGCGCGGCACCGGCTGGAACCACACGCTCTGCCACGGAGATCTCGGCGTCTGGGAGACCGTCGCCGACGCGCTGGCGCTCGGTCTCGGCCCGGCCGGGGTCGACCGGACCACGCTGGACGCGCACATGATCGCCGTCGTCGAGGAGTACGGCGTGGTGACCGGCATGGCGCGCAACGCCTTCGTGCCGGGCCTGCTGCCCGGCGCCGGCGGCATCGCCTACCAGTTGCTGCGGCTGCACCCCGACAGCGACCTGCCGTCGGTGCTGCTGCCCGACCCCGGGGCGGTGAACCCCTGACCGCCGGGCCGTCGGCCGCGGAGCCGGAGCTGGAGCTGGAGACGCCGTACTGGCGCCTCGACGAGGACGCCGGTCAGCTGTCCGTGCCCCAGTTGCTGCGCCGGCTCCCGGCGAGCACCCGCCCGGTGCTCGGGGTGATCCGCGAGGCCGCGCCGCGGGCCGCGCTCGTGATCGTGCTGCTGCAGGTCGGCTCCGGGCTCGCGTTCGCGTTCGGGCTGCTGGCCACCACCGGCGTGCTCGAGGAGCTGTTCGCCACCGGCCCAACGGCCGACCGGGTGGTGGCCGCGCTGCCGTCGCTGCTGGTGGTCGTCGGGGCGTTCGTGCTGCGCGGCGGTTTGGACACCGCGATCTCCCTCGCCCACGCGCGGATCGTGCCCGCGGTGCGCCGGGTCGCCGAGGAACGGCTGGTGCACGCCGGGCTGCGGGTCGAGCTGGACGCCTTCGACGACCCGGAGTTCTACGACCGGATGCACCGCGCCCGCGACCGCGGCGTGTTCCACCTCGAACGGGCCACCGACAACCTCGTCGAGCTGCTCGGGTCGCTGTTCGCGGTGGCCGCGGCCGCCGGCAGCCTCGGCGTGCTGCATCCGGTGCTGCTGCCGATCCTGGCGCTGTCCGTGCTGCCGGAGGGGTGGGCGGTCGTGCACGCCGCCCGGCTCGGCTACGCCACGATGTCCCGCACGGTCACGCTGAACCGCCGCGAGCGGATGCTCTCCGACCTGGCCACCGAGCGCGAGCCGGCCGCCGAGATACGGACCTGCCAGGCCGAGCCGTTCGTGCGAGGCGAGTACCGCAAGGTCGCGGACCTGTTGCAGCACCAGGAGGTCCGGGTCGGGCTGGGCCAGGCGAAGGTGAAGGCGGTCGGCCGGGCGCTGGCCGGGTTGGCCATCGGGGCGACGATCGCGTTGCTCGGGGTGCTGCTGCACGCCGGCTGGCTGCCGCTCGCGGTGGCCGGCACCGCGCTGATCGCGATCCGGTCGGCGTCCGCGGCGCTCGGCCGGCTGGTGCTCGCCGCGAACCTGGTCTTCGAGCAGGGCCTCTACGTCACCGACTACCAGGCGTTCCTCACCGACTCGGTGGCCCGCACCCGGCGCCCGACCGCGGTGGCGGCACCCGCCTCGCCCGGCCGGATCGAGCTCACCGGGGTGCGCCTGCGGTACCGGGGCACCGATCGCGACGCGCTCGCCGGCGTCGACCTGACCATCCACAAAGGACAAGTGGTGGCCTTGGTCGGGGAGAACGGGTCCGGCAAGACCACGCTGGCCAAGGTGATCACCGGGCTGTACCGGCCAACCGCCGGGCGGATCCGCTGGGACGGCCTTGACCTGGCCGAGCTGGACCCGACCAGCGTCGGCGACCGGGTCGGCATGGTGGCGCAGAGCCCGGTGCGCTGGCCGCACGACGCACGCACCAACGTCCGGCTCGGCCGCCCCGACCGGGTCGACCCCGGCGACGCCGCGCTGCGGGCCGCGGCCGCGTGGGCCGGCGCCGACGAGATGGTCGCGACGCTGCCCGACGGCTGGCACAGCCTGCTGTCCCGGTACTTCCGCGGCGGCACCGAGCTCTCCGGCGGGCAGTGGCAGCGGCTGGCGGTGGCCCGCGGGCTCTTCCGCGACGCACCGGTGCTGGTGCTGGACGAGCCGACCGCCCCGCTGGACGCCAAGGCCGAGTACGCGGTGTACGAGTCGCTGCGCCGGCTGGCCGAGGGGCGCACGGTCGTGCTGATCACCCACCGGCTCGGCAGTGTTCGCAACGCCGACAACATCTACCTGCTGCACGAGGGCCGGGTGGCCGAGCAGGGCGACCACGCCACGCTGCTGGCCCTCGGCGGACGTTACGCCGAGCTGTACCGGCTGCAGGCCGACATGTACGCCGAGGCGCCGGGGGACGAGACGTGCTCACCCGTGCCGAGCTGACCGGGCTGGTGGGTGCGGTGCACCTGCCCGGCGACCCCGGCCACCAGCACGCCCGCAAGCTGTTCATCGGCCGCCGGGCGGAGGTGCTGCCGGCCGCGGTGGTCGAGTGTGGCACCGAGTCCGATGTGGACACCGCGCTGCGGTTCGCCCGCCGGCAGGGGCTGCCGTTCGCCGTGCGGGGCGGTGGGCACAGCTTCGCCGAGCACTCCACATCGGCCGGACTGGTGCTCGACCTCGGCGGACTGGACACCATCGAGCCGCACGGCGACCGCGTGGTCGTCGGCGCCGGGGTGCGGGTCGGCGCGCTCACCGACCGGCTCGCCGAGCTGGACCTGGTCGTGCCGGTCGGCTGGTGCCGGTCGGTCGGCGTGGTCGGCGCGGTGCTTGGCGGCGGGTACGGGGTGCTCGGCCGCTACTACGGCCTCGGCGCCGACCACCTGCTCGCCGCCCGGGTGCTGC
>DATMDS010000062.1:0-25066 GCA_035557575.1 Pseudonocardia sp. | reverse complement strand
CTGGTGGTCGGGAGCGTTCGACCGCGTCCGCAGCCGCGCCGACCTGGCCCGGGTCGACGCCGCCGGCGTGCTGCGCTCGGTGCTGCCGCCGCAGCTGGCCGGGCGGCTCGACGAGCTGGCCCCGGACCGCGTCGACGTGCCTTCGGGCTCGCGCATCGCCCTCGACTACTCCGGCGAGCAGCCGGTGCTGGCGGTGCGCGTGCAGGAGGTGTTCGGCTGGACCGACAGCCCGACCGTGGCCGGCGGCCGGCTCCCGGTGTTGCTGCACCTGCTCTCCCCGGCCGGGCGGCCGGCCGCGGTCACCGCCGACCTGGCCTCGTTCTGGACCACCGGCTACCCGCAGGTACGCGCCGAGCTGCGCGGTCGTTACCCCAAGCACTCCTGGCCCGCGGACCCGCTGCGGGCCGAACCCACCCGGCGCACCCGCGGGATGTGACAGGACGCTTGCGCGGCGGCGGACCGTGGTGGAAGGTCACGATGACCCATCCCTCGATGCGGAGGTCGTCCGGTGCCCGATTCAGACAAGATCAAGGTGACCATCCTGCCCACCGGCACCATGCACGCCGACCTCACCTGGCTGCTGATCAGCCCGGCCAACATGGCCACGAAGGACCAACCCGTCAAGCAGAAGGACTGGGTCGAGGTCCCCACCCACGTGGTCTACATCGAGCACCCCAGCGGCAAGAAGCTGCTGTGGGACGCCGGCGTCCCGCGCGACTGGGAAACCCGCTGGGGTCAGTGCGGGCTCGACCAGTTCTTCCCCGTCGACGCCGCCACCGAGGACATGTGGCTCGACTCCCGGTTGAAGCAGCTCAACATCGAGCCCAGCGACATCGACTACCTGTTGCTGAGCCACCTGCACCTCGACCACGCGGCCAACGCCCAGTGGTGGCGCGACACCGGCACGAAGATCATCGTCGACGAGGAGGAGAAGAAGGGCGCCTTCTCCTTCGACGGCTACAACCGCGGCGCCCACATCAAGTCCGACTACGACGGCCTCACCCTCGACACGATCAACGAGGACACCGAGATCCTGCCCGGCGTCACGCTGCTGCGCACCCCCGGTCACACCTGGGGCACCCTCAGCCTGCAGGTGGACCTCAAGGACTCCGGCACCATGCTGTTCGCCAGCGACTCGCTCTACCTCAAGGAGTCCTACGGCCCGCCGCCGATCGCGGCCGGCATCGTGTACGACACCGTCGCCTGGTTCCGCTCGGTGGAGAAGATCCGCGAGATCGAGCAGAAGACCGACGCCACCGTCGTGTTCGGCCACTCCGCCGATCAGATCCACGAGCTGCGCACCGGGCCCGGCAACAGCTACACCTGATGCCGATCTACGACTACGCCTGCGCCTGCGGCACCCGCTTCGAGCTGCTGGTGCCGTCCTGGTCGGCGCCCGACCCGGACTGCCCGGACTGCGGCGGAACGACCGTGCGCCGGCCACCGTCGCCGGCCGTGCGCAGCGCAGCCGCACCGCCGCCGGCCATGTCCAGCGCCCCGCAGTCCTGGGAGGGTGTGGGGCGCGGCGATCGCGAGACGATCACCCGCTGGCGGCGGGCCGTGGAGCAGCGGCAGGAGTTCGAGTCCCGCCATCCCGAGCACGCCGAGCACCGCGAGGCGGTGGCCGCGCACGAGGGCGTCTTCGAACGCAGGCCGCTGACCTACCGCGAGCTGGCGGCGCGCGCCGCGGCCGGCCGGAACGCCACCGAAGCCGCGGCCGAGGCCAGCCGCGAGCGCCGGGCGCCCCCGGCCGAGCAGGCGTGACCACGCTCCCGTCCGCGCCGGGCTCACCTCGAACGAACGGCACGTTCGCACGATAGGTTCGTGCGAACGTGCCGTTCGTGCGTTCGAGCCAGGGGGTGCGGCGGAGGTGGGGGGTTACGCCACCCGGTCCGTCGGGTGGCCGCCGAGCAGGGTCTTGCCGTCGGCGAAGCGCACCCCGTTGCGGCAGCGGGCCTCCACCTCCCCGCCGGCGAACTGCTCGGTGTAGAGCCGGGCGTACAGGCCGCCGCGGGCGAGCAGCTCGGCGTGCGTGCCGCGCTCCACCACCCGCCCGGCCTCCACGGCCAGGATGACGTCCGCGCCGAGCACCGTGGACAGCCGGTGCGCGATCGCGATGGTGGTGCGCCGCCGGGTGGCGTGCTCCAGGGCCTGCTGCACCAGCCGTTCGCTGGTGGTGTCCAGCGCGCTGGTCGCCTCGTCGAGGATCAGGATCCGCGGGTCGGCCAGCAGCACCCTGGCGATGGCCAGCCGCTGCTTCTCCCCGCCGGACAGGCGGTACCCGCGCTCCCCCACGACGGTGTCGTAGCCCTCGGCGAAGCTCAGGATCCGGTCGTGGATGTTCGCCGCCCGCGCTGCCTCCTCGATCTCGGCCTGGCCGGCGTCCGGCTTGGCGTAGCGCAGGTTCTCCCCGATGGTCGTGTGCAGCAGGTAGGTGTCCTGGGTGACCATGCCGATCGCGCCGGCCACCGAGGCCTGGGTCAGCTCGCGCACGTCCTGACCGTCGAGAAGCACCCGGCCGCGGTCGACGTCGTAGAGCCGCGGGATGAGGTAGGAGATCGTGGTCTTGCCCGAACCGCTGGGTCCGACGATCGCCGCCAGCTGCCCGGGCTCGACGGTGAACGACACGTCGCGCACCGCCCACACCGGCTCCGCAGCCGGCTCCGGCGGCGCGGGCTCGATGCCGACCCCGCGGGCCGGCGGGTAGCCGAACCACACGTTCTCCAGCTCGACCCGCCCGCGGACCGACGCGGTGTCCAGCACCCGGGCGTCCGGGGCGTCGACGATCAGCGGACGCAGGTCGAGGTAGTCGAAGATCCGCCGGAACAGGGCGAGCGAGGTCTGCACGTCCAGCGAGATCCGCAGCAGGTTCACCGTCGGGAACAGCAGCCGGGTCTGCAGCGTGGTGAACGCGACGATGGTGCCGGCGCTCACCGCGGTTCCCCCGGAAGAAGCAGCGCTGGCGGCGACGATCAGGAAGCCGGCGGCCAGGTAGACCAGTGCCGGGGTGACCCCGAGGAAGGTCTGGACGACGGCGAAGAACGACTGTCCGGTCATCGCCTGCCGCACCTGCAGCTGCACCTGCCTGGCGTTCTCCTCGCGGTAGCGCCGGACCTCGTAGGCCTGCCGGTGGAACACCTTGGCCAGCAGCACCCCGGACACCGACAGCGACTCCTCGGTGATCGCCGTCATGTCCGACAACGACTCCTGGGTGCGCCCGGCGATCGCCCGCCGGACCCGGCCGACCCGGATCTGCAGCACCACGAACAGCGGCACCAGCGCCACCGCGACCAGCGTCAGCTGCCAGGACAGCAGCAGCATCGCCACCAGCGCGGCGGCCACCGTGACCACGTTGCCCAGGATCGAGCTGGCCGTCTCCGACAGCACCGACTGCACGCCGCCGACGTCGTTGGCCAGCCGGGACTGGATGGCGCCGGTCCGGGTCGCGGTGAAGAAGGACAGGTCCATCCGCTGCAGGTGCTCGAACAGCCGGCCGCGCAGGTCGGCCATCACCCGGTTGCCCAGCAGCGTGGTCTGGTAGGTCTGGTAGACGCCGATCAGGGCCGACACGACCGGGATGGCCACCATGCCGGCGACCAGCCAGCCGAGCAGCGGCAGGTCGACCGGACCGCCGCCGATCGGGAACAGCGCGCGGTCGAACGCGGCCTGGGTGAGGAACGGGGTGATGATGCCCAGCCCGCTGCTGAGCAGCACCGCCAGCACGATCACGACCAGCGTGCCGCGGTAGGGCGTGAAGAGGGCCCACACCCGCCGGCCGAGCCGGTCGTCGCGGGGCGACGGAGATCCCATGGTGCCCGAGGGTGGCACGGTTGCCGCCGACCGGCCCGCGACCCGACGATCGGTGCGTGCCGCCGGCTCCCGATCACACCCTGTTCCAGATCAGCGACCCGCACCTGCGCGCCGAGGGCGAACTGCTGCGCTACGGCGTGGAGACGCACGCACCGCTGGCCGCCGTGCTGGCCGCGGTCGAGCGGTCGGCGGTGCGTCCGGCGGCGCTGCTGTTCACCGGGGACCTGGCCGACGCCGGCCAACCGGCGGCCTACCGCCGGTTGCGGGCCCTGGTGGAGCCGGTGGCCGCCCGCGTCGGCGCACCGGCGATCTACGTGGCCGGCAACCACGACCGCCGCCCGGAGCTGCGCGAGCACCTGCTGGGCGAGCCGCCCGATCACGGAGCCGCGGGTCACGAGCCGTACGACCACGTGCTCCGGCTCGGCGGGCTGCGGGTGGTGGTGCTCGACACCTCCGTGCCCGGGCACCCGCACGGGGAGTTGTCCGCGGCCCAGCTGGACCGGCTGGCCGCGGAGCTCGCACGCCCGGCGCCGGCCGGCACCGTGCTCGCGCTGCACCACCCGCCGCTGCCCAACGCGTCCCCGCTGATCGCCCACATCGCCCTGCGCGACCCGGGCGCCCTGGCCGCCGTGCTGGCCGGCAGCGACGTGCGGATCGTGCTCGGCGGGCACACCCACCTGATCAGCGCGGGTGCGGTGGCCGGCATCCCGGTCTGGACCGGCGGCTCGACGGCCTACGCCTACGACCCGCTGCCGCCCGACCGCGGCGAGCGGCTGCTGCACGTCCCGGGACTGACCCGGATCGACCTGTTCGCCGACTCCGTGATCGCCAGCGCGGTGCCGGTCGGGGCGCCCACCGTGCTGGCCGTCGGGGCCGACCGGGCGGCGGCGCTGCGCGCGGTCGCCACGGACTGATCCGGGCGAACGCGCGGCGCGCCGGGTTTGGGCGGCGCGTTGTCCGGGAAGCTGCGGCAATGCGAATCGGATCAAGCATCGCCCTGATCGCGGTCGGGCTCATCCTGGCGCTCGCGGTGAATCTGGACATCGACGGCCTCGACGTCCAGCAGATCGGCTGGATCCTGGCCATCGTCGGCGTCATCGGGCTGGGCATCAGCCTCGCGATGATGCGCCGGACCCGCCCGGTGGTCACCCGCGAGGTCGGCCCCCCGGTCGTCCGTGACGAGCCCTACGACCCCCCGCCAGCCGACCCGCGCTACCGGGACCCGAACGCGCGCTACTGACGCCCGGAGACCGGGCGTATCCGGAGCCCGCCGTGGGTTGACCCGGCTCCGGAGGACACGACCAGGACACCGTCCGGTCGCAGCGCCGACGCGGCCGCCGCCTCCTTGGTCATACTGCAGGGTGTCGGCTCCACGACGGCGCGACCGTCGCGGGCCGAGTCCGTTGCGTCGACCCAGGGGGCCAGCAGTGTCCGACATATCGGCCGACATCGAGGGCATCCTCGACGCCCGCCGCCGCAGCGTGCCCGGGGTCCGCGCGGAGATCGAGTGGTGGCTGCGGGTCGACGACCAGCTGGCCGGGCTGGCCGCTGCGGTCCGCGAGCTGGGCGAGCACCGGAGCACGCCGGCCGAGCTGCGCGAAGGGCTGGCCGGGTTCCGCGTCGAGGAGGCCCGCGAGGGCGTGGCCGAGGCGGTGCGGCTGCTACGGGTGCTGGAGTCCCGGTTCTCCCGGACGACCATCAACATCGGGGTCAGCGGGCAGGCCCGGGTGGGCAAGAGCACGCTGCTGCAGAGCATCTCCGGCCTCGACGACGGGCAGATCCCCACCGGCAAGGGGCTGCCGGTCACGGCGGTGCGCAGCCGGATCTTCCACAGCCGCACCAACCAGCGGGCCACCGTGCGGCTGCACACCTTCGACACCTTCGTCGCCGACGTGCTGGCCCCGCACCACGCCCAGCTCGGGCTGCCCGGCCTGCCCACCACCGCCACGGAGTTCGCCGGCTGGGACTACCCGGCGCCCGGCAGCCCGGCGAGCGGGTCCGACAAGCCGAGCTGGGCCACGCTGCTCAAGCGGCTGCGCGACATGCAGGCCGCGTTGCCCAGCTACCGGACCGAACTGGTGGGCGGCGAGCGCGAGATCGGTCTGGACGAGCTGCGGCCGTACGTGGCCTACCCGACCAACGACGAGCTCGGTGCGGAGGCCGCCGTGTCGCGCCGCTACCTGGCGGTTCGCGACCTGCGCATCGAGTGCCCGTTCCCGCACGCCAAGGTCGAGCAGCTGGCCGTGGTCGACCTGCCCGGCCTCGGCGAGGTCGCGGTGGGCGCCGAGGCCCACCACATCGACGGGTTGCAGAACGAGGTCGACGTGGTGCTGCTGGTCAAGCGGGCCATGGGCGACGAGGCCTACTGGGGCGAGGCGGACGCCCGCACCCTGGATCTGCTGGACATCGCGCGCGGCTTCGTGGCCAAGCGCGACTTCGTGTTCCTGGTGCTCAACCAGGGCGGCGTCGACCCGGTCCTGCAGCGCACACTGCGCGACGACGTCAACCGCGAGATCAACATGGGCGAGCCGGACCGGTTCTTCCAGATCCTGGAGACCGACGCGGCGGACCCGCAGGACGTGTTCGCCCGGGTGCTCGGGCCGGTGCTGCAGCACCTCACCGCCCGGATGCCGGCGATGGACGCCGAGGTGCTCGCCGGCACCCGCGCCGAGACGCAGGTCGCCGCGGACCGGATCGAGCGGCTGGCCACCGACCTCGCCGCCGTACTGGCCACGGTGCGCTCCAGCACCGGCAGCGCCGCGGAGGACCTGGACCGGCGGGCCAGACGGCTGCGCCAGGACCTCGCCGCCGGCCTGCAGGAGCTGGTGGTCCGGCTGCACGAGCAGGCCCGCGAGGCCAGCGAGGACCCGGAGTTCGTCGCCGCGGTCGAGGAGGTCTACGCCAGCAACCGGGAGTGGATCGTCGGTGGGCTGGGCGTCGGCGAACAGACCTGGCGCGACGAGGGGCTGCGCCGGATGCGCGTCGACGGGTTCAGCGCCGGCTACACCGGCGACGAGCTGAACCGGATCCGGGTGGAGATCAGCGGCAGCTTCGAGCAGATCGACGGGTTCTTCGCCGAACGCACCGAGCAGCTGTGGACCGCGGTCGCCGAGGTGCTGAGCGGCGCGCTCGGCGAGCTGCTGGGCAGTTCCGCATCGGGCGGGCACCGCGGCGCCGACGCGCTGCGCACGCTCGCCGAGCTGCTCGACCGGGCCTCTCCCCCGTGCCCGCGGCTGCGTCGCGCCGTGCAGGCGCTGCTGGGCATCCGGCTGGACTACCGCTCGCAGCTGCACCCCAGGGTGCGTTCCGAGCTGGACGGGCTCGCGCTCGAGGTCGTCGATCCGCAGTCCGGCGCGCTCACCCAGCAGATGACGGTGCCGACGAGTGAGGCCGGGGTCGAGCAGCTGTACCGGTTCGTGGTGCGCTGCGCCGAGCAGGCGGCCTACCTGACCAAGAAGGCGCTGCTGCGGGAGGCGGTCACCCCGGCGCTGGTGCTGCACGCCGCGGCCGAGCAGTTCGAGGACACGGTGATCCGCTCCGGGGACTCGGAGGTGGAGTTCCGCCGGCTCGCCGACTCCTACAAGAACGAGATCTGGCCGGGCGTGTACCAGGAGATCGACGCGGCGAACGCCCGGTTCGCCGCGGTCACCCGCGCCCGCGACGCGCTGGTCGCCAGCCTGACCGCCCGACCGGGGAGGCCCGCATGAGCGACAACAAGATCGTCTACAAGATCGGGATGGTGGGCCCGTCCCGGGTGGGCAAGACCTCGCTGATCACCGCCCTGCTGCGGGACGGGCAGCGGCTGCTGGAGGGCACCCCGGTGTCCATGCGGGCCATCGGCACGCCCACCCAGCGCCGGCTCGCCCAGCACCGCCGCGACCTCGACGGCGCGCTGCTGGCCGGCGAGTTCGACGCGGGCGCGCTCGGCGGCTCGCAGGAGCAGTTCACCTTCCAGCTGCTGCTCGACCCTGGCGTTCGTGGGGCGGGCATCGAGCTGCAGCTGCTGGACTACCCGGGCGGCTGGCTGGACCCGGTGAACCGCCCGGCCGACCGGGAGGCCCAGTGGGAGGAGTGCGAGCGTTTCCTGGAGCAGGCCAGCGTGCTGATCGTGCCGATCGACGCCGCGGTGCTGATGGAGGCGACGGCGACGTCGCACCTGCGCGCGGTGCCGACGATCCTGGCCATCCCGCAGGTCACCGACGTGGTCCGGCTGTGGCTCAAGCGCCGCAACGAGCGCCCCGACGAGCCGGCCCTGCTGCTGCTGTGCCCGGTCAAGTGCGAGTCCTACTTCGCCGACAACGGGGGCCGTCGCGACCTGTCGGCCACGCTGTTCCAGTGGATCAGCAAGGTCTACCAGCACGTGATCGAGGCGGTGCCCAACGAGGCGCGTGAGGTGCGCGGGATCCGCACCGTGTACGCCCCGGTGGACACCATCGGCTGCGTGGAGATCGTGCGCGCCGAGTGGCTGCCCGACCCCGACGACCGGGGCGCCCTCAGCTTCCACGCGCACTACGGGGTGCGCCCGCCCGGCGTGCAGTCGATCAAGGGCACCGAGGACGTGATGGTCGCGCTGTGCCGGCAGCTGGTCGGGGCCCGGCACAAGGTCGAGCAGCGGGCGGCCGAGCAGGCCCAGGGCGAGGCGGCGGCCGCGCAGTCCTTCGCCGAGCGCGACGAGGGCTTCTTCCGCAACATCTGGTTCCTGATCAGCGGGGAGCGGCAGCTGCGCCAGGACGCCGCCCGGTCCCGGGCCGAGGAGGCCGTGCAGGCGGCCGAGCGGGTGCGCGCGCTGACCGCGATCGTCGACGACCTGGCGAACCGGCCGCACAGCGACCGGGTGCACCAGTGGTAGGTCGGTGATGGGCGCTGCGCTCTACCTGAACACCCGCGGTCGGGAACGGCACCGCGACTACCAGTTCGTCGGGCCCGCTCCGCCCCGGTCCTGGTGGCGGGCCTACGCCGACCACACCAGCTTCGAGCGCCCCACCGTCCTCGTGCAGTCCGACGGTCGGGACTGGCAGGCCTACCTGAGCGGCATCCCGTCGCGGCGCCGGGACGCGGTCGGCACGGTGATCCGCTACACCCTGGTGGCCGAGGGCGGCGCCGACCGCATCGAGGCCGGCGGGCCGGCCAGCGGGGACATCCTGGCCCTGGTCGCCACCTGGCTCGCCGACCAGGAGTCGGGCCGGCGCGGCGGGCAGGTCGGCGATGCCCTCGACGCCGCCTTCCCCGAGCCCGACGTGGAACGGCTGCTCGCGGCCGACCCGGACCCAGCCGCAGCCGAGGTCCGGCGGCGGCTGGACGCCGCGCTGCGGGAGCTGCGACTGCCCGCCGCTGTCGACGCGCCGGAGACCGCCGCGGACTGGCTGGGCGACACCGCGGATGCGCTGGCCCGAGCGACGTTCGTCCAGCAGGTCGACGCCCTGCTCGCCGGCCGGCCCGGGCGCGCCCTCGAGCTCAACCTGGTCGGCTCCGCCACCGACCTGGCCGCGCTGCTCGCCGACCCGCGGCCGCTGGCCGTCCTCGCGCCCGACCTGCCGGCCCCGTCGACGATCACTCCCCTGCACCGGACGGCAGGCGAGCCGGCAAAAAAAGCCGATCCGCCGCCCCGGACGAGCAGCTCCCCGGCGCCGGCGCACCCGGTGGCGAACCTGCGCGGCTGCCTGCGGCTGATCCTGGTGCCGATCGCCCTGATCGTGGCCCTGGTGCTGGCCCTGTTCGGAACGATCTTCTACCCGCGCTGACCGCGGGCTCGCCCATCTCGCTGCGCATCGACCGCGGGCCTGCCCCGGACTGGGAGCTCGAACTGCACGGACGCTGGGTGTCGACGGCTGAGGACACCCTGTTCTCGCATGTCGCGGGCACCCTGCGCGGCCCCGACCCCACCGAGGTCGCCACCGGCACGATCACGTTCTGGCCGCGCCGCTTCCCCGGCGGGTTCGTGGTCGGGCCGCGCCGGATCGCCCTCGAGGTCAGCACGACCGGGGGCCGGCTGGTGCTGGACGGCGAGGTCGGGCCGCCGCCCTACCTGACCGGGATCAGCCTGCCCGGGCGGCTCCACACCGACACCGGTGCGGACGAGGTGAAGGTCTGGATCGCGCCGGCGCAGCTGCTCGAGCTCTGGTTCCGGCTGAACCTGTGACGCAGGCGCCAGCCACGATCGGCGACACAGCGCCCGGCACTCGTTACCTTCGTGCAGGGACGGGCCACGACAGCGAGCACCGTCACGGTCGGTAGGGTCGGTGGCCGACGTTCACCCGATCCTCCGAAGCCCGACCCCATCGGAGAGCCTGTGCGGATTGCCCACCTCGTCCCGACGTTGCATCCCGACGGCCCGGAGATCGGTCTGGTCGACCTCGCCCGCGCGGCCCCGCAGGTCGGGATGGACCTCGTCGTCGTCGCCCTGGCGTCGACGTCCGACACGACCCAGGTCAGCGCGCTGCGACGGCTCGGCGTCCCGGTGGACGAGCTGGGGCTGGCGCCGTGGGATCCGCGGGCCGTGCCGCGGCTGGCCCGGGTGCTGCGGGACCGCGGGGTGACGTTGCTGCACACCCACCTGCCGCCGGCCGACGTCGTCGGGGCCGCGGCCGCGCTGCGCTGCCGGTTGCCCGTCGTCTCGACGCTGCACCGCGTGGAGAACCAGCCCGCCGACCGGATCGACCGGTTCAAGCGCACCGCCCGCATCCTGGCCCGGCAGCGGTTCATGTCCCGGACCATCGCGATCTCGCAGGTGCAGCGGGAGTGGTACCGGCGACTCTCCGGCTCGGACGCCAAGCTGGTGCTGGTGCCGAACGGGGTCGCGGACCCCGGAACGCCCGACCCGGCGGTGCGCAGCCGCCGGCGCGCCGCCCTCGGCGTCGGTGACGAGGACGTGCTGGCGTTGAGCACCGCCCCGATGCGCCGCAGCCAGGGACACGAGCTGCTGCTGGACGCCGTCGAACTGCTGGCCGACGGGAGCCGGCTGGTGGTCGCGCTCGCCGGCGACGGGCCGCTGCGACCCTGGCTGGAGTCGCGGGTGGCGGCCAGTGACGAGCTGGACGCCCGGGTGCGGTTCGTGCACCGCTACGACGATCCCATCGGGCTGCTCGCCGCGGCCGACATCGCGCTGCACACCGGCCGCACCGGCGCCGCACCGACCGCGCTGCTGCGGGCGATGGCGGCCGGAATCCCTGCGGTGGCCACCCGGGTCGGCGGCATCCCGGAGATCGTCACGCCGGCGACCGGGGTGGTGGTTCCGCTGCTGCCCGGCCCCATCGCCGACGCCCTGGTCGGTCTGGCCACCGACGCGGCCCGCCGGGAGCGACTCGGGGCGGCGGCGCAGGCCCGGTTCCGGGCCGAGTTCGACGCCGTCGGCTGGGCCGGTCGGCTGAGCGAGGTCTACGAGTCGGTTCTGGTCCGCGGCGGCGACTCCAAGGCCAGCTGATCGGGGCGAATCGGTCGACGCGCGGCACCGGACCGGTCAGACTCCGCATCCGTGATCCCCACACTGCGCCGGGCGACCGCCGACGACCTGCCCGCCATGCTGCTGGCCGACGGCCGCGCGTTCGGTACCCCGCACACCGACGCCGACGTGGAGATGCTCCGCCCGCTGCTGCAGCTCGACCGGTTCCTGCTGGCCTGCGACCCCGACTCCGGTGCGCTCATCGGCATCACCGGGGACTTCCCCTTCGAGGTCACGCTGCCCGGCGGCACGGCGCTGCCGGCGCCCGGGGTGAGCTGGGTGTCGGTCGCGGTGACCCATCGCCGGCACGGTGTGCTGCGTGCCCTGCTCACCGCGCAGCACCGCGGGTTCGTGGCGGCGGGATCGGCCGTCTCGCTGCTCACCGCCAGCGAGGGCGGGATCTACGGCCGCTTCGGGTACGGCACCGCAACCGTGCACCGGTCGGTGGAGATCGAACGGCGGCGGGCGAGCTTCCGTGCCGACGCCCCTGATCCGGGTGGCGTCCGGCAGGTCGAGAGCGACGAGCTGCGCACGCTGGCGCCGCCGATCCACCGGCGCTGGGCCGCCGTCACCCCCGGCGCCGTGTCCCGCAGCGACCCCTGGTGGGACGCGCTGCTGCGGGATCCCGAGCACCGCCGGGACGGTTCCGGCCCGATGTACTACCTCGCCCACCCCGACGGGTATGCGTCCTACCGGCTGCGACACGGTGAGCGCACCGTCTGCAACGTCGTCGAGGTCACCGCGGCCACCGAGGAGGCGCACGCCGCGCTGTGGCGGATCCTGCTCACCCTGGACCTCGTCGACACCGTGCGGGCGTACTCCCGGCCGCTGGAGGACCCGCTGCCGGACCTGCTCACCGATCCGCGCCTGGTGCGCACGACCGGTCTGGCCGACGGCATGTGGGCGCGGATCCTGGACGTTCCGGCGGCGCTGTCCGCCCGCAGCTACCCCGTCGAGATCGACGTCGTGCTGGACGTGCACGACCCCTTCCTCGACCGCGGCGGCCGCTTCCGGCTGCGCGGTGGCCCCGAGGGCGCGACCTGCGTGCCCGTCGACGCCGCGCCCGCCGTCGGGACCGTTGCGGTCGGCATGGCGGCCCTGTCGGCGCTGCTGTTCGGCGGCCGGCGGGCCACCACGCTGGCCCGCTCGGGGCTGCTGCAGGCAGCCGATCCGACCCTGCTGCGCCGGTTGGACGTCGCGCTGCTCGCCGACCGCTCGCCGCAGCACGGCACCGAGTTCTGAGCGCGCTCCCGGATCCCCGGGCGGGCCTACAGTGCGGGGTATGACCGAGACCGGGCAGCCGGCGGTGACCGACCTGTCCTACGGCAGCTACCTGCACCTGGAGGAGCTGCTGGCGGCCCAGCATCCGGTGAGCCGGCCGGTGCACCACGACGAGCTGCTGTTCATCACCGCGCACCAGACCGCGGAGCTCTGGCTCAAGCTGGTGCTGCACGAGCTGCGCTGGGCGCAGGAGCAGCTGGCCGCCGACCGGCTGCGCCCGGCGTTGAAGGGGTTGGCCCGGGTCAAGCACATCCAGCGCACGCTGACCGACCAGTGGGCGGTGCTCGCCACCCTGACCCCGTCGGAGTACTCGGAGTTCCGCAGCTCGCTGGGCACCTCGTCGGGCTTCCAGTCGGATCAGTACCGGGCGGTCGAGTTCGCGCTGGGCAACAAGAACGCCGAGCTGCTGACCTTGTTCGCGCACGACGAGCGGGCCCGGGCCCAGCTGGGTGAGCTACTGGTCCGGCCCAGCCTCTACGACGAGTTCCTGCGCTTCCTGGCCCGGCACGGTCACGCGGTACCGGAATCGCTGCTGCGGCGTGACGTGACCCGTCCGCACACCTTCACCCCCGAGCTGGTCCCCGTGTTCCGCCGCATCTACGAGGGCGCCGGCGAGCACTGGGAGGCCTACGAGGCCTGCGAGGAGCTCGTCGACCTCGAGGAGAACTTCCAGCTCTGGCGGTTCCGGCACCTCAAGACGGTGGAGCGGACGATCGGGTGGAAGCGCGGCACCGGCGGGTCCAGCGGGGTCGGCTTCCTGCGGGCCGCGCTGGAGCTGACCTTCTTCCCGGAGCTGTACGCCGTCCGCACGGAGATCGGGCAGTGACCGACACCGGCCCGGAACGGGCCGCCGCGCTGGACGCAGGCGATCCGCTGGCCGCGCTCCACGAGCGCTTCCTGGCCAGCCCGGACGTGGTGGCCTACCTGGACGGCAACTCGCTGGGCCGGCCGCTGGCCGGGGCCGCGGAACAGCTCGAGCGGTTCGTCCGGGACGCCTGGGCGGGGCGGCTGATCCGCGGCTGGACCGAGTCCTGGATGGGCTGGCCCGAGCGGGTGGGCGATCGGCTCGGTGCCGTCGCCCTCGGCGCCGGACCCGGCCAGACCGTGGTGGCCGACTCCACGACGGTGCTGCTCTACAAGCTCGCGCGGGCGGCGGTGGACGCCCAGCGCAACGCCTCCG
Source organism: Pseudonocardia sp. (assembly GCA_035557575.1). Classification (GTDB taxonomy): domain Bacteria; phylum Actinomycetota; class Actinomycetes; order Mycobacteriales; family Pseudonocardiaceae; genus Pseudonocardia. Next base: position 11,357 of record DATMDS010000062.1, on the reverse strand, counting down.
AGCACGGGCGGCGGCGCGAGATCGTGGTCGACACCGAGAACTTCCCCACCGACCGGTACGTGCTCGAGGGCATCGCCGACGAGCGCGGCTGCGTGCTGCGCTGGATCGAGACCGACCCGGCGGCCGGGGTCACCCCGCAGCAGGTCGCCGACGTGGTCGGGCCCGACACCGCGCTCGTGCTGCTCAGCCACGTCGCCTACCGGTCGGGGTGGATCGCCGAGGCCGCCCCGATCACCGACGTCGCGCACCGGGCGGGCGCCCTGGTGCTGTGGGACCTGAGCCATTCGGTCGGCTCGGTGCCGCTACAGCTGGACGCGTGGGGCGTCGACCTGGCCGTCGGGTGCACCTACAAGTACCTCAACGGCGGGCCCGGCTCCCCCGCCTTCGGCTACCTGCGCCGGGACCTGCAGGACGGGGCGTTGCAGCAACCGATCCAGGGCTGGATGGGGCGCCGGGACCCGTTCACCATGGGGCCCGGCTACGTGCCGGCCGCCGGAGCCCGAGCGCTGGTCAGCGGCACGCCGCCGATCCTGGCCATGGTGCCGCTGCTCGCCGCGCTGGACCTGCTGGAGGAGGCGACGATCGACGCGGTGCGGGCGAAGTCGACGGCGTTGACCACGTTCGCGCTGGAGCTGGTCGACACCTGGCTGGGCCCGCTGGGCGTCGAGCTGGTCTCGCCCCGTGATCCGGACCGCCGCGGCGGCCACCTCACGATCCGGCGCCCCGGCTTCCGCGCCGTGCTCGACGAGCTGTGGCGGCGCGGCGTCATCCCCGACTACCGCGAGCCGGACGGTATCCGCCTCGGGTTCGCCCCGCTGTCGACCAGCTTCACCGAGGTCCACCGCGGCCTGGCTGTGCTGCGGGACGTGCTGCGGTCCTCGTCAGGAGGCTGAGCGACCGGGGCCGGTCGAGCGGTCCGGGCGGATCGACCGGGGCATCGTGGCCAACGCCGCGAGCTGGCGTCCGATCGCGCTGCCGAACATCGACCACATCACCTCGCCGGGCAGCATCACCAGCTTCGTGGCCAGCTCCACCGGGTCCGGCGCCGGCCGCTGGTCGTCGTCGCGCCGCGCGGACGGCCGCGCGGGATCCGGTCGGGTCTCGAATCGAGGCACCATGAGAAGCCTCCTTCTCGGGCCGAGTCCCTTTCGTCTCGTCGAGGAGTATCCGACCGGACAGGCCAGGAATCCACCGGCAACCGAACTCCGGCTACGAAAGCGCGCAAACGGGTACGGGATCGCATGACTGGCTACGGTTTCCACGCCTCGCACGAGCAGGTCCCCCCGAGCACGCTGCTGGCCGCGGTGCAGCGCGCCGAGCAGGCCGGGTTCGACGCCGCGATGTCCTCGGACCACTTCTCGCCCTGGAGCAGCCGCCAGGGTGAGTCCGGTTTCGCCTGGTCCTGGCTGGGGGCCGCGCTCCAGGCCACCGCACTGCCGTTCGGAGTGGTGAACGCGCCCGGCCAGCGCTACCACCCGGCGATCATCGCGCAGGCGATCGGCACCCTGGGCGCCATGTTCCCGGGCCGGTTCTGGGCCGCGCTGGGCACCGGCGAGGCCAGCAACGAGCACATCACCGGGGACCGCTGGCCGGACAAGCAGCAGCGAAGCGCCCGGCTGCGCGAGTGCGTGGACATCATCCGGGCGCTGCTGAACGGCGAGGAGGTCAGCCACGACGGGCTGGTGCGGGTCGACCGGGCCCGGTTGTGGACGCGGCCGGCTGAGCCCCCACCGCTGGTCGGGGCCGCGGTCAGCGTGGCCACCGCGCGCTGGTGCGCGGACTGGGCGGACGGGTTGATCACGGTCAACGCCGAGCCCGAGCACCTGCGACAGATGATCGACGCCTACCGGGAGGCGGGCGGGCGCGGGCGCCTGCACCTGCAGGTGCACCTGAGCTGGGCCCCCGACCAGGCCGAGGCCGAGGCCGTCGCGCACGAGCAGTGGCGCAGCAACGTGTTCCCGCCGCCGGCCTGCTGGGACATCGACCACGTCGAGACGTTCGACGCCATCTCCGCGGAGGTGACGCCGGAGCAGGTGGGCCGGGCCGTGCACGTGTCCTCCGACCTCGGGCGGCACACCGAGCAACTCGCCGCGTACGCCGCGCTGGGCTTCGACGAGATCGCCCTGCACCACGTCGGGCAGCACCAGGACGCCTGGATCGACGCCTTCGGCGACAAGGTGCTCCCGCAGCTGCGCTCGGGCGCCGCACGCAGCGCGGGCGGTGCCGCATGAAGCTGGCGTGGACATCCGACCTGTGGTGGAAGACGGCCGTGGTCTACTGCCTGGACGTCGAGACCTTCGCCGACGGCAACGGCGACGGCTGCGGCGATTTCCGCGGCCTCATCCAGCACATCGACCACCTGGACCGGCTCGGCGTCACCTGCCTGTGGCTGATGCCCTTCTTCCCCACCCCGGACCGCGACGACGGCTACGACATCACCGACTTCTACGGCGTCGACCCGCGGCTGGGCACGCCGGGCGACGTGGTCGAGCTGGTGCGCACCGCCCGCGACCGGGGCATGCGGGTGATCGCCGACCTGGTCGTCAACCACACCTCGGCGCAGCACCCGTGGTTCGTCGAGGCCCGCAGCAGCCGCGACTCACCCAAACGCGACTGGTACGTGTGGCAGGACGAGCCGCCGGCCAACGCCGAGGCGGGCGTGGTCTTCCCCGATCAAGAGACCAGCCTGTGGGAGTACGACCGCACGACGAAGCAGTACTACCTGCACCAGTTCTACAAGCACCAGCCCGACCTCAACGTGGCCAATCCCGAGGTCCGCGACGAGATCGCCCGGATCATGGGCTACTGGATGGAGCTGGGGCTGTCCGGGTTCCGGGTGGACGCGGTGCCGTTCCTCATCGAGGCCACCCGCCCGCAGGACAAGCTCGACCTGCCCGACCCGCACGACTACCTCGCCGACCTGGCCGCGTTCCTGCGCCGGCGCAACGGGGAGTCGGTGCTGCTCGGCGAGGTCAATCTCCTGTACCCGGACCTGATGGCGTTCTTCGGGGCGCGCGACGGCGGCGGCAGCACCGACGAGCTGACCATGTGCTTCGACTTCATCGGCATGCAGATGATGTACCTGTCGCTGGCCCGCGGGGACGCGGAGCCGCTGGCCGACGCGCTGCGGCAGCGGCCCGACCCGCCGGAGGACGGGCACTGGGCCACCTTCGTGCGCAACCACGACGAGCTGACCCTGGACAAGCTCACCGACGCGCAGCGCCAGGAGGTGTTCGACGCGTTCGGGCCGAATCCGGACATGCAGGTCTACGGCCGCGGCCTGCGCCGGCGGCTGCCGCCGATGCTGGAGGGCGACCAGCGGCGGATGCGGATGGTCTACAGCCTGCTGTTCGCGCTGCCCGGCACGCCGGTGATGTTCTACGGCGAGGAGATCGGCATGGGTGAGAACCTGGCCATCGAGGGCCGGTTCGCGGTGCGCACCCCGATGCAGTGGACGGCCGAGGCCGGCGCCGGTTTCTCCGCGGCCGACCCGGCGACGTTCCCGGCCCCGATCCCGGACGGTCGCTACGGGCCGGAGCAGGTCAACGTGCGCGATCAGCAGCGGGACCCGGACTCCCTGCTGGCCTGGTTCCGGCTGCTGGTCGAGTGCTACCGGGCCTGCCCGGAGCTGGCCTGGGGCAGCTACACCGTGCTCGACCCGGGCCCCGACGCCCGCCCGGTCCTGGCCCACCGCTGCGACGCGGACGGAAGCACCGTGCTGGCCCTGCACAACTTCGGCGATGCGGAGCTGACCGCGGCCCCGGTGCTGCCGGAGCTGGCCGGGATGGAGCTGACCGACGTGCTCGATCCCGCTGCCGATGCGGTGCGGGTGGCCGAGGACGGCCGCCTCGAGGTGGCGCTGGACGGGTACGGGTGCCGGTGGCTGCGCACCGGCGGCTGACCGGCGGACGTGGATGATCGGGGCATGGTCCGGACCCCGCATCGGCACGACCGGGACGCCGGCGGCGACGCCGAGCTGCTGGCGGCCAAGGCGGCGCTGCGGGAGGAGGTCTGGTCGGCGCTGACGTCGGCGAAGGTGGCCCGGTTCCCCGGCGCCCGGAACCGGATCTCCAACTTCGCCGGAGCCGAGGCCGCGGCCGAGCTGCTCCGGGCCACCGAGGCGTGGCGGTCCGCCGCAACGATCAAGTCCAACCCCGACTCCGCGCAGCTGCCGGTGCGGCAACGCGCGTTGCAGGACGGCAAGATCGTCTACATGGCGGTGCCCCGGCTGGCCGCGGCCGATCCGTTCTTCCTGCTCGACCCGGACCACCTCACCGACCCACCGCGCCGGGCCGCCTCGATCTCCGGGGCCACGCGCTCGGCCCGGCGGGTGGCCGTCGCCGAGCTCGGCCCGGTGGACCTGGTGATCACCGGCTGCGTCGCCGTCGGGCTGGACGGCGCGCGGCTCGGCAAGGGCGGTGGCTTCGCCGATCTCGAGTTCGCGCTGGCCGGCGCGGCCGGGCTGATCGGGCCCCGGACGCTGGTGGCCACCACGGTGCACGAGCTGCAGCTCCGCCCGGCCGGAGTGGTCCCCACCGGGGCGCACGACGCCCCGGTCGATCTCGTCGTCACCCCGGAACGGGTGCTCGACTGCCGGGAGCGCCGCGGGCCGCGGCCCCACGGCATCCGGTGGGACGAGCTGACCGCGGAGAAGATCGCAGCCATCCCGCTGTTGCGGGCCCTGCGCGACGGCTGAGCACGGCTCAGGGATACGGCCAGGGGTTCGGCGCACAACCCTGCAGGCCGAGGGTCTGCTGCTGCATCACCGGCGCCGGCCGGCCGGGCCCGGGGCAGTTCACGTGAACGTTGCCGAACACGTGCCCGACCTCATGGTTGATCACATACTGCCGGTACCCGGTGCGGTCGCGGCCGTAGTCCGGCGCACCCGCCACCCATCGCATGTAGGTGATCACGGCCCGGTTCCCGGCCCGGCAGGACACGATGCCCTCGGTGACCAACGGCCGGCACAGCTCCTCGGAGGTGCGCGGGCTGGCCAGCACCACCACGACGTCCGCCGCCCCGTCGGTGCGGGCGAACGTGGCGCCCAGGCCCTGGCCCCAGCCGCGCGGGTCGTTCAGCGTGGCCGTCACGAACTCGGCGAAGGCCGGCGCGTCCACCGGCAGCCCGCCCTCGACCTCCACCCGCACGGTCCGGGACGGGCCCGGCGCCGGCGCCGGCGCCGCTCCGGGCACCGCCACCAGGATCCCGGTGCCCGCCGCCGGCACAGCGGCGCCGGGCACCCCGGCCCGTCGGTCCGCGGCCGCCTCCGCCACGGCGTCCGCCTCCGCGCGGGCGGCGGCCTCGGTCTCGGCGGCAGAAATTCCGGTCGGGATGATCGGCGCTGCCGAGGGCGCCACGCGCGCGGTCGGGGCGGCCGACGGGACGGTGGCGGCCGACGCGGTGGCGGCTGCGGCCGCGGCCGGCGGCACGACCGGTCGCGGCGCCGGGGAGGGCATGGCCAGCAGGGCGGCCAGCGCGGCGACACCGAGGAGCCCGCGCCTCCACCGCCCGGTGCGATCAGGCGTCATGGCCTCGGATCGGTCGGTCCGGCGCCAGGGCGCGGCGCAGCGTCGGCGACGACCGCATCCACGGCGGCGGGCGCGAAGGCCCGCTGCACCACCAGGCGGGCGAGCCCGCGGGCGGTGGCCGCATTCCCGAGCACGCTGCCCAGCACGAGCGGCACGGCCAGCGCGTCCACGGTGGCGAGGATGCGGTCCCGGACCCGGTCCACGAGCTCCGGCAACACACCCAGCGCGCCACCGAGCACGAGCCGGTGCGGGTTGACCGTGGTGACCGTCGTGGCCAGCGCCGCCCCGAGCACGTCGGCCGCCGCGACCAGCTCGGCCCGCACCTCCCGGTCACCGGCGGTGGCCGCCGCGACGAGCGCCCCGATCGACCGGATTCCGCGCCCGCCGACCCGTTGCAGCAGGGCCCGCCCGGAGCTGTAGGCGGCCAGGCACCCGGTCCGCCCGCAGCGGCACACCGGCGCGGGGACCGCCGGATCGAGCGGGGCGACCCGGACGTGCCCGATGTCGCCGGCCAGCCCACGGGCACCCCGCAGCACCTCGCCGCCCACGACGATGCCGCAGCCCAGGCCGGTGGCCACTTTCACGTACACCAGTGTCTCGCCCGCGTCGCGGCACTCCCCCAGCGCCGCGGCCCTGGCGTCGTTCTCCACGACGGTCGGCAGCGGCCAGCGCGCCGCGACCGCGTCCAGGACCGTGTCCGGGCTCCAGCCGGGGCGGGTGGCGCGCACGATCGCGCCCGAGCCCGGGTCGACCGCGGCCGGCGCGCCGACCCCGACACCGACCAGTCGTTCGCCGCCGGCCAGCAGCCGCTGCGCGCGGGCCAGCACCGGGTCGAGCACCGCGGCCGCCGCGCGGTCCGCGGCCGGCAGCGCCAGGGTGTCGTGCCGCTGCTCGGCGCCGTCCAGATCGGTCACGGACACCCGGGCGCGGGTCTGCCCGAGGTCGATGGTCAACAGCACCCGCCCGCGGTCGTCGAACCGGACCCGGCGGGCCCGTCGACCGCCGGTGACGCCCAGGCTCTCCGCCTCGTACACGAAGCCGTGCCGGTGCAGGGCGTCCAGCCGGCCGTACAGGGTGCCCCGCGACATTCCCGTCTCGGCCAGCAGCTGCTGCCGGGACAGCCCGCCGCGTCGCCTGACCAGCTCCAGCAGCTGGCCGGCGCTGGCCGCGGCGAGCCGGGGTGTCGGGGTCATCACGTTGACCGTACCCCCGTTCTGTCCTCTCATTGAACATAAGCGAGGAGATGGATGCCGAACACCAGCCTGGACCTACCCCTGCCCGCCCCGACCGTCGACGCCGCCGCCCTGCACCGGGCCGCGCTGCAGGTGTTGCAACGCAACGACCTGGGAAAGATCACCTCGGCGGCACCCGATCTGTACCCCCACCAGTGGAGCTGGGACGCGGCGTTCGTGGCGATCGGGTTGGCCCGCATCGACGTGCCGCGCGCGGTGACCGAGCTGCGCAGCCTGCTGTCGGCGCAGTGGAGCACCGGGATGCTGCCGCACATCGCGTTCCGCCGCGGTGGTGGCGGCGACTACTTCCCGGGGCCGGACCGCTGGGGCACCGACCGGGTCGCCGCCCGACCGACCGGGGTGCGCACCAGCGGGATCTGCCAGCCACCGGTGCACGCCATCGCGCTGCGGCACGTTCTCGACCGCGGCCGGGCCAACGGGGGCAGTGATCAGAAGGTCGCCGAGACGTTCGCCGGGACGTCGTTCGACCGGTGGCTGGCCTGGCACCGCTGGCTGGCGCGGGTGCGCGACCCGGACGGGGTGGGGTTGATCGAGATCCACCACGGCTGGGAGTCCGGTATGGACAACTCGCCACGCTGGGACGGGCCGTACGCGCACGTCGTCCCGGGCGCGCTGGAGCCCTTCGAACGCCGCGACGTGCGGCACGTCGGGAGCCCGGCGGAGCGGCCGTCGGATGCCGAGTACCGGCGCTACCTGTGGCTGGTGCAACAGCTGCGCGACGTCGGCTTCGACGACGACCGGGCGCGGGCGGTGGTCGACTTCCGGGTCCGCGACGTGTTGTTCTCCGCCGTGCTGGCCACCGCAAGCGACGTGCTGGCCGGCATCGGCGACGAGTTGGGCAAGGTGGCCGAGGCCGCCGAGCTGCGCGCTCTCGCCGCCCGGTTCCGCGCGGGCGTCGCGGCCACGGTGGATCCGGGCACCGGGCTCGCCCGCGACGTGGACGTGCGGACCGGCGGGTGGATCGCGCCGCTGACCGTGGCCGGGTTCGCCCCGCTGGTGGCCGGCGGCGACCCGGAGCTGCTGGCCCGGCAGCGGGAGCTGCTGCTGGGGCCACAGTGGATGGGGCACCCGGCGCTGCGCTACGCACTGCCGCCCTCGACCTCACCGCTCAGCCCGGCGTTCCGGCCGCGGACGTACTGGCGCGGGCCGGTCTGGCCGGTGTTCAACCTGCTGCTCGGCTGGGCCGCCGGCCGCGACGGTGCCGTCGAGCTGGACACCAGGCTGCGAACGGAGTCGCTGCGGCAGCTGAGCGACCTGAGCTTCGGCGAGTACTACGAGCCGTTCACCGGCGAGCCGCTGGGCAGCCGCGACCAGGCCTGGACGGCGGCCGCGGCGCTGGAGTGGCTAGCCCGCGGCGAGGACGAGTTCGGCGCGGACGGCGGCGTGCCGCGGCTGCGGTAGCGACGCGGCCCGCAACACCTGGTCGCTGTCGACGATGACGATCGGGCGGTGCACCTGCGGCCGGCCGAACCAGCGGAAGGCGGAATCGTCCCGACCCCACGCGGCCTCCGCGCCCGAGCGGCGGTGGCGACCGGGACCGGCCGCCGGTTCCGGGGTGAGCTCCGGCCCAACCGCGTGCGCTGCGGGGACGGGCAGCGCGACGTGCTTCGGACCAGCTGCGTGCAGGCCGGACGCGCGACTGGTCGTGTCGGGCGCGGTGGGCCGGTCCGCCGCGCGGAGCTCGGGAGCTCGATGTCCGGGGGCGCGGTGGGCGGCACGCCCCTCTGCGGCCCGGAATGTGGCGGGCTCGATCCGATCGCCGTCGGCGCGCTGCTTCGACGTCGGCTCGTCGGCAGCGCGTCGCTCGGCGGACTTGTCCCGCTCGCCCTTCTGCCGGTCAGGCCTGTCCCGGTCGGTCTCGTCCCGATCGGACTCATTACGGTCGGCCTTGTCCTCGTCGGACCTGTCACGCTCCGCGTCGTCGCGGCCGGACTTGTCCCGGTCGGACTTGTCCTCGTCGGACTTGTCCTCGTCGGACTTGTCCCGGTCGGACTTGTCGCCCTCGGACTTGCCACCCTCCGACTTGTCGCCCTCGGACTCGTCCCGGTCGGACTTGTCGCCCTCCGACTTGTCCCGGTCGGTCTTGTCGCCGTCGGTCTTGTCCCGGTCGGTCGTGTCCCGGTCGGACTTGTCGTCGTCTGACTTGTCGCCGTCGGTCTTGTCCCGGTCGGTCTTGTCCCGGTCGGACTTGTCCTCGTCGGTCTTGGCCCGGCCGGACGTGTCCCGGTCGGACTTGTCGCCGTCGGCCTTGTCCCGGCCGGACGTGTCCCGGTCGGTCTTGTCCTCGTCGGTCTTGTCGCGGGCGGACGTGTCCCGGTCGGTCTTGTCGCGGGCGGACGTGTCGCGGTTCGACGTGTCCCGGTCCCGGTCGGCCTTGTCGCCAGCGGACGAGTCCCGATCGGAGTCGTCGGCGTCCGACGACCTGACGCTCGAGTCGGCACGTGTGCGCGCAGCTCCGTCGGAGGTGGCCCGACCGCTCTCCCGGCGCGAGGTCGTCCCGGCCCCGTCCGATGTGCCGCGGGCCGGGTCCCCGCCGAATCCGTCGACCCCCGAGGCCGACCGTCCGCCGGTCGACTGCTGCTCCGGCCCGGGCGGCCCGCCGCGGGCAGGCGGGGGGCCCTGACTCTCCAGCCGGGCCGCGTCGGGCGCCGAGGGCTGGTCCGGACCGCGAGCGGGTGGCGGCGCAGCAGGCACCGGGACGATGCCGGTCGGGCTGCGCCAGGTGTCCAGGGGAGCGCCCGTACCCGGGCCGCCGGAGATCAGGCCCCCGGACGGCACGGCTTCGGCGGGAGCGCGCACGGTCGGTGGCGCGAGCGGCACCCGGACGGTTTCCGGGAACGGGGTGGGTGCCGACGCCCCGGGACTGGCGGGCTCGGCCGGACCGGTGAGCAGCCGGTCCCCTGCGGCGAGCCGACCCGAGACCTGCTCCTGACCGGTGAGCACGACCGTCAGCAACCCCGCGGAAGCGCACACCACGAGGCCCGCACCCACGGCGGTCGGTGTGACCACGTTCGGCGGCTGCAGGTCCGGCCGACCGGCGCGGCGCAGGTAGTAACCGACCGGCCGCTGGGGTGCACGTGCCCCCGGGCGGTGGCTGGGCATCGGTCCCCCTTTCGGGGTTATGTCACTCCACGTCACAGGACTTCGTCGACATAGAGGTTGCCCGGGCGAACGTTACCCAAACGTGTCCTGATAATCCCCTGGTCAGCCGCGTTTCTGTTAGTGACCCGGCGCGGTGTGCGCTCAGCCCTGCTCGCGGCCGTGACGGCGGCGGGCCATCTCGGCGACGCCGTAGACCACGCACGGCCACGGAGTGGACGGCAGCCCGGTTCCGCCCTTGGTGCACTTGCTGCACCGCCCGGAGTGGTTCGGCACGTGCTGGGCGATCAGGCGCTCCCACAGATCGACCATGGGCGCCAGCTGGGCGGCCGCCCGGCGCAGCTCAATGGGGTCGTGTTCGGGTTCCGGACGACGGATGATCAGGGGACGCGGCTGCACGACGGCCGCCGGATTCCGGGCCGCTCCCCAGGAATAGCTCATGACACCCCCTTGCTGGTCCCGCCCGGTTCCACCCGTGCGGCTCGCGGCTCACGGACATCGCAGGTGGGTGAGCCTCCACGTCGTTCGCAACCCGATCGTGTCCAAGCGGCCTTGCATCCGCAAGTGTTGATGCGTGAACATCTGCACGTGCATTTCGGGTCCAGCAGCCTCCACTGGCGCAAGAGCACGATCAGCAACCCCAGCGGTAACTGCGTTGAGCTGGCCGAACTCGACGACGGCGAGATCGCGGTCCGCAACTCACGCCACCCGACCGGCCCGACCTTGGTCTACACTCGCGCCGAGATCTCGGCGTTCATCCTGGGAGTCCGGGGGGGCGAATTCGACGACCTCGCCGAGTGACGCCAGACTTGCCGCGATCGCGGTGACGCGGCAGAGTGAATGGGTCACTCGAAAGCATGAGCACGCAGTGGCCGGGGGGCCGGAGGCGAAGGCGTGGTGCAGGCGTGAACGTTGTCCAGACACACCAGGTCGACGGAACGAGCAGTGAGGTCGCGGGTCCGACAGCGCTGCGGATCGGGCTGGGCGGGGAGCTGCGCCGTCGGCGCGAGCTGGCCGGCATCAGCCGGGAGCGGGCCGGCGACGCTCTGCGGGCCTCGCCGGCCAAGATCAGCCGTCTGGAGCTGGGACGGGTCGGCTTCAAGGAGCGCGACGTCCTCGACCTGCTCACCCTCTACGGCGTCCTGGACGAGACCGAGCGCGCCGAGTTCCTCGCGCTGGCCCGTCGGGCGAATGCGCCCGGCTGGTGGCACCGCTACTCGGATCTGCTGCCCAGCTGGTTCGAGACCTACCTGGGCCTCGAGCAGGCCTCGACGATGATCCGGACCTACGAGCTGCAGTTCGTGCCCGGTCTGCTCCAGACCAAGGAGTACGCGCGGGCGGTGACGCTGCTCGGCCACGACGACGTCGAGGACGTGGAGCGCCGCGTCGAGCTGCGGATGCGGCGCCAGGAGGTGCTCGACCAGCCCGGCGCACCGACGCTGTGGGCAGTGATCGACGAGGCCGCCCTGCGCCGCTC
>DATMDS010000061.1:0-10215 GCA_035557575.1 Pseudonocardia sp. | reverse complement strand
GCCCAGCTTCGAGATGTGCACCAGGCCGTCCTTGCCCGGCACCAGCGAGACGAAGGCGCCGAACGCGGCGGTCTTGACCACCGTGCCCAGGAACCGCTCGCCGATCTTCGGCAGCTGCGGGTTGGCGATCGCGTTGATCATGCCGATCGCGGCCTCGGCCGAGTCCCCGTCGGAGGCGCCGACGTAGATCGTGCCGTCGTCCTCGATGGAGATGTCGGCACCGGTCTGCTCGGTGATCGAGTTGATCATCTTGCCCTTCGGGCCGATGACCTCGCCGATCTTGTCGACCGGGACCTTGATGGCGACGACGCGCGGGGCGTAGCGGCTCATCTCGTCCGGCCGGTCGATCGCCTCGCCGATGACCTCGAGGATCGTCATCCGGGCGTCCTTGGCCTGGCTCAGGGCCGCGATCAGCACCTCGGACGGGATGCCGTCCAGCTTGGTGTCCAGCTGCAGCGCGGTGACGAACTCAGCCGTTCCGGCGACCTTGAAGTCCATGTCGCCGAACGCGTCCTCGGCGCCCAGGATGTCGGTCAGCGCCACGTAGCGGGTGGCCCCGTCGACCTCGTCGGACACCAGGCCCATGGCGATGCCGGCCACCGCCGCCCGCAGCGGGACACCCGCGTTGAGCAGCGACATGGTGGACGCGCACACCGAGCCCATGGACGTGGACCCGTTGGAGCTCAACGCCTCCGACACCTGCCGGATGGCGTACGGGAACTCCTCACGCGTCGGCAGCACCGGCAACAGCGCCCGCTCGGCCAGCGCGCCGTGCCCGATCTCGCGGCGCTTCGGTGAGCCGACTCGCCCGGTCTCCCCGGTCGAGTACGGCGGGAAGTTGTAGTGGTGCAGGTAGCGCTTGTGCGTCTCCGGGCCGAGCGAGTCGATCTGCTGCTCCATGCGCAGCATGTTCAGCGTGGTCACGCCCATGATCTGGGTCTCGCCGCGCTCGAACAGCGCCGAGCCGTGGGCCCGCGGGACCACCTCGACCTCGGCCGACAGCGGCCGGATGTCGGTGATGCCACGGCCGTCGATGCGCACCTGGTCGCGCAGGATGCGCTGGCGCACGAGCTTCTTGTTCAGCGACCGGAACGCGGCGCCGAGCTCCTTCTCCCGGCCCTCGAACTGCTCGCCGAGCTTGACCAGCACGCCCGCCTTGACCTCGTCCAGCCGGGACTCGCGCTCGGACTTGCCGGCCACGGTCAGCGCCTGGGCCAGGTCGTCGGACGCCACGGCGGAGACCGCATCGAAGGCGTCCGGTGCGTACGGCGGGAAGGTCGGGAACTCGCCGGTCGGCTTGGCCGCGGCGTCGGCCAGCTGCTGCTGGGCCACGCACAGGCTGCGGATGAACGGCTTGGCCGCCTCCAGTCCCTGCGCGACGACGGCTTCGGTGGGCGCCTGCGCGCCGCCGGCCACCAGCTCGACGGTCTCGGTGGTGGCCTCGGCCTCCACCATCATGATCGCCACGTCGTCGCCGACGACCCGGCCGGCCACGACCATGTCGAACACGGCCCGCTGCAGGTCCTCGTACTGCGGGAAGGCCACCCACTGGCCGTCGATCAGGGCGACGCGGACGCCGCCGATCGGGCCGCTGAAGGGCAGCCCGGACAGCTGAGTGGAGGCCGACGCGGCGTTGATGGCCAGCGCGTCGTAGGGGTCCTGCGGGTCCAGCGACAGCACCGTGACCACGATCTGGATCTCGTTGCGCAGCCCGTCGACGAACGACGGGCGCAGCGGCCGGTCGATCAGCCGGCAGGTCAGCACGGCGTCGGTGCCGGGGCGACCCTCGCGGCGGAAGAACGAGCCGGGGATCTTGCCGATGGCGTACATCCGCTCCTCGACGTCCACCGTGAGCGGGAAGAAGTCGAAGTGCTCCTTGGGCTGCTTGGACGCCGTGGTGGCGCTCAGCAGCATGGTCTCGTCGTCCAGATAGGCAACGACGGATCCGGCGGCCTGGCGCGCCAGGCGCCCGGTCTCGAACCGGATGGTGCGGGAGCCGAAGCTCCCGTTGTCGATCACAGCCGTGGTCTCGTGCACCGAGTCGGCCAGATCGATCGGTTGGTCGGTCATGAGTAGGGCATCTCCTTTGAGATGGGATGCCACCCCGCGCTGGCGCGATCCTCGTCCAGGCCGGTCTTCGATCGAAGCCCTCGGGAGTCCTGCTCCCGGGGACCACTACCGAGGACCGGCGGATCGTCTGCCGACGGCGTGGCGGGTGAACTTGTGGTGCCGGCCCGTCCCCCCGTGCTTCGATATCACGGGCGGTTCGGGCCGGCGACAGGTCAGCGGCGGAGGCCGAGGCGCTCGATCAACGACCGGTAGCGCGCGACGTCCACCGCGGCCAGGTACTTCAACAGCCGGCGACGCCGGCCGACCAGCAGGAGCAGCCCGCGCCGCGAGTGGTGGTCGTGCTTGTGCATCTTCAGGTGCTCGGTCAGGCCGCTGATCCGCTTGGTCAGCAGCGCGACCTGCGCCTCGGGGGATCCGGTGTCACCCTCGTGGACACCGTAGGTGTCAAGGATCGTCTTCTTCTGTGCGGCGTCGAGTGCCACGTGCTCCTCTTTTTCCTGTGCTGTGCCGTGCGGCCGAGCGCCCCGGCGGTGAAGCCGGTGGAGACGCCCGGTGGACGGTCGCGGCCGCCACGGACTGCAGCCGGACCCGGTACACCACGTTACCAGCAACGATGCGGTACCGATCGGCACCCCGGTCACCCGGGACCCGGCCGGGCCCGGTGCAGCACCCGATGGTGTGACCGTCCGGCCGCACCCCCAGCGCGGTGAACAGCCGCCCGCTCAGTCCGCCCGCGCCGGTCGAGGTCGTCCCGCTGCCTGCCGCAGCAGCTCGGCCAGCTCGGGGAACGTCGGATGGAGCACCGCGGCGGCCGCGGTCAACCGGGCGGGCTCGGCCACCCCGCGCAGCGCGTCGGCCGGGGTGCGGGCCCCGTCGCGGCCCCGCCGATCCGGCGGGCGCGGCGCCGGGGCCGCCCGCGCCGGATCGCCCTCGGCCGGCCGCTCCCACCCGGCCCACCGCCAGCCGGCCCGGGACACCTCGGCCAGCAGCGCGTCGACCGCCACCGGAGCCGGCCGGGCCTCCAGGGTCCGGCAGCGCTGGTCGAGCAGCAGGATCCTGGCCAGCACCGCCGGATCACCGATCTTGACCCGATGGGCGCTGACCAGCTGGCTGAGCATCGGCGGGCTGAGCCCGAGCGCGCGGGCCAGCCGGGCCTGCGAGATGCCCAGGGTCGCGGTCAGCCGGCGTACCCGATCGCCGAGCGGGGCGCCGTAGAGCTCGCGCTGGCGCCCGCGGTTGGCCGCGACCCGGGACCGCCGGATCGCGTCGGCTGCCGGTTCCGCCATGACGACATGCTCGCAGCCCGCAGCGGGTCGCGGAGGCCGAACGGGGAAACCGGCCTCATCCGGCCAGCAGCCCCCGGATCTGCTCGACATCCCGGTGCATCTGCGCGACCAGGTCCTCGATCCGGTCGAAGCGCTCCTGCCCGCGTACCCGGGCCACGAAGTCCAGCGCCACCTCGTAGCCGTAGAAGTCCTCCTCGACGTCGAGTACGTAGGCCTCCACGGTGCGCACCCGCCCGGAGAAGGTGGGGTTGGTGCCCACCGAGATCGCGGCCGGGAGCAACCGCGGCCCGGATCCGCCGGCCGCGCCGTCGATGGCGAACCGGCCGGCGTAGACGCCGTCGGCGGGCAGGGCGGTGTGCGGGGCGGTGGCGATGTTGGCGGTCGGGAAGCCGAGCTCCCGGCCGCGCTGGTCGCCGTGCACGACCACCCCCTCCACCCGGTGCGGGCGGCCGAGCGCGGCCGCTGCGGCCGTCACGTCCCCGGCGTCAATGCAGGCCCGGATGTAGGTCGAGGAGAAGGTGACACCGTCGTCGCTGATCAGGTCGAGGCCCTCGACGCCGAACCCGAACCGCTTCCCGAGCCGGGTCAGCAGCTCCACGTCGCCCTCGGCGCGGTGGCCGAAGGTGAAGTTCCGCCCGACCAGCACGTGGGCCGCGTGCAGCCGGTCCAGCAGGACCTCGTGCACGAACTCGGCCGCCGGCACCCGGGACAGCTCCGGGGTGAAGGGCAGCACGCAGAACGCCTCGACACCGAGCTCGGCGACCAGGTCGGCCCGCCGGCGCAGGCTGGTCAGGCGGGCAGGGTGGCTGCCGGGGCGGACCACCTCGGCCGGATGCGGGTCGAACGTCACCACCACGGCCGGCAGGTCCCGCTCGCGGGCGCGCAGCACCGCCCTGCTGATCAGCTGCTGGTGCCCGAGATGCACCCCGTCGAACACCCCGACCGTGACCACACTGCGACCCCACCCGGGCGGTACAGCCTCCAGCCCACGCCACCGCTGCACGGCTGCGAGCCTAGGGCGTGACGCATGGATCATGCTCGACGGGCCGATGCGGCCGGTCAGGGCGGGCCGGCCGGGGCGAGCACGACGGCGGGCCTGGCCAGCCCGTCGAGCTCGCGGACCAGGGCCAGCACCCCGCCGTCGGGCCCGAACACCCCGTAGGTCCCGGCCAGCCCGGCGGCCGGTAGCGGGCGACCGTGCGACAGGTCGGTGGCCAGCGCGGCGTCGACGTCGCGCCGCGGGAAGGCCGTCGCCACCGCCTCGGCCAGGGTGAGCGACAGTGCGGGCGCTGCGGCCAGCTGCTCGAGGGTGCGCGCCCGCTGCAGGGTGAACGGCCCGACCCGGGTCCGGCGCAGCACCGTCAGGTGCCCGCCCACGCCGAGGTCGGCGCCCAGGTCGCGCGCCAGCGCGCGCACGTAGGTGCCGGAGGAACACTCCACGGCCACGTCCAACTCGTCGCCGCGGCGGGCCAGCAGCCTGAAGTCCGACACCGTGACCGGGCGGGCGGCCAGCACCACCTGCTCGCCGGCGCGCACCCGCGCGTAGGCCCGCTGCCCGGCCACCTTGATCGCGCTGACCGAGCTGGGCACCTGCTCGATCGGCCCGCTCAGCGCGGCCATCCCGGCGCTGATCGCGGCGTCGCTCACCCCGCCGGCATCGACCCGGTCCAGCACCTCGCCCTCGACGTCGTCGGTGCTGGTGGTGGCGCCGAGGCGGATCGTCGCCGTGTAGGCCTTGGTGTCCAGGGCCAGGTGCCCGAGCAGCTTGGTGCCGCGCCCGATCCCGCAGACCAGCACCCCGGTGGCCATCGGGTCGAGGGTGCCCGCGTGGCCGATCCTGCGGGTGCCGAGGATCCGTCTCAGCCGCGACACCACGTCGTGCGAGGTCAGGCCGGCAGGCTTGTCGACGACGACGAGACCGGACGGGACGGCGGACACGACGGTGATTCTCCTGTCCTGACACCGGGCCGGCCCACCGACCCACCCCGCGGCGATCGGCGCACCCGGTCCGGCCGGTCGTGGGTACGTGACTCACGTGGCCGGCACGCTAGGACCGGCTCGCGCCGGTCACCGCCCAGCGCCCCGATCGCAGCCTGGTCAGCACCGCGACCAGCCGGATCACCATGAACAGGCTCAACCCCGACCAGATCCCGGCCAGCCCCCACCCGAAGCCGAGCGAGGCCCAGATCAGCGGCAGGAACCCGATCACGGCGGCCAGCAGCGTCGAGGTGCGCAGGAACGCCGCGTCACCGGCCCCGAGCAGCACCCCGTCGACGGCGAACACCACCCCGGCCACCGGCTGCAACGCCACGAAGAACCACCAGGCCACGGGCACCACCGCCAACACCGCGGCGTCCGGGGTGAACACCGGGGGCAGCACCCCGGCCAGCGCGCCGAACACCGCGGCGAAGACCACCCCGAGCACCAGCCCGTAGCGCGTGACCTGCCGGGCCACCGCCCGGGCCCGGGCGGTGGCGGCTCGGTCGGACGCGCCGAGTGCCGCCCCGACCAGGGACTGCGCGGCGATCGCCACCGCGTCGAGCACCAGTGCCTGGAACGTCCACAGCTGCAGCACGATCTGGTGCGCGGCCGCGGTGGGCGCGCCGAACCGGGTGGCCACCGCGGCCGCGGACAGGAAGCAGGCCTGGAAGGCCAGGCTGCGGGCGAGCAGGTCGCGGGCCAACGCGAGCTGGGCGCGCAGCACCGCCGGTTGCGGGTGCAGCCCGACCTGCAGCCGGGAGCGTTCCCGGATCAGGGCCACCAGGAACAGCGCCGCGCCCACCGTCTGCCCGATCACGTTGGCCACCGCGGAGCCCACCAGGCCCAGCCCGGCCCAGCCGCCGAACCCGTGCACCAGCACCGGGCAGGCCAGCGCGGACAGCCCGTTGCCGGCCAGCACGAACCACAGCGGCCGCACGGTGTCCTGCACGCCGCGCATCCAGCCGTTGCCGGCCAACGTGATCAACACCAGCGGGGCCCCGAACAGCGCCACCCGCAGCCACGACTCGGCGCCGGCGGCGATCTCCGGGGCGCTGCCCAGGGCCCGGGCCACCGGTCCGGCCACCAGTTGCCCGACCGCGGTCACGAGTAGCCCGACGCCCACGGCCAGCCAGCTGGCCTGCACTCCCTCGGCCACCGCGGCGGCCCGCTGGCCGGCGCCGTGCAACCGCGCGCTGCGCGCGGTCGTGCCGTAGGACAGGAAGGTGAGCTGGCTGGTGACCTGCGCGAAGAGCACGGCCGCGACGGCCAGCCCGGCCAGCGGCACGGCACCCAGCCGGCCGACCACCGCGGTGTCCACCAGCAGGTAGAGCGGTTCGGCGGCGAGCACCGGCAGCGCGGGGGCGGCCAGCCGCAGTACCTGGCGCGCCGGCAGCGGATCCGCTGCGCTCACCCCGAGGAGCTACCGGTCGCCGTGGTCGCGGGCCGGGCGGCGGCACACGTAGACGAACGCGGGCGGCACGTTGCGCCAGACGGTGGCGCTCACCAGCACCTCGTCGAAGGTCTCCCGCAGCGTCCCGCGGAAACGGCGGGCGGCGGCCAGCGTCATGCTGGGCAGGTAGGCGAACGTGGTGAAGGCCCCGGTGGTCCCGATCACCTGGCGTACCTCACCGAGGATCTGCCGCTGCACCTCCTCGTCGAACAGCGCCCACGGCAGCCCGCCGATCACCGCATCCGCCCGGTCCACCCCGCGCTCGGCGAGCAGCGCGCCCAGGTGCGCGGCGTCGCCCGCGATCACCTCCAACTCCGGGCGGGTGCGGCGCAGGTAGTTGACCATCCGCGGATCCAGCTCGACGGCCAGGTGCCGCGCGGCCTCCGGGAGTCGCCGGCTGATGATGTCGGTGACCGCGCCGGTGCCCGGGCCGAGCTCGACGACCACCGGGGAGCCGGTGCGCGGCACCACCGCCGCCAGCACCTCGGCGAGCCGGGCCGAACTCGGGACCAGGGCACCGACCTGTCCGGGCCGGCGCAGCGCCGCGGACACGAACGCCCGGCGGGCCGAGCGCGGACCGGCGACACGCGCGGCGCCGGGTTCGGTCGTCATGATCTTACCTCCGTTCGGCACGGCACACCGTATCCACCGGATCCGCCGCGGCGCAGAATCGAGGCGGTGATCACGCTGCCGGGTTGCGGCGGCGGTCAACCGGCGAGGCTGCCCGACGACCCGGACACCCCGGCACCCGCGGTGAGCGCGGCCCGCAGCGCATCCAGCAGCTCACCGTGACTGCCCTCCCAGCTGAAGCCGGACGCGGCCGGGTGCCCGCCGCCGCCGAGCCGGGCCGCCGCGACGGCCACGTCGATCCGCCCGGTGGAGCGCAGCGACGTGACCCAGCGGTCGTCAGCGGTCTGCCGGAGCACCGCGGCCACCTCGGCCTCCGCGGTCGTGCTCACCATGTCGATCACGCTGTCCAGGTCCTCGGACCGGAAGCGGTCGACGTCGGCGGTGGGGATCACGGTGTGCACCAGCCCCAGCCCGCCGGCCTCGGCCGGCTCCAGCACCGCCCGCTGCAGCATCTCGCCGAGCGCGCCGAGCCACCGGTACGGGTGGGTGTACATCAAGGGTTGCACCAGGTCTTGGGCGTCCACCCCGGCGGCGATCAGATCGGCCGCGAGCCGGTGGGCGGCCTCCCCCGCGGTCCGGAAGTTGCTGGTGTCGGTGACCAGGCCGGCATAGAGGCAGCGGGCCACGTCGGCGTCCAGCGGCACCCTCATCGTGGCCAGCAGCTCGCGCACCACCATCACGGTGGCCTCGGCCGCCGGGTCGAGCAGCTGCACGTCCCCGAAGCCGGGGTTGGACGCGTGGTGGTCGATCATGATCGTGGCACCTGCGGTGTCCAGCCGATCGGCCAGCACGCCGAGCCGGGCCGGCTCGGCGGCGTCGCAGGCGACCAGCACCTCCGGGGCCCGCGGCACCATCCCGGGCGGTACGAACAGCGCGTGCACGTCGAGCATCTGCAGGCTCTCCGGCATCCGCTCCGGAGTGGCGAACGACACCCGCACCCGCACACCACGCCGGTGCAGCGCGATGCCCAGCGCCAGCGCGCTGCCCAGCGAGTCCGCGTCCGGCCGCACGTGGGCCAGCAGCGTCACGTCCTGGGCTGCGGCGAGCAGTGCGGCGGCGGCCCGCACGCGGTCCGGGTTCACTCGTCTTCGGCCGCTTGCGCCGCCGGATCCGACGCGTCCCGAGGTGACCGGTAGGGATCCGGGTCGCCGGCCGGCCGCGCGTCCGCGGCGAGCCGCGCGACCTCGGCGTCGGACTCCCGGGTGCGGGCCAGCAGCTCCTCCATGCGGCGGGCCTCGTCCGGCACCGCGTCCAGCACGAACTGCAGCGACGGCGTGTGCCGGATGCCGGTGCCGGCCCCGACCAACGAGCGCAGCACACCGGTGGCGCTGGCCAGCGCGGCCGCCGCCCCGGCGGTGTCCGGCGCGGCGTCGATCGTCTCGCCGAGCACGGTGTAGTAGACGGTGGCCTCGCGCAGATCACCGGTGACCCGGGTGTCGGTGATGGTCACCTTCGCCAACCGCGGGTCCTTGACCTCGTACTCGAGCGCGGCGGCCACGATCTGGGTGATCCGTTTGGCCAGCCGCCGGGCCCGGGCCTGGTCGACCATCTCGGAGCTCCCTTCCTACGAACATGGCAACGAAACCTGCTCACGCAAGGTCGCTATTTTTTACCCACAGTCACAAGCTAGTCGTCCTCGGGCCCGAGCATGCGGTGCCGGGCCGCGAGCAGCTCCAGCTCCGGGCGGCCGGCGACCAGCCGCTCGCAGCGCTGCAACACCTCGAGCACGTGGCCGGCGTCCGCAGCCACGCACCCGACCCCGAGCAACGCCCGGCGGTGCAGGTCGAGGTGACCGGCCTCGGCCACCGCCACCTCGAACCGACGCCGCAGCTCGGCCAGCACGGGGCGGATGACCGACCGCTTCTGTTTGAGCGAGTGGACGTCGCCTAGGAGGACGTCCAGTTCTAGGGCTCCTACGAACATTCGCGCCTCCGGCGCCTGTGAGTGCTGAGCCGTGTTAGAGCACGGCTCCGCACTCACGACCGGCGGCCATGCCGGGCCACCCGTCGCGATGCCAACAGGGGTCGTGAGTGCTGAGCCGTGCTCTAACACGGCTCAGCACTCACAGGTCAGCTCCTGGGCTTCTCCCGCATCTCGAAGGTCTCGACGATGTCGCCGACCTTGATGTCGCTGTAGTTGCCCAGGGTGAAACCGCACTCGAAGCCCTCACGGACCTCGACCACGTCGTCCTTGAACCGGCGCAACGAGCTGATCGGCAGGTTCTCCGCGATCACCACGCTGTCCCGCAGCAGGCGGCCACGGGCGTTGCGGCGGATCTCGCCGGAGATCACGAGGCAACCGGCGATGGTGCCGACCCGGGAGGACTTGAAGACCTCGCGGACCTCGGCCCGGCCCAGCTCGACCTCCTCGAACTCCGGCTTGAGCATGCCCTTGAGGGCCTGCTCGATCTCGTCGATGGCCTGGTAGATCACCGTGTAGTAGCGGATCTCCACGCCCTCGCGGTTGGCCAGCTCGGTGGCCTTGCCCTCGGCTCGGACGTTGAAGCCCAGCACGATGACGTTGTCGGCGATCGCGAGGTTGATGTCGCCCTCGGTGATGCCACCGACGCCGCGGTGGATGACCCGCAGCTCGACGTCGTCGCCCACCTCGATCTTCATGAGCGCGTCCTCGAGGGCCTCGACGGTTCCCGAGTTGTCACCCTTGATGATCAGGTTGAGGGTGTTGGTCTCCTTGAGCGCGGCGTCCAGGTCCTCCAGGCTGACGCGCTTGCGCCGGCTGGCCAGCTCGGCGTTGCGCTCGCGGGCGCGCCGCCGGTCGGCGATCTGGCGGGCCACCCGG
>DATMDS010000060.1:0-3359 GCA_035557575.1 Pseudonocardia sp. | reverse complement strand
CTAGCTATGCAAACGCTGCTCACGCAGCGGTAAGAGGGGGGACAGCGATGGGAATGGGACCGACGGTCGAACAGTACCGGTTCGACGCCTGGGATCTGCCCACCAAACACGGCTGGATGCACAGCGGACCCGGGGTGCAGGCGGCGACTCTGATGCAGGACGTGGTGAACCGGATGGCCGAGCGGATGATCGCTTCGGGTGAGCTGGTGGGGCGCCTGCTGAGCGGGGCGGAATGGGCCTGTGATGCGGCCAGCGCGGCCGGGCGAGCGATGCAGCGTGGCGCCGGTCAGATCAACCAGACCGCCGCTGAGGCTGCCACCGCGCAGCGGTGCGTCACCGAACTAGGCGAGTCCTTTCGGACCGCACAGCACCGGGTGCCCTCGCCCAACGAGATCCCGACCGGTCTCGGCGACAGGTTCCTGTACGGCGCAGCGGAGGGGTTCAACGCACTGTCCCCGTTTGACGTGCAGTCACCACTGCACGACGCGATGGAGCAGCGCCGCGAGCTGGACCAGCAGGCCAACCTGGCCCTCACCAACCACATGATCACCAGCCGCGACCGTGTGGAGGCGATACCCGCCGTGGCCCCACCAGCGCCGATGGTGGGGGCCGGGCACCTCGCTGGAGCGCCCGGGGGCGCCGTGGGGCAACCGGCAGGGGTAGTACCGACTGCGGCCAGGTCCAGCACCGCGACGGCTGCGACCGCCCCGGCTGCGACCATGGCGGCCGGGTTCGGGAGTGCCCCGGCTGTGACCACATCGGCCGGGTGGGCCGGGGTGCCCGCCGCACCGCCAACAGGTTCAGGCCCCGGGGGCGGTGGCGCGCCGTTCCTGCCTGGTACCAGCCCGGTGAGCACCGGACTGGCAGGCACAACCGGCGGTGTGACCTACGGCCCGCGACCAGTTGCGTTCCAGCCGACCGGAAGCGGAGCCAGCCCAAGTGGCGCAGCCTTCGGTCCCAGCTTCGGCGGGCGCACCAGCGCCGCACGCGGCCAAGCCGGGCTCGGCGTCCGACCAGGGGCAGGGACGGACCGTGCCGGCATTCCCAGCCACGGCGCACCGGGGCGGGATGGCGGGGCGGCTACCCCAAGGCCGCGAGGTGCCGGGGTCAGCGGCGCCGGGGTCAGCGGCGGCAGCCGCGCTGACGCAGGCTCGTTCCTGCAGTCACCGGTGGACGGCCGCGGCAGCGGTGACACTGAGCACAAGGACCGATACGCCCAGCAGGCCGACCACATCGTCGGTGAGCTGCCGCTGGTGGCCCCCGCGGTGATCGGCGAGACCCCCGACGAAGAACACCGCCGCCGAGCGCGGGACGGGCAGTGAGCATCGAGCTTTCCGCGACCGAGATCGAGGTCTGCTGGAAACAGCTGCAGCTGAATGAACTGCCCGTCGTGATCGACGTCCCCACGCTCGGCCGCACCGATACCGAGCGGCGGCAGCTCGTCGCGCACGCCCTCGACGGGTTGCGCGAGCGCCGCCTCGTCGGCACACACGGCGTCGACCCCGACCTCACCGGTCTCCTGGTCACGCTGGCCCGGTACCACTGGGCAGTCGAGGCGTGGCTGCTGCTGGACCGTCCGGTACGCGCGCTGGCAGCCTGCCGCGGCGAGGTCGGCGCGCTGGCCACCCTCGACGGCAACTGGATGCGGCTGACGCCGTGCTCGCCGCACTACCTGCTCGACGAGCTGACCAGGCTTGCCGGGCTGAGCGCCGGTCCGGGCCGCTCGGTCACCGTCCGGGCGAAGAACCTGGACGCCGCGGCCCAGGTGGCGGGCCGGGACATGCAGCGGCTGGCCGAGGAGCTCACCCACCGCGGCGAGCGCTACGACGACGCCCAGGCGCTGGCCCGGATGTGCGCGCGGCACGATCGGCTCGGCCAGTTCGGCGCCCTGGTCCGCGACCACCTCGGCCGGCAGCGTTCAGGCCGGCGGGTCATCGGGCTGCACGCCACCCCGGATGGCTGGTACAGCCAACTGCGCCGAACCGGCCACGGCGGGACCTTCGTCACCGTGACACCGGCAAGCCCTGATGTGGTCACCACCCAACTGCGTGAACTCATCACGGAAACCCGCCAGCTCGCCAGCTGACACCAGCACCGCGCGCAGTCTCGGTGCCCGGAGCGGTTCCGCGGAACCGGGACCGCTTAGTCCGGTGGAGTGCCGAGAGAACGCATCAGGCTGGCCGGGACGATGAGATCGGCGTGGGATCGGGTCGCGCTGATGAGGACGGCGTTGCGTTCGTCGGTGCCGGTGGCCCAGGCGGCCGCCGCGGCGGGTTCCTTGCCGAACCGGACGTGGCGGGCGACGAGTCGGCGCAGGCGCTCGTCCGCGTCGAGGTCGACGTACCAGACGTCGTCGAGCTGAGGCCGGACCCGGCTCCAGCCGTGGTCGTGGAAGAGCAGGTAATTGCCTTCGGTGATGATCAATCGGGCGTACGGAGGTACCGGGATCGCGCCCGCGATGGGCTGTTCGAGGGAGCGATCGAAGCCGGGGGCGTAGACGACGTCGTCGCCGTCTTCGCGCAGGCGGCGCAGCAGGGCCGCGTAGCCGGCCGGATCGAAGGTGTCGGGAGCACCTCTGCGGTCGCGGCGGTGCAGCCGGGCGAGCTCAGTGTCGGCGAGGTGGAAGCCGTCCATCGGGACGTACGCGACCCACTGAGCAGGGATGAGCGGCGGCGGAGGTGCCGGTGCCAGCGTCTGGATGAGCTGCTCGGCGAGGGTGGTCTTACCCGATCCCGGCGGGCCGGTGATACCGAGGAGGGCCCGGTTGCCGCCAACGACGAGCGAACGGGCGCGGTCCACGAGCTGGTCGAAGGTAATCACGATGGCGGCAAGAACAGTACGTGCACGCGTCCAATGAATCAGCCCTTGGCTAGCGTTGCCGGTGATGCTCATCAACCTGTACTCCGACACCCAGACCCGGCCGGTCGAGGCCATGCGCGCGGCGATGGCAGCCGCCGAGGTGGGCGACGAGCAGCGCGGCGAGGACCCTACCGTCAACGCCCTGTGCGAGCGGGTGGCGGAGTTGCTCGGCAAGCCCGCCGCGGTGTTCCTGCCCTCGGGCACGATGTGCAATGCGATCGGTTTCCGGCTGCACGTGCGGCCCGGCGGCGACGCGGTGCACCTGCACCCGACCTCTCATCCGATCGTCGCTGAGGCGGGCGGCCCGTCGGCGTTGTCCGGGGCGGTGCTCGCCCCAGTCTGCGGTGAGGGCGGCATGTTCACCGCCGGCGCGCTGGAGGCGGCGCTGTTCCCGGCCGGCCACCGCTATCAGCCGCGGTCCCGGCTGGTGTGCGTGGAGCAGACCACCAACCTGGCCGGCGGGCGGGTGTGGCCGCTGGAGCAGGTGCGCGCGGTGCTGG
>DATMDS010000059.1:0-6260 GCA_035557575.1 Pseudonocardia sp. | reverse complement strand
TGCACCTGGACGCGCACTACGCGGCGGAGTCCACGGAGTTCGGCCGGAACGTGGTGGTGGGCAACTACATCTACTCGCTGCTGCTGGGCATGTCGGTGCCGGACGTGTCGGGCAAGGCCATCGCCAACCTCGAGATCTCCTCGCTGAAGCACACCCGCCCGACGTTCCACGGCGACACCATCTACGGCGAGACCGAGGTGCTGGACAAGACCGAGTCGCGCTCGAAGGACGACCGGGGGGTGGTGCACGTCGAGACCCGCGGCTACAAGCAGGACGGCACCGTCGTGTGCACCTTCCGGCGCAAGGTCATGGTGCCCAAGCGCAGCTACGGCGACGCCCGCGGCGGAGAGCAGCCGGGCCGGCCTACGGCCCTGTGAGTGCTGCGCCGTGCTAGAGCACGGCGCACCACTCACGACCGGTGGGCACGGCACCGCGCGGCGGGTGGGACGGGGTCGTGAGTGCCGCGCCGTGTTCTAGCACGGCGCAGCACTCACAGGCGCGGCAGCGCGTCCCAGCCGGCGAGCGTCTCGACCAGCAGCTCGACCAGCGGGAGCGCGGCCAGCTCGGCCGCGTCGCACCAGCGGGCGTCGGCCGCGTCGTCGCCGGCGCGCAGCGCGCCGCCGACCACGGTGCAGCGGTAGTCGAAGATCTCGAAAGGGCCGCGGCGCACCCGGCCGACCAGCGCGCCGGGGCGCACGGCGAGGCCGGTCTCCTCGTGCATCTCCCGGATCAGGGCGGCCTCGTCGTCCTCACCGGGCTCGACCCGGCCGCCCGGCACCGACCAGAGCCCGCGGCCGGGGTCGTGGGCCCGCTGGATCAGCAGCAACCGGCCCTGCTCGTCGTAGGCCAGTCCCCCTACGCAACGAACCGTGTGCGAAGCGTCACTCACGAGGCGGATCCCTCCTGCCAGCGCGCCGCGTACTGTTGTGACTACTTATGCGGTAGAAACCACGAGTCACATCAGACACAGCTATCATCCGGTCCGAACCGGCACGACGAAGAACGAAGCGCAGAACGGTAGGTTGGGATGGACCTCAAGAGGATCGTCGGGTTCCTCGTCCTCGCGCTCATCATCTTCTTCATCATCACCCAGCCGGAGAGCGCCGCGGACGCCGTGCGCAGCATCGGCGCCACCCTGCGCGACGCGGCCGACTCCATCACCACGTTCTTCACCGAGCTGGTCTAGCCCATGCTCGCGCCGCGCGAGATCGACGAGTACCTGCTCCCGACCGAGCGTCGGGTCATCCGGGTCCGGTACCACTGGGCGTCGGTCTGGAAGGACCTCACCCAGACGGCGCTGTTCGTGCTCGTGCTGGTGGCGATCGAGCGCTACCTGCCGGACGGCGTCGTGATCGACAACGTCACGTTCTACCTGGCGCTGGTCGCGGTGCTGCGGTTCACCGTGCTGACCGTCCTGTGGTGGACCGAGCGCATCGTGGTCACCGACAAGCGGGTGATGCTCTCGAAGGGGATCATCACCCACAACCTCGGCATGATGCCGCTGGCCAAGGTCACCGACCTGACGTTCCAGCGCACCCTGGGCGGGCGCATGCTCGGCTACGGCACGATCGTCGTCGAGTCCGCCGGGCAGAACCAGGCCTTCGAGCGGATCAAGTACGTGCCGCGGCCGGAAGAGGTCTACGAGGCCGTCTCCGAGCTGGTCTTCGGCGACAAGGGCCGTACCCGGGCGACCGGCATGCTGGCCCGCCCGCGCTGGCGCCGGTGACCCCGGGCGGCACCGGATAGCCTCAGGCGTGGACCGCCCCCGGATCGACCTGCACACCCACTCCACCGCCTCCGACGGAACCGACAGCCCGTCGGAGCTGGTCACGGCGGCCGCGGCGGCCGGGGTGCAGGTGCTGGCCATCACCGACCACGACACCACCGCGGGCTGGGCCGAGGCGGCGGCCGCGCTGCCCCGGGGGCTGCAGCTGCTGCGCGGGGCCGAGTTCTCCTGCATCAGCCCGACCGGTCGCGGCGATCGGGACGTGTCGGTGCACCTGCTCGGCTACCAGTTCGACCCCGACCACGAGGCGATCGTGTCCGAGCAGACCCGGCTGCGCACCGAGCGCCGGCAGCGGCTGCGCCGGATCACCGAGAAGATGGCCGCCGACGGCTACCCGGTGGACGCCGACACCATCCTGGAGCTGATCCCGGACGGCGCCAGCGCGGGCCGACCGCACCTGGCCAGAGCCCTGGTCGGCGCCGGGGTGGTCGCCTCGGTCGATGAGGCGTTCGGGAAGCTGCTGTACAACGGCAGCCCGTACTACGTGCCGAAGGCCGACACCCCGGTGCGCACCGCGATCGCCATGGTGCGTGCGGCCGGCGGGGTGCCGGTGTTCGCGCACCCGCTGGCCCGCCGCCGGGGCCGCGTCGTGGAGCCGTCGGTGATCGTCGAGCTGGCCGCGTCCGGGCTGGGCGGCGTCGAGATCGACCATCCCGACCACAGCGCCGAGGACCGCGACCTGCTGCGCGGCCTGGCCACCGACCTCGGCCTGGTCGGCACCGGCTCCAGCGACTACCACGGCACGAACAAGGCCACCCCGCTGGCCGCCGAGACCACCGCCGAACCGGCGCTGGACGCCCTGCTCGCCCAGGCCACCGGCGTCCCCCTGCTCACCGGTACGGGCTAGCCTGGGCGCGGTGGAGGGCGGGACGCAGCTGGGGTTCGACCTGGAGGTCGAGGCGCTGGTGCGGGTCACCCCGGCCCGGCTCGGCGTCTGGGACGACTGCCCCCGCCGCTACCGGTTGACCTATGTGGACCGCCCGGCCCCGCCGCGGGGCGGGCCGCAGGCCGCCAACACCCTGGGGGCGGTCGTGCACCTGGCGCTGCGCGCGCTGTTCGAGCGGCCGCCGGCGGGACGCACCGCGGCCGCGGGCGCGGCGCTGGTCGAGAAGTACTGGAACAGCGAAGGTTTCCGGGACGCCGAGCAGGCGGCGCGGTACCGGGACCGGGCCCGCGGCTGGGTGGCGGACTACGTGACCGAGCAGCTGGACCGGCTCGAGCCGGGTGAGGAGCTGGCCGTCGGGTTGGAGCGCTGGGTCTCGGTCAGCACCGGGCGGGTGGTCGCCGAAGGTCGGGTGGACCGGATCGACCGCCGCGGGCCGGAGCTGGTCGTCGTCGACTACAAGACCGGCCGGCACACCCCGACCGCGGACGACGCGGCCGCCTCGCCGGCACTGGCGCTGTACGCCATGGCCACCGAGCGCACGCTGCGCGGCCCGTGCGCCGAGGTGGAGCTGCATCACCTGCCGAGCGGCACGGTGGCCGGGCACCGGCACGACGCGGCGTCGCTGGCCGCGCACCTGCGGCGGGCCGAGCGGTCGGCCGACGCGCTGGCCGCGGCCACCGCCGGGCTGGCGGGCGGCGGCGACCCGGACACGCTGTTCCCCACGCGGCCGGCGCTGCGCTGCACCAGCTGCCCGATGCGCCGCAGCTGCCCGGAGGGCAGGACGGTGGGACCGGAGGCGGAGCCGTGGGCCATGCTGGCGCCGTGACGCGTCGAGCAACCGACCCGGCGGCCGGCGGGCGGCCGCCCCGGCGGGCCGGATCGTGGCCGCGGGCCATCAGCGGCCTGCTGGCCGGTGGCCTGGTCGGGCTGGCGGTCGCGCTGGCCGTGGGCTGGGTCCTCGCCGACCGGACCAACTCGCCCGGGCCCGGCCCGAGCACGTTGATCTGGCACGGCCTCGCCGCGGTGGCCGCGGTGGTGGCCCAGTCGCAGGCCGACCGGCGCCGGGGCCTGGGCGGTGCGGTGGCGGCGTCCGCCGTCGTGGTGATCACCGTGGTGGTGCTGGCCGCCCAGTGGCTCGCCTGAACCCGAGCATCCCGGCCCGCAGTGCGGTCAGCCCGGCGGTGACCGCGCGGTCGGACAACCAGCCGGTGCCGGGGATCCGGGGCAGGCCGTAGAGGTCCTTGGCCCAGCGCGGCAGCATCCCGATCGCCACCGCTGCGACCAGCGTCCACGCCGGCCGGGCGGGGGTGAGCAGCTCCAGCCGCAGCGGCAGCGGGGCGAGGGCCAGCCGGCGCACCGCGCGGCGGGCCAACGGGCTGGCCCGCAGCTCCGGGCGGACCTGTGCGAAGTACCGCTCCACCTCGGCCCGGCTCGCCGGCAGGTCCCGCGCGCCGAGCAGCGCGCCGGCCCGGACCTGCTCGGCCAGGAACCGGTCCTCCTCGGCCTCGTCGATCAGGCCCAGCCGGCGCACCGCGTGCGCGAACGAGCTGACCTCGGCGACGTGCACCCAGCGCAGCAGGTCCTGGTCGTCGGCCGCGTAGCCGGCGCCGGTGACCGGGTCGACGCCGCGCACCCGCCGGTGGATGCCGCGCACGCGGGCCGCCGCCCGGTCCGCGGTGGCCCGATCGGCGAAGGCCAGCGTCGTGACGTAGCCGGCCGTGCGTTCCAGGCGCGGCCAGAAGTCGTCGGGGAACGACGAGTGCTGCTCGACGCCGGCCATCGCCCGCGGGTGCAGCGGCTGCAGGAACAGCGCGCTGATGCCACCGATCAGCGCGGCCGGGTCCCCGATGACCGCGCGGGTGGCACTGCCCGGCGGGAAGTAGCCGGTGGTCGGGGAGTCCGGGGCCGCGCGCACGGTTCCAGCGTCGTCGCTGCCCGCTGCGGTCGCCACTTGATCTTCGTCGGGTCGGTGGTGCGCTCAGGTGGCCAGCAGGTCGCGGACGGCGGCCGCGCTCGGGGCGGCGAGCGCCCGGCGCACCAGCTCGGCGTCGTCGGCGCGCTCGATCCGGCGTACCGCGGCCTTGATCGCCGGGATCGCGGGCGGGGTCACGCTGAGCTCGCGCACGCCCAGCGCGACCAGCAGCCGCGTGGCCCGCTCGTCGGCGGCCAGCTCCCCGCACACGGCGACCAGCGGCCCGCCCGCCGCGGCCCGGCAGGTCGCGGCGACGAGCGCCAGCACCGCCGGGTCCAGCGGGTCGCCCAGCGCGGCCAGGCCCGGGTGGCCGCGCTCGGCGGCCAGCGCGTACTGGGTGAGGTCGTTGGTGCCGATGCTCAGGAAGTCGACCAGGGGGGCGAAGGTGGCCGCGCGCAGCGCCGCCGCCGGGACCTCGACCATGATCCCGACCTGCAGCCCGGGCGGGGTGCCGCGCCCGGCCGCCCGCACCGCGTCGTCGAGCGCCTGCCGGGCCGCGACCAGCTCGTCGAGCGTGGTGACCATCGGGAACATCACGCTGATCGGGGTCTCCTGCGCCACCCGCACGACGGCCTGCAGCTGGGTGCGCAGCAGCTCCCGCTCGGCCAGCGCGAACCGGATGCCCCGGACCCCGAGGAACGGGTTGGCCTCCCGGGCCTGCGGCGCGTAGGGCAGTGGCTTGTCCCCGCCGACGTCCAGCGTGCGCAGCGTGAGCCGGCGCCCGCCCAGCGCCGCGGCCAGACCGCGGTAGGCGGCGACCTGCTCGTCGACGTCCGGGGCGGCGGTGCGGCCCAGGAACAGGAACTCGGTGCGGACCAACCCGGCCAGGTCGGCGCCACCGGCGGCCGCGGCGGCCGCGTCGGCCGGGCTGCCCACGTTCGCGCCGACGGGCACCGCCTCCCCGTCGACGGTGACGGCGGCGGCGGAGGCGACGGCCAGCGCGGCGGTGGCGGTGGCCGCGGCGGTGTCGCGGCGGTGCTCGAACTCCGCGATCCGCTCCGGGCCGGGGTCGACGAGCAGCTCGCCGGTGCTCCCGTCGAGCGCGAGTCGGGTGCCCTCGGCGATCGTGGCGACCACCGGCCCGGCCGCGACCACCGTCGGGATGCCCCTGGCCCGGGCCAGGATGGCGCCGTGCCCGGTCGGGCTGCCGGCGGCCAGCACGATGCCCCGAATCCGGGCCGGGTCGAGCGTCGCCACCTGGGCCGGGCTGAGGTCCTCGGCGAGCAGGATGCCGCCGCGCACCGGGGCGGGGGAGGCGGCTGCGGCCGGCCGGCCGAGCAGCTCGCGGGCCATCGCGGCGCCGATGGAGCGCACGTCGGCGGCCCGTTCCCGCAGGTAGGGCCCGGGCAGGGCAGCCAGGTCGGCGGCCACCGCCGCGGTGGCGGCCAGCCAGGAGCGGGCCGGGCCGGTGCCGGCGTCGATGCGGCGGCGGACGTCGGCGAGCAGCTCGGCGTCCTCCAGCAGCAGCAGGTGCGCATCGAAGATCGCGGCCTCCGCGGGGCCGACCTGGGCGGCGGTGTCGTTGCGGAGCCGCTCGACGGCGGCCCGGACCGCGGCGGTCGCGCGCTCGGAACGGTGCCAGGCGGCGGTGGGGACATCGGCCGGGTCGGTGGCGG
>DATMDS010000058.1:0-7653 GCA_035557575.1 Pseudonocardia sp. | reverse complement strand
GCGCGCGGGAGATCTCGGCGACGACGGCGCGGGTGGCCGGCGCTGCTCCGGGTGCCGCTCGCAGGATCGGGCCGGCGATGGCGTCGAGTTCCAGAGAGGAGCCGGTGAGCGCGTCCTTGAGCATGGAGGACTGCATGCCGTCCGGCATGCTCCGCAGTCGCTCCCGGACCGGGTCCGGCTCGATCATCGCCCGCTCGAGGGCCGCGGCCGCGGCGGCCTCGTCGACCAGCGCGTCCAGCAGGTCGGGCCGCGCCTGCCGGGCGGGGCCGATCGGTTCTCGAGTCACCGTGGTGAGCAGCGCGAACGGAGCGAGGAAGGACAGCTTGCGCCACAGCAGGGTGGCCTCGTCCGGCGCCGAGCTGTCCACGGGAAGGCCGGCGCCGGCCAGCAGGGTCGCCGGGTCGACAACGGCCGGGCGGGGGCCGGCGGCGATCGCGTAGTCGGCGAACGGCGAGAGGTGCTCGACGACCCCGGGCCCGAGCCGCGTCGCCTCGACCGTCACCGTCATCGGGACCACGGTGGACTCCGGGAACATCGCGCGCAGCAGCGGCACGTGGTCCACCCCGTTGAGCAGCGGCACGATCGCCGCCTCCCGCACCAGCTGCCCCGGAACCCGGGTCGCGGCGGCGAGCAGGTCCGGGGCCTTGACCGCGACGAACAGGAGGTCGACCGGTGCGGTGAGCCACGGCCGGGCCGGGACGCGGACGTGGCGGTCCCCGAACCGCTCGCTGCGCAGGACCAGCCCGTCGTTGTTGATCGCGGTGCTGGTGCGGTCGGACGCCAGGACGGTCACGTCGTGGCCGGCCGACGCGAGCAGCGCGCCCAGCATCCCGCCCACCGCACCCGCCCCGAGGATCGCGATCCGCTCCGCCACCCGTCACCCCTTCGCCGCCGTCCGGCCATCGTGCCAGATCACGCCCCGCCGCCTGGTCGTCGAGGCACCACGGGTGACGAGCGGGGCGGGACTCGCCCCGGAAAGCGTCACTCGCCGAAGCGTGCGGGTGTTGGGCGCACGGCTGATTACTCTCGGTTCCGAAGCCCCTGATCTGGGCGTAGGGTGCCCGCGACGTCATCACCGGCGGGGGTGAAGTAGGCCGGCGGGTACGTCGCTCTCCGGGGAGGTAGCGGCATGGCGTGCACGATGCGGTGGGTCCGTCCGCGCCTGGGATCGTCGCTGGCCCTTCCGCAGGTGTGGGGGATCGCGCGGAACATGGCCGACGCCTTCGGGGCGACCCTGGCGGCGCAGATGCCGCAGGGTGGTGCCCAGACCGGCGGCGGCGGGATGGCCGGCGCGCTCGTCCCGCCGGCCCTCCCGCCGGTTGCGGGCTCCGGCCCGGTCAGGCCGGGCCCCCGGTGATCCTCGGCCATGTCGACGCGCGCAGCGGACCCGGCGTGTTCTTCCCGGTGACGGGGCCGGCGGACAATGTCGTCCTGTCCGCGGATCCGGTCCGGTAGGCGGCGCAGGTCCACTGCGCTGCTCGTTCTGCTGGTGGTGCTGGCCGTGCTGGGTGCACCCGGTGCCGCCGCCCAGCCGGCGCTCGTCGTCGTGCCGGGCGGCACGGCGAACGGGCAGGTCCGGCTGCTGGCGCAGGTGCCGGACGGATCAGGTGACCTGCGGTCCGACGCCTTCTCCCTGTCGGTGCGCGGCATGCCGCAGCCGGCCAGGGCCGAACCGGTGCTGTCCGACCGGCTGGCGATGGCCCTCGTCATCGACGCGTCCAGCGCCGGCAGCCCGGTGCTGCCGGTCAGGCTGGGGGGTGCGGCGGGCCTCGTGCTCGCGGCGCCGGCGTCGACCCGCAGCACGGTCATCACCGACGGCACGCCCCCGACCGTTGCGGTGCCCTGGCCGTCCGAGCGGGCCGACACCCTGCGCGGTCTCAGTGCTGTGCAGCCCGGCGGCGAGCGCAACACCGCCGCCGCCCTCGACCTGGCCGTGGCCCAGCTGCCGCCCGACCCGGCGGAACCCCGGCTCGTCGTGCTCGCGACCGGCGCGCCCGACGCCGAGGGCGAGCCGGCGTCAGCGATCGTCGAGCGCATGCGGTCGGCGGGTGTGCTGCTGGCGGTGGTCGGCACCGAAGGCGGGACACCGGCCGGGGCCGCGGCATCCGAGTTCTGGACGACCGTCGCCGCCGGCACCGGCGGCGTGGCCGTGAGCGCGGCGCCGGGGGACGTCCTCGGGGCGTTCGACCAGGTGGCCTCGGCGCTGGGCCGGTGCTACCTGCTGACGTTCCCGGCGCCGGACCCGCTCCCGGCCACCGCCGTGGTGCGCGTCGAGACCGCAAGTGGGCCGCTGACCAGCGAGGTCGCCGTTCCGTCCGTTCCGTCCGTTCCGTCCGAGCCGCCAGCGCGGGCCGGCGGTGGGCCGGGCGCACTCGTCGCGGTGGTGGTCGGCGTGGTGGTGGCGGCGTTGCTGGCCGTCGGCATCGTCACGCTGCTCCGCGCGCGGGCCCGCCGCAACGCCGCGCGGGTGCGCATCCCCGAGCAGCGCCGCCGCTCGCCACCCCGGCCGATCTGGAACGTCCCGGTCCGGGCCGCGACCCCGGTCGACCGCGAGCCGTTGCTGGCCGAGCTGGCGGCGACGGTGCACGTGGGCGGGCCGGTCTGGTTGCGGCCGGACGGCGGCGCGGCCGGGCTGGGCGTGACCACCGCAATGATCGATTTCCTGCACCGGCACCGTGACCGCTACGACATCGCCTGGTGGATCCCGGCACTGGATCCGGACCTGGTCCCGGACCGGATGGCGGAGCTCGCGGAGGCCCTCGGGCTGGCCGTCACCACCGACTCGGCCGACCAGGCGACCGCGAAGCTGCTCGAGGCACTGCCGCGCCGGCACCGGTGGCTGCTGGTCCTCGACGACGCCGGGAGCCCACGCGGGCTGGCCCGCTACCTGCCGGATGGACCCGGTGACGTCCTGATCGCCTCGTCCGACGCGGCGTGGCGGCAGCTCGCCAGCCCGGTGACGGTGCCCGCGTTCACCCGCGCGGAATCGGTGGCGCTGCTGCGGTCCGCGCGGCCCGACCTGGCCGCCGAGCCTGCGGACGAGATCGCTGCCGGCCTCGGCGACCTGCCGCTGGCCGTAGGTCCGGCCGCCGCGTTGCTCGCCGACACCGACATGGACGTCGACGCCTTCCGTGCGCTGCTGCTCGACCGGCCGGCCGATGCCCCGGACCGCGGCGGAGCCGAGGCGGTCTGGACGGTGACGCTGGACCGGTTGGCCGCCGACGATCCGCAGGCGTTCGCGCTGCTCACCCTCGTGGCGTGGTTGGGCCCGGCGCCGATGCCCCTCTGGCTGGCCGCCGAGAATGCGCATCAGCTGCCCGAGCCGCTCGCGGCCACCGTGCGCGACCGGTCCGAGCTCGCCGAGCACACCGCGCTGCTGCGCCGCCGCGGCCTGGCCCGGGTCGGTGCGGACGACGTCGCGCTGCATGCGGTGCCCGCCGAGCTGCTCAGGGCCCGCACCGACCAGGACCACCCCGACGACGGCGGCTGGACGGCGATCGCCGTCCGACTGCTGCGGGCCGCCGCGCCGGACCGCCCGGCGGCCGAGCCCGGCGGCTGGCCGACCTGGCGGCTGCTGCTGCCGCACGTGCTCGCGGCGACCGACCCGGCCCGGCGGCTCGACATCGTGGCTGACGACGTGGTCTGGCTGCTCGCGCAGGCCGGCGGCTACCTGGCGGCCCGCGGTCGGGCCGACGCCGCTCGGACGCTGCTCGACGACGCCCACCGGTTCGACGTCGGCGCCCGGCTCCGTGCCTTCGGCGAGTCGTCGGGGCTACCGGCCCCCGAGGAGAAGCGCTGAGCAGGGCGGCTCAGTGGTAGGGCTTGTGCGGGATGGCCGCGTCGTTGAGCTGCTGCTCCACGTCCACCCAGATGGCCCCGTCCTCGATCTTGCACGCGTACACCGGGATCGGGGAGACGGCCGGCACCCCGCGCGGCTCGCCGGTGCGCAGGTCGAAGCAGGAGTTGTGGGCGGGGCAGATCAGCGTGTCGTCCTCCTGCAGGTAGCCCTCGTTGAGCGGCTGCTGCTGGTGGGTGCAGGTGTTGTGCACGGCGACGGCCTCGTCCTCGTAGAGCCGCACGACGCAGATGGGCTCGCCGAGATGGACGAGCATCATGTCGCCCTCCTCGAGCTGGTCGAGATCGGCCACCGCTTCCCACGCCATGTCTCCTCCTAGGATTTCGCGCGCCTGGCTCGGGGCTGGGAACCCCGCACCTCGATCCAGCCGTTGCGCACGCGCGTCGGCAGTGCCGGCTGGGGGTGGTGCGCGGGTCCGCGCACGATGCGACCGTCCCGCAGGTCGAAGCGGGAGGCGTGCAGCGGGCAGGTGACGATGCAGTCGCTGACGTCACCGCGGCTGAGCAGCGCCCCGGCGTGGCTGCAGAGGTCGTCCACCGCGTACACGTGGTCGGCGCTGCGGTGCAGCAGGATCTGCCGACCCTCCACGGTGATCCCCATGGTGGCGCCGTCCGGCAGCTCCGCATCGGCGAGTGCCCGCACCCACCGGCTGGGCCCGCTGGTGGTCGCGACCCGGTTGACCATCACGGCCCGGCCCTGCACCAGATGGCCGCCGACGAAGCCGGCCGCCGCGGTGACCGTCATGCTGGTCACGCCGAGAACCTGGGCCGAGCGCCGCCGGCCGGTCAGTCGTGCGGCCAGTGAGGCGGCCTGCAGGGTCGTGCCGGCGAGGTTCAGCAGGCCGTGGAAGAGCCCGACCCGGCGGTCCTCGTTGTCGCTCACGGTCCAGTCGGTGACCCCGGTCGCGGCCGTGGCTGCCGCGGCCACCAGGCCCGCGGCGCTGAGCGTCGCGGCGGGGTCGATGCGGTTGCCGTCGGCCGCGACGTCCTTGCCCAGCAGGTCGAGCACGACGGTGCCCGACCACAGCCCGATCGGCAGGTCGCTGAGCGCGGCGTGCACGGAGTGCCCGGCCCACCGGCCGCCGTGCATGAGCTCGACGGCCACGTCGCTGCGGTGCCGGTCGTACAGCGGCTGCGTCACGGCGGACACCCGGTCGTTCAGCGTGTGCAGCCACCGCCACCGTTCGATCGCCGCGAACAGGTCCCGGTGCCACGTGGTCGACAGCGTGGCCTGCGGGGGCGTGACCGCACCCGGCTGTCGATCCCCCGCCTGTCGATCCACAGTCGACATCGAAAGCTCCTGACCCCGGCGGCCGTGTTGCGTTCCGGCACCGTCTCATCCCACTCCGGTCACGACCGTCTCATCCTGCGACGTGCCGGTGACGCGCACGGCTACCATGCGGACGCGGCGGCGGACGGGCGGCTATGGCTGAACGAGGACGAGCTCGGGTGTCGGAATCATGACGGGTTCGCGCAGCACATGACCGAGGAGGAGCTGGTCGTCGAGTTCGCGCTGACCGGCCTGGACCATCCGGGTGTCGAGCTCGAGGAGATCGCCGCCATGCTGGTGCGGCGGGTCGGTCCGGAGCAGATGCTGAGCTTCGCGTCGCAGAACCTGGCGGCCCGGGACGAGCTGCGGGCGGCGGCGTTCGAGTCGGCCGTCGAGTTCGTGCTGCGGACCATCCTGACGTTGCGCGACGACGGGGACTGACCGCTCCTGACCGAGACCGCGCGGCCGCGTGCCCTGCCGGGCGCGGCTACGCCGCCGCGGGTTCGGTGTCGGTCGGCTCCGCCGGCTGCCGGCCCACGGCCGCGTCCACCTTCGGCATCAGCAGCCCGGCCACGACGGTGAGCGCGGCGACCACCAGCACGGCGAGGAACACCGCCGCACCGGACTCGGCCGCGGCCACCGGGTCGGTCGCCGGGCGCCCGGAGGCCGTGATCACCCCGTTGGCCACGGCGCCGAGCGCCGCCGCGCCGACCGCGCTGCCGATGGACCGGGCGAACATGTTCGCGCCGGTGGCCACGCCGCGCTCGTCCCATCCGACGCTGGCCTGCGCGGCGATCAGCGAGGGCGTGGCGACCAGGCCCATCCCCAGGCCGGTGACGAAGCAGGTGAGCGCGACCAGCAGCACCGACGGCGTGTGCGCGAGCAGCGCGAGCGTCGCGGAGCCCGCGACGACGAGCCCGAGCCCGATGAGGATGGTCGGCCGGAAGCCGAGCCGCAGGTAGAACAACCGGCCGGAGAGGCTCGCCGACAGCGGCCAGCCCAGCGTGAGCGCGGCGAGCGCCAGGCCCGCGACCAGCGGCGGCACCCCGAGCGAGTTCTCCAGGTAGGTCGGCACGTACGAGGTCAACCCGATGAGGATGACGCCGACGCCGAGGGCGAGGAAGGTCGTCGTCGCGAGCAGCCGCCGGCTCAGCACCCACAGCGGCAGCACGGGCTCCGCGGCGCGGCGCTCGGCCAGCGCGAACGCGACGAGCAGCCCGCCCCCCACAGCGAACACCGCGATGCTCATCGGTGAGCTCCAGGCCCAGGCCTGGCCGCCCTCCAGCACCCCGAGGATGAGCAGGGTCAGGCCGCTGGTCAGCAGCACCGATCCCAGGTAGTCGATGCGGTGCTTGCGGCGCTGCACCTCCTCGCGGAAGTTCCGCATGATCAGCGCCCCGGCGAGCAGGCAGAGCGGCACGTTGACCAGGAAGATCCAGCGCCACAGGCCGAGCTGGGAGAACACCCCGCCGAGGGTCGGCCCGATCACCGACGACATGGCCCAGACGCTGGCGATGTAGCCCTGGGCGGTGGCCCGCTCGGCCACCGTGTAGATGTCGCCGGCGATGGTGATGGCCATCGGGGCGACGGCGCCGGCGCCCAGACCCTGCAGGGCCCGGAAGGCGATCAACGCCGGCATGCTCCACGCCAGGCCGCACAGCACGCTCCCGACCAGGAACAGCCCGATCCCGAGCAGCATGATCGGTTTGCGGCCGAAGGTGTCGGCCAGTTTGGCGTACACGGACACCGACACCGCCTGGGCCAGCAGGTAGACCGAGAACAGCCACGGGAACTGGGCGAACCCGCCGACGTCGCGGACGATCGACGGGACCGCCGTGGCGAGGATGGTCGCGTCGATCGCGATCAGCCCGGTGGACACCATCAGGGCCAGCAGCACCGGCCCGCGCTCGGAGCGCAGGCCCACGGCCGCGCGGGAGGTCGGAGTCACAACGAGGTTCAAGTCGGCCGCGGCGCCCGGCATTCCGGGTAGCGGCGGGTCGGCTCAGCGTGAGACGAGCCCGCGCACCGCGGAGACCAGCTCGACGGTGCTGCGCCGACGGCCGTAGGCGATGATCGCGACGACGACCAGCACGATGGCGGGCGGGGCGACCATCGAGGGGCCGAAGAAGACCAGCGTGGTGGTCACCGCACCGATCATGAGGGCGACCTGGCAGAGGGCGGCCAGCCCGGTGAGCCGGGGGATGAACATGGCGATGGCCCCGGCCGCCTCGAGCAGGCCGATGGTGAGCAGGCCGGCGGGGCCGATGCCCATCATGGCGAACCCGGCCACGGCCATCGGGTCGGCGGTGATCTTGGGGATGGCGGCGAACACGAACGTGGCGGCGGTCAGCACCTGCAGGGTCCACAGGGCGATGTCGGCGGCCCGGCCGGGGCGGGCCGGACGGCTGGCGGTGGTGGTAGCGGCGTAGGTCGTCTGGGTCATGCACGTTGGACCGTGGCGCGCCGCGGAACTCATCGCTGCCGCGAACTGGGCGTTGGTGTCGTGCCGGCCGGGCGTCGCCCCGATC
>DATMDS010000057.1:0-41365 GCA_035557575.1 Pseudonocardia sp. | reverse complement strand
ACACGATCAACGGGCAGCCTGGGGATCTGCGGGTGGACGCGGCGCCGGGGAGCGCGTCCGGATTCGAGTGATCAACACCGACAACGGGCCGATGCCGGTGTGGGTCAGCGGAGCCGACTTCCGGGTGCTCGCGGTGGACGGCACCGACCTGCACGGACCGGGGCCGGTGGCCGGCGTCGCCGTGTTGCTCACCGCGGGCGCCC
Source organism: Pseudonocardia sp. (assembly GCA_035557575.1). Lineage (GTDB taxonomy): Bacteria > Actinomycetota > Actinomycetes > Mycobacteriales > Pseudonocardiaceae > Pseudonocardia. Next base: position 41,162 of record DATMDS010000057.1, on the reverse strand, counting down.
GGGTGGATCTGGAGATCGTGGTGCCGGTGGGCGGGGCGCGGGTGGAGCTGTCCGGGGCGCTGGCCGTCGTGCTCGGCCCGGCCACCGCAGCGGCCACCCCGCGACCGGCGCGTGACCTGGACCTGCTGGGCTACGGCACTCCGGCGGCCCTGCCGTTCGATCCGGCCGTGACGACCCGCACCTTCGACTACGCGATCGGGCGCCGACCCGGGTTCCTGGACGGCCGTCCCGGCTACTGGTGGACGGTGAACGGGCGAATGTTCCCGGACGTGCCGATGTACCTGGTCGCCGAGGGCGACGTCGTCCGGATGCGGATCAGCAACAGCAGCGGCGAGGTGCATCCGATGCACCTGCACGGGCACCACGCGGTGGTGCTGGCCCGCAACGGGACAGCGGCGACCGGCAGCCCGTGGTGGGTGGACTCGCTCAACGTCGGCAACGGCGAGACCTACGAGATCGCCTTCCTCGCCGACAACCCGGGCATCTGGATGGACCACTGCCACCAGCTGGTGCACGCGGCCGAGGGTCTGACCGCGCACCTGATGTACACCGGCGTGAGCACGCCCTACCGGATCGGTGGTGCCGGAGCGAACGCCCCGGAGTAGCGGCCACCGCGCCGGTCCCGGCCCGGGGCCTCGCCGAGCGGGACACCATGGTGATCCGTCGTCGACCCACGGACCGTGACGTCCCGTTGGTCACCGGGTGGTCGGTCCGGTGGCCCGGCCTCGGCCGTCGGTCAGATCCCGGACGCGGCGTTCGTTGAAGTCCCGGTCCCAGCGGACGAACTCGAGCAGCAGGGTCAGTTCCGCGTCGGAGTAGCGCTCCAGGGCGGCCTGCACCTCGCCCTGGTCGCCGTAGAGCTCACCGGCTCGCCGGCGCAGCAGCGGGGTCAGCTCGACCAGCACCTGGCGCCGGTCCTGCGCACTCGACGCCCGCCGCACGTACCCCAGGGCCTGCAACCGGTCGATCACCGTCGTGGTCGCGCTGCGGGTCAACCCGAGTGCGGCCGCGAGCGTGCTCGCCGTCATCGGTCCGCGCTGGTCGAGCAGGTCGAGGCAGCGGTGGTCGGTGGCGTTGACCCCCAGTAGCTCGCCGATCGCCTGGTCCCGCGCCGCGACCGCCACCTGCGCGGCGCGCACCGCGCTCCGCAACTGGGCAATGAGTTCACGCTGAACGGGGCGCAGGTGTTCGAGACGACGACGATCGTGCCGGCATGGGCCGCAGCGCCGCCGGAGTCGCTCGCGGTGTTCCGCGGGCCGTACGGGCTGGACTTCATGGTCTTCTGGATCGTCGCGCACAGCCTGCACGAGCTCACGTTCCTGCTGGCCATCGCGTTCAGCTGGCGGATTGCGCCGGTCCGCCGCCGCCTGCTCGCCCTGCTGGCCGTGCACGTCGCGCTGCGGGTGTGGACGGTGGCCTACTTCGCGCCCACGATCATCGAGCTGCAGGGGATCACCGGGACCGGCGTCGATCCGGCCCTGCTCGAACGCGCCGCGCTCTGGCAGGACCTGAACTACCTGCGGGTCGGCCTGTTCATCGCGGTCTCGCTCGCCCTGCTGCCCGTCGTCGGACGGCTGCTCGGGCCGGGCGCCGCAACGCGTTCCGCAGCGGGCGATGAGTTTCCGACGACCGGAGGGTCTGAACCGGCAACCGCAGTGCCCACCCCACGGACGGAGCCCCCGATGAGCACCATGAACGCCACCCCGACCCACACCCCCTCGCGCGCCGCCAACATCGGGCTCTGGACCCTGCAGGTCCTGCTCGCCGCGGTCTACGCCTTCTCCGCGTACGGCAAGCTCACCGCCGACCCGCAGAACGTCGCCGGGTTCGAGGCCATGGGGCTGGGCACGCCCGGGATGTACATCGTCGGTGCCCTCGAACTGGCCGGCGCGATCGCGATGTTCGTGCCGCGGCTGACCGGGTTGGCCGCGCTCTGCTTCGTCGCCCTCATGATCGGCGCCGTGATCGCCACCCTGGCCGTCGGTGGCGGGATGCTGGCGGTGATCCCCGCGGTGGTCCTGGTGCTGGTCGCGATCGTGGCCTGGGGACGCCGGGACAGCACGCGGGCGCTGGTGGCGCAGCTGCGCCGCTGACCCGCCGGGGATGCGCGCCGGGGACCTGTCCTCAGGTCGCCGGCGCGCTCTCCAGCAGCTGTCGCTCCGCGTCGCCGAGATAGGCCTCGAGCAGGCGCTCGGCGCCGGTCCCGTCGCCGTCCTCGATCATCGCCGCGAGCTCCCGGTTGCGCCGCAGGTAGGGCTCGTGGAAGGCGCGCGGGTTGTCCATCACGTGGAAGGCCAGCCGGAGCTCGGCCGATACCTGGCGCATGAACTCGTCCAGCCGGGCGCTCCCGGCCAACCCGACGATCGCCTGGTGGAAGCGCATGTTGGCGGTCCCGACCTCGGACCAGCGGCCCTCGGCGGCGGCCTGCTCCCCGTCGGCCACCGTCCGGCGCAGCGCGCCGAGCGCCGCCGGGCTGGCCTCGCCGGCCCGGCGCACGGCCGCACACTCGACGAGCCGGCGCACCCGGTAGAGGTCCTGCACATCGGCGCGGGTCAGCTTGCGCACGAACACCCCGCGGTTGAACTCGGCCACGGCCAGCCGCTCGTGCACCAGTAGCCGGAAGGCCTCGCGCAGGGTATTGCGCGAGACCCCGAGCGCGGTGCCGACGGCGTCCTCGGGCAGCCGGGAACCGGGAGGCAGCGAGCCGTCGGTGATCCGCTCCCGCATGATGTCGGCCACCCGCTCGGCGGTGCTGCTGCGGGCCAGCCCGCCGCGGTCGGCGGCGAGCGTGCTGAACGCGTCCGCCGCCGATGCCGCCGCCATGGGGCCGAACCTACCGTGGATCGCCGGATCGTTGAACATTCGGTATCGGCGCGCGGCTGGTTCCCCGACCGTGTCCCTGCGCGGATCCGATCTTCGTCGCGCTTACGATGACCGCCTGATGCGGTTGCTGCACACGGCCGACTGGCACGTCGGCAAGACCCTCAAGGGACACAGCCGGCTCGACGAGCAGGAGCAGGTGCTCCGGGAGATCGTCGGGGTGGCCCGGGAGCGCGAGGTCGACGCGGTGCTCGTCGCCGGCGACCTCTACGACTCCGCGGCACCCTCCGCGCCGGCCCAGCAGCTGGTGGTCCGCACGTTGCTGGGACTGGCCGGCACCGGCGCCGAGGTGATCGCGATCGCCGGCAACCACGATCACGCCGCCACCCTCGACGCCTACCGTCCGCTCGCCGGGGCCGCCGGGATCACCCTGGTCGGGTCGGTGCGGACGGCCGAGCGCGGCGGTGTCGTGGAGTTCACCGCTCGCTCGACCGGCGAGCAGGCCACGGTCGCGGTGCTGCCGTTCCTGTCCCAGCGCTACGCGGTGCGCGCCGCCGAGCTGGTGGCCAACACCCCGGCCGAGAACACAGGAGCCTACGACCAGCAGCTGCGCGACATCCTGGCCGCGCTGACCGCCGGCTTCCGCGACGACGCGGTGAACCTGGTGCTGGCCCACCTGACCGTGCTGAACGGGCGGATGGGCGGCGGCGAGCGCACCGCGCAGTCGATCTTCGAGTACGCGGTGCCGGCGTCGATCTTCCCGGTGGACGCGCACTACGTGGCGCTCGGGCACCTGCACCGGCGGCAGCGGATGGACGCCCCGTGCCCGGTGCACTACTGCGGCGCGCCGTACGCCGTCGACTTCGGCGAGGAGCAGAACACCCCGGTCGTCTGCCTGGTGGAGGCGGCGCCGGGCACCCCCGCCGCGGTCACCGACATCCCGATCAGCAGCGGGCGGCGGCTGCGGACGCTGCGCGGCACCCTGGCCGAGCTCACCGCGCTGGCCGCCGGGGTGGGCGAGGACTACCTGCGCGTCTACGTCCGGGAGCCCGCCAGGGCCGGGTTGCGCGAGGAGGTCACCGCCATCCTGCCGAACGCTCTGGAGGTGCGGATCGACCCGGAGTTCGCCGCCGCGGTGACACCGTCCCGCCCCGCTGCGGGGGGCGACGCGCCGCGCAGCCCTGGCGAGCTGTTCGTCGAGTACCTCGGGACCCGCGGCGTCGCCGATCCCCGGGTGGAGCAGCTGTTCCGCCGGCTGCACGACGACATGGTCGGCGGCGGCTGATGCGCCCGGTGCTGCTGGAGATGGCCGGCTTCGCGTCCTTCCGCGAGCCGACCAGCGTCGACTTCGCGGGTGCCGAGTACTTCGCGCTGATCGGGCCGACCGGGTCCGGCAAGTCCACGGTGATCGACGCGATGACGTTCGCGCTGTACGGCTCGGTGCCGCGCTGGGACGACCGGCGCACCGTCGGGCTGGCGTTGGCCCCGACGGCGGGGCGCGGCACGGTGCGTTTCGTCTTCGACGTCGGCGCCCGGCGCTACGTGGTGGCCCGCGAGCTGCGCCGGGCGCCCTCCTCGGGTGCGGTGTCGGTGCGCAACGCGCGATTGGAGCGGCTGCACGACCCGTCCGGGACCGGGGCGGTCGGGGAGGAGACCGAGCCGCTGGCCGACGGCGCCGGCGCGACCACGGTCGCCGTGGAGGAGCTGCTCGGGCTGCCGTTCGGTGACTTCTGCACCTGCGTGGTGCTGCCGCAGGGCGAGTTCGCGGAGTTCCTGCACACCGAGCCGCGCAAGCGCCAGGAGAAGCTGGTGCGCATCCTCGGCCTCGGGATCTACGACGTCATCGCCAAGGCGGCCAACAGCGAGGCCGCACAGCAGCGGACGCGGGCCGAGCTGCTGGGCGAGCAGCTCGGCGGCTACGCCGACGCGACCGAAGCGGTCGAGCGGGCCGCCGCCGAGCGGGTGGCAGCGGTGCAGGCGTTGGCGGAACGGGTCGGCGCGGCCGTACCCGAGCTGGCCGCGGCCGGGCAGCGGCTGCGCGAGGCGCAGGCGCGGGCCGAGCGGGTGCGGGCGGAGCGGGAGCTGCTGCGCGGGCTGACCGTGCCGGCCGGGATCGACGACCTGGACGCGCGCGAGCGAGCCGCCGCGGCCGGCTCGCGGGCCGCGACGCAGCGCGTCGTCGCGGCCGAGACCGCCGACGCCGCTGCGCGGCGGCAGCTGGCCGCGGCCCCGGAACGCGGCCGCCTGGAGCAGGTGCGCCGCGACCACGCCGAGCTGGCCGCGGGCCAGGCGGAGCTGCCCGGGCTGCGGGAGCGCGCGGAGAAGGCCTACGCCGCATACGAGCTGGCCGGCCACGACGCGGCCGACGCGCACGAGGCCGCCGACCGGGCCCGGACGGTCCGCGACGAGGCCGGCGGCGTGCTGGCTGCCGCCCGCGACCAGCTGACCCGGCTGGTCGCCGAGCTCGACGGCCTCCGTGGGCTGGCCGCTCCGCCCGGACTGGACGAGCTGGCCCGGCGGCGGGCCGCGGCGGGGGCCGCGCTGGAGCAGGCCGATGCCGAACTCGACGCCGCCGAGAGCGCCGACACCCTGGGTCGCGCCGCGCTGGCCGCGGCCCCGCCGCGGGCCCCCCTCGAGCACGCCCGCCGGGACCTGCGCTCGCTGACCGACGTGCTCGCGAAGCGGCGCGCCGCGACCGCCGCCCGGGAGGACGCCGACCGGGCGCTGGCCACCGCGATGACCGCGCTGCGCGAGACCCGGCACCGGCTGGAGCACGCCCAGGCCAGGCGGGCGGAGCGGCAGCGCAGCAACCTGGCCGCCGCGCTGCGACCCGGTCTCACCGCCGGTGCCGACTGCCCGGTCTGCGCGCAGCGGGTGCGCGAGCTGCCGGCGCCGCTGCCCGCCGACGCCGGCCTGGACGAGGCCGAGCGGGAGGTGGCCGCGGCGGAACGGGACCTCGAAACGGCCCGGCAGCGGGAGTCCGCCGGCGCGGCCGCGCAGGTGCGGGCCGCGCAGGCGGTGGCCGGGCTGGCCGACACCGCCGGACGGCTGTGGTCGGAGCTGGCCGGGTCGATCTCGTCGGTGCTGGACCGGGCCGCGGTGGCCGGGACGTCATCGCGGGTCGCCGCGCTGGCGGCGGCGTTCGCGGCGGTGCGGGACGGCGCTTCGCGGGACACCGACCGCCCGGCGCCGGGCTCCGGTGGCGCGGGGTCCGACCCGGGCGCGGTGGACCTGGACTCGGTGGACGACCCGGCGCTGCGCGCGCTCGGTGCCGCTCTCGACGAGCTGCTCGCCGAGCTCGACCGACTGGCCGCCGACATCGACGCCGCGGCCACCGCGGTGCGTACCGCCCGCGCGCGGCGGGCCGCCGCTGCCGGGGCAGTCGCGACCATCCGGGAGGACCTGGTCGCGGCGGCCGCCGAGCTGCGGGCGGCCCGGGATCCGCTGGTACCGTTCGGCGCCCCCGCGGTGGCCGGCGACGACGTCCGTGCGGGCTGGACCGTGCTGCTGGGATGGGCGGCGGATGAGGCCGGCGCCCGCGAACGGGCCGTTGCGCCGGCCCGCGCCGCCGTCGGCGCCGCCGAGAACGCGCTGGCCGACGCGGAGCGGACCCGAGACGACGCGGAGCGGGCGATCCGTGACCGGCGCGCCGCCGAGACCGCCGCCGCCCGCGCCGAGCAGGAGGCGCGGGACGTGGTCGCCGCGACCGAGCGGCGGGCGGCCCAGCTGCGCGCCGCGCTGGACGGTGCCCCGTCGGACGCCGAAGCGGCGGCCGCGCTGGCCGTCCGGGCCGACCTGGAGGCCGCGGCCGACGCGGCAGGCGCCGAGCTGCGGGCGGCCCGCGAGCAGGCCCGTTCCGCGGACGGTGCCGCCGCCGCGGTCGGGCAGGAGCTGGCCCGCGCCTGGCAGGCGCTGCGGACCGCGCGGGATCCGCTGGTCGGGCTGCAGGCGCCGGCGCTGCCCGACTCCGACCTGCGCGCGGCCTGGAACACGCTCGCCGACTGGGCGCGCGCCCGGACCGAAGCGGGCGAACGCGAGCTCGCCGCCGCCGAGGACGAGGCCCGGGCCGCCGGTGAACGCCGTGATCTGGTCGAGTCCGCGCTGGTCGCCGATCTGGCCGCGCACGACATCCCGCTCACGGCGGGGCCGGGGGAGGCCGTCGCGGCCGCGCTGGAGCGGGCCCGCGGCGAGCAGCGACGGGTGGTCGAGCGGCGCGCCGCCGCGGCCGGCATCGCCGCCGAGAAGGACAGCGCGGAGAACGCGCAGCAGGTGGCGAAGCTGCTCGGCGGGCTGCTGCGCTCCGACGGCTTCCCGCGCTGGCTGGTCGCGTCCGCGCTGGACGCGCTGGTCGCCGACGCCTCGGCCAGCCTGGTCGAACTGTCCGGCGGGCAGTTCGAGCTCGCCCACGCCGACGGCGAGTTCCTGGTCGTCGACCACGCCGACGCCGACGCCCGACGTCCGGTCAAGACACTGTCCGGCGGCGAGACGTTCCAGGCCAGCCTCGCGCTCGCGCTGGCGCTGTCCGCGCAGATGTCCGGGCTGGCGGCGCACGGCGCCGCCCGGCTCGAATCGATCTTCATCGACGAGGGTTTCGGCAGCCTCGACGACGCCAACCTGGAGATCGTGGCCAGCACCCTGGAGAACCTGGCCGTGCGCGGCGACCGGGTGGTCGGTTTGATCACGCACGTGCCGGCGCTGGCCGAGCGGGTGCCGGTGCGGTTCGCGGTGAGCCGGGACGAGCGCACCTCGACGGTGGTCCGGGAGAGCGGGTGAGGTCCCGACCGTGAAGTTCAGTGTCGACCCGTGGGACCCGTCCTACGGCACCAGCCTGGACACCGAGCTGGGCGCGTCGACGGCGGAGGTCGCGCTCGACGCGGAGCTGGCCGTCCAGCGGTGGCAGCCGCTGGACCCGACGCCCGGGGTCGAGGCGCCGCCGACGGTGCTGTTCGTCGACGGGGTGCGCCGGATCGATGCCCAGGTGTGGGTGGACGAGGGCGCCGGTACGGCGGCGCCGGCGCTGTGCGCGTCCTACGCGGCCGGGGTGATGTGCTGCTGCGTCGACGGCGGGGCGCACCTGGTCGACGCCCGGGTGCAGCGCGGGTTGTTCAGCACCGCACCGGCGGTCGCCGACATCGTGACCGCTGCCGGCACCTACGCCGGAACCCACACCACTCCGCTGCCCGACCGGCCGCCGATGCAGACCCTGTCGCTGGCGCTGCAGCGCAGCCTGGCCGCGGCGGAGGTGCTGGTGGCCCTGGACCGCCCGACCGAGCACGGCGGCGGCGACATCGCGCTCACCGTGCTGGACGGTCCGCTGCCGCATCGGCCGCTGCCGCGGGCGATCGGGTTCATCAAGTCGCACCGGGACACCTACCTGCCGGCGGCACTCGGCGGCATCGTCGCGGCGCTCGGCCGCGGCCAGCGCACCCCGGTGTTCGCGCTGCGGCAGCCGCGCTGGGAGCGGTTCACCTGGTATCTGCGGTTGCCGGCGGCGCCGGGCGCGCCGTGGGCCGGGGTGGTGCGGGTGGAGTGCGCGGCCGACGGAGGTGCGGAGCGGGCGATCGAGCTGGCTGCGCTGAGCCAGGTGACGCTGGTGCGGTTCGCGTCGACCGAGTACAAGGACGCCCGCGCCCCGCAGAACCTGTACCCGATCGCCGGGCTGGAGCGCGCGCTGCGCCGGCGACTGGGGGAGCCGGCGTTGCTGTACCGGGCGTTGCGGCGGGCCGCGGCGGCCTGAGACCGCTCAGCGTTTTCCGGAGTGACCGGCCGACGTGCCGTACTCGGCCAGCAGGGTCGTCGCCACGAAGCGCAGCATGGTCGCGTCGGTGCAGGTGGCCAGCAGCTCGGCCTGCTCGATCATGGACGGATCGATCGCCGAGCTCCTCGCGAGCCGGGCTCGCAGATCGGGCGCCGTGATCGTGCTGGCCTCGGTGAGTCCGTCCGGCACCGGGAAGCCCAGCTCGGCCAGGATCAGCCGGAACGCCTGCAACCCGACGACGTGCACGCCGGCCGGCAGCGTCGTCAGCCCGTAGCCGTAGAGGTGCACGACGCCGCCGTCGAGCACCGCCCAGGCGTCCACCGACGGGGTGTGCACCGGACGCCGCGCCGCGTGCGGGACGCGCTGGCCCCGGGCCCACTCGAGTACTCGCGGCCGCTGGGCGGCCGACACCTCGAACACCGCGGCGCCGTGCGGGGAGCGGCGGAAGGCGTCCGACCCGTCCGCGGACCCGACCGTGCCGAGGTCGCCGTACGAGATCGCCACGATGCCCTCCGCGCACTCCAGGGTCGCGCCCCACTCGAAGCTGCCCCACTTGCTGTTGCCGCTCCAGGCTAGGAGCTACCGGCACACCCTGGCGCGCCGACCACGCAAAGATCGCCCCATCGGGCCTCGGACGCACCGGAAAGCCGCACCGGTGTCCACCGTCGGTGGGCGAGGCAGACCGACCGGGCCGCCGCCGATCACGGCGGCCGTCCGAGCCGGTGCCGCAACCCGCTGGCCCGGCTGACCGGCCGTCCGACCGCGGCACGCACCGCTGCCTCGGTCCCCACCACCCGGACGTGCGCGCGGGCCCGGGTGACCGCCGTGTAGAGCAGCTCGCGGGTCAGCAGCGGCGACTCGGCGGGCGGCAGCACCACGCTGACCCGCTGGAACTGGCTGCCCTGGCCGCGGTGCACGGTCATCGCGTGCACGGTCACCAGGTCCGACAGCCGGGCCGGCGGGTACAGCGACGGTGGGCCGCCGCGGGCGAACGCCACCCGCGGGCCCTCGGGGCGGGCCACCACCACCCCCATGTCACCGTTGAACAGGCCACTGTCGTAGTCGTTCGCGGTGACCAGCACCGGTCGCCCGGGGTACCACGGATCAGCGCCGGTCCCGGGGATCGACTCGTGCAGCCAGCGTTCGATGTCGGCGGTCCACCGGGTCACGCCGTGGCGCCCGTGCCGGTGCGCGCACAGCACCCGGTGCCGCTCCAGCGCGGCCAGCGCGGCCGGCGCGTCACCGCGCCGGGCCGCAGCCACCAGCGCCGCGGCCGCGGCGACCACGTCCCGGCGCACGGCCGCGCGGGCGCCGTCGCCGACGTCGCCGGTCCCGGTGTCGTCCACCGCGAACTCGAGATCGTCGTGGCCGGCCCGCAGCAGCGCGACCACGGCATCGGCGTCGCCGGCCTGCACGGCCCGGGCGAACTCGGCGATGACGCCGCCGAAGCGCCAGACGTGGTCCAGGGTGACCACCCCGTTGCGTACCCCGCCGGGCAGGTCCAGCGCGGAGAGCGCCTCGTCGAGCGCGGGCTCGGGCGCGCCGTCGGCCCGGGCCAGGTCGCCGAGCACCGCACCGGCCTCCACCGAGGCCAGCTGGTCCGGATCGCCGACCAGGATCAGCCGCGCCTGCGGGCGCACGGCCTCCAGCAGCCGGGCCATCATCGTCAGCGACACCATCGACGTCTCGTCGACCACCACCACATCGAAGGGCAGCCGCTGCCGGCGCCCGCTACCGAAGCGGCCCAGCAACCGGTGCAGGGTGGCTGCCGACGGCAGCAGCGCGGTGATCGCGGCGGGCAGCGCAGCCGTCACCGTCTCCTCCAGCCGGGCCGCGGCCTTCCCGGTCGGTGCGGCCAGCGCGACCCGCGGTGGTGGTCCGGGCTGGTCGAACAGCAGCCGCAGCAACCCGGCCACGGTGGTCGTCTTCCCGGTGCCCGGCCCGCCGGCGAGCACGGTGACCCGGCGCAGCACGCCCACCGCGGCGGCGAGCCGCTGCCGTTGCGCGGCCGGATCGCCGAACAGCTCGGCCAGGCCGGCGTGCAGCCGCGGCAGGTCCACGGCGGGTGGCCGCTCGGCCGCCCGCTGCTGCAGCGAATGCCGGACCAGCTCCTCCTCGCGCCAGTAGCGGTCCAGGTAGAGCAGCCCGTCGACCAGCCGCAGCGGGCGCCCGGCCGGGGCGTCGGCGCCGTCGGCCACCAGCGGGCCGGACCGGCACCCGGCCAGCCAGGAACCGGGTTCCGGCCACGGCAGCGCGGAGACGTCGAGCAGCTCGTCACCGGCGCCGAGCACCGTGCGCCGCGCTGCGGCCAGGTCGACGCACACCGAGCCCAGGCGCAGTCCGCGCACCGTGAGGGCCAGCGCGAGCAGCGCCGGCTCGGAGCGCTCCCCGGCCAGCGCGCCGACCCGGGTGGCCACGTGCACGTCCCCCGCGTCCAGCACACCGGCCGCGTTGAACGCGCCGAGCAGCCCGCCGGCGGAGTGGGCCAGCCGGGCGTCCGCGGGATCGACGACCGCCTCGCCCGTGCGCGGCTCGACCGGCGGTGCGGCGGTCACGGCGCACCGCGGTCGAGCAGCGCGGACAGCTCGACGGTCAGCTCCGGCGGTGGCGACCAGCCGAACACACCAGCGGGGGCTCCGTCCACGGTCGGGGTGTCCGGGCCGCACATGCCGCGCACGAACAGGTACAACACACCGCCGAGGTGCTGCTGCGGCCGGTAGCCCGGCAACCGCCAGCGCAGGTAGCGGTGCAGCGCGACCCCGTAGAGCAGCGCCTGCAGCGGGTAGTGGGCGGCGATCATCGCGTCGGCCAGCTGCGGCGGGGCGTAGTGCGCGGCGGTCAGCGGTTCCCGCCCGGCCGGCCCGACCGGGCCGAGCCAGTTGGTCTTGTAGTCGACGACGGCGAAGCGGGACCCGGGCAGCCGCAGCACCGCGTCGATGCTGCCGGTCAGGTAACCGCGCAGCGGCTGCCCGGCCAGGCCCGGTGTAGCCAGCGCGTCCGGGTAGCGGTGCAGCGGGTCGCTGTCGGTCAGGTGTCGGCGCAGCAGCGGGACCAGGTCGCCGAGCGTCACGTCCGGGGCGCCGTCGCGGTCACCACCGGCCAGCGGCAGCTCGAAGTCCAGCTCGGCCAGCCGGTCGGCCGGGGCGATGTCGGCCAGCCGCAGGCCGGGGGCCAGCGGCCCGAGCGGGGTGTGGGCCACCGGCAGCAGGGCGGTGGCCAGCGCGGCCGGATCCACCCCCGACACCGGACCCCGGCGCAGTTGCTCGGTGCAGTGCGCGGCGAGCTCGGCGGGCAGGTCGGGCGCGCTGAGATCGGCGACCTCGAGCACGGCGTGCACCAGGGTGCCGAACCCGGCGCCCAGTGGCAGCTCGGCCATCGGCGAGGCGATCGCCGGGCCCGGCGTCCCCGTCGCGGGCGGCCCGACCCGGGCCGGCGGGAGGTCGGCCTCGTCGTCGATGCCCGGGTCCTCCGGCTCGCTGCTCACCCCGGCCGGGCCGTGTCCGGCGGTGGCGGTCAGCGCGGAGTAGGAGGTCCGCCGCCATCGGGTGTCCAGCACCCGATCGAACGTCGCGACCTGCAGCGCGGCGCCGGTGGCCGGCGCCGGTGGCGGCAGCCGGTCCGGATCGGACCGGTCGAGCTCCTCGACCGCGAACTCCGGGCCGGCCAGTGCGCGGAACGCGGCCAGCGCGGCCGGATCCGACGGAACCCGGCAGCGCTCAGCCGGCTCGAACGGTGATGCCGGCTCGAACGGTGGCGCCGGCTGCGAGCCGGCGGGTTTCCGGGTGCCGGCCACCGGTCGGCCCAGCAGCAGCCGGTGCAGTGGCGACGCCGCGGTGGTCGTCGCCGGCACCCACCAGGTGACGACCTGGCACTGCGCCCGGGTCAATGCCACGTAGAGCAACCGCAGGTCCTCGCCGGCCTCCTCGGCGCGGTGCCGGGCGCAGCGTTCCTTCCAGCCCTCGCCGGTCTCGCCGCCGACATCGAGTACGCGGTGCCCGGAGTCGTCGTGCAGCAGCGGGACGTCCGGATCGCGCACGTTGCGGTCCCAGCCGAACGGCAGGTAGACGACCGGGAACTCCAGACCCTTGCTGCGATGGATGGTGATGATCTGCACCGCCGCCGCGTCGGACTCCAGGCGTCGGCTGCGCTCGGTCTCGACGTCCGCCGCCGCGGTGTCGATGCGGTGCCGCAGCCAGTCGACCAAGGCGGCCGGCCCGAGCCGGGACCCGGTGGCCGCCTCGTGCAGGGCCTGCCCGACATGCCGCAGGTCGGTCAGGATGCGTTCACCGTCGGCGCGGGCCAGCAGCCGTCGCGGTAGCTCGGTACCGGTGGTCACGGCCTCCAGCAGCGCGGCGACCCCCCGTTCCAGCAGCACGCCGGCCCAGCCGCGGACGGTCCCGCCGAGCTCGTCGATCAGCTCCGCGCCGTCCGGACCGCACAGGTCGGTGACCGTGAGGCCGACGAAGGGGGTGAGCGCCGCTGCCCGCAACCGGGCCAGCCGGGGCTGCGCGAGCGCCTCCAGCAGGGTCAGCCAGGCTGCCGCCACCGGCGTACCGAAGACACTGGCGGTGCCGGACAGCACCGCCGGCACCCCGGCCGCGGCGAGTGCGTCGCGCACCAGCGTGCCCTGGTCGTTCGTGCGTACCAGCACCGCGACGTCGCCGGGCTGCACCGGGCGGCCACCGATCGCGGCCGGGCTGGCCAGCAGCGCGGCGACGTCGGCGGCGACGTCGGCGGCCACCAGCGCCCGGGCCGGCCCGACCACGGCGAGGTCGCTGCGCACCCGGGGCAGCTCGGCGCGGGGCACCACGCGCAACCGCAACGGGGTGTCCATCGGGGCGCCGCGCAACCGCCGGCCGCGGTGCGCGGCCTGCACCGGGTGCACGACGATCCGCGGGTCGCCGAGCGCGGCGCCACCGAACAAGGCGTGCAGCGCGGCCAGCAGCGGGGCGTCGCTGCGCCAGTTGCGGGCCAGCGTGGCGTGCCGGCCGGTCAGCGTCGCCTCCAGGTAGCTGACCACGTCGGCGCCGCGGAAGGCGTAGATCGCCTGCTTCGGGTCGCCGATCAGTACCAGCGTGGTCGACCCGTCCCCGAAGGCCCGGCGCAGGATGGACCACTGCACCGGGTCGGTGTCCTGGAACTCGTCGACCAGCACCACCCGGTAGCGGGACCGCAGCCGGTGCGCCGCGCCGCGCCGCGAATCGGCCAGCGCCGCGTCGAGCCGGGTGAGCATGTCGTCGTAGGTGTAGATCCGCTGGGCCTGCTTGCGTCGGGTCACCTCGGCCCGCACCGCGGCCGCGAACCGGTACCGCACGTCGGCGGTGCCGCTCGGCTCGGCATCCACCGGCTCCAGCCGGGCCTGCCCGTCGTGCACCGCGCGCCGGGCCAGCGTCAGCGCCTCGGCCCGGCTGAAGGCCGGGGTGCCGGCGCCGTGGTCGCCGTACTTGCGCACGTAGAAGTCGTCCACCACCTCGGTGAGCAGTTCGTCGACCGACTCGACGAACCGCGCGCCCGGGTCCGCGTCCCCTGCGACCCCGAGGCCGGCCAGCATCTGCTGGCAGAACTGGTGGGTCGTGGCGATGGTGGCCGCGTCGAACCGGGCCACGGCGCGAGCCAGCCGGGCCCGCCGCCGGGCCACCTCGGCGGCGTCGGCGCCGGCCAGCAGGGCCAGCACCCGGTCGGGGCCGGTGCGGGCGGCGTCGGCGTCGGCCAGCCCGCGCTCGGCCGTGACCAGCCGTTCGCGCACTCGCTCGCGCAGCTCGTTGGTGGCCTCGCGGCCGAAGGTGACCAGCATCAGCTCGGCCAGCTGGGCCCGGCCTTCGGCGATGTAGCGGGCGGCCAACGCGGCGATGGTGAACGTCTTGCCGGTGCCGGCACTGGCCTCGAGCACGGTGATACCGGCCGGCAGCGGGCCGCACACGTCGAACGCTGCCGGCGAGCCGGTTCCCTCCCGCCCGCTCACAACCGCTCCATGTCCTCGGCCAGCAGCATCGGCATCCACAGGGCGAGCGCGAGCGTGCCGAACCGGGTGGGCTCGCCGCCGGCCGGGCCGGGCCGGGCCAGCAACACCTCGGGTCCCGCGGCCGGACCCCAGACCTGCCGATGGGCGTCGTCGAGACACTCGGCCCCGGCGCCGCCACCGGACCACTTCCGCATGGCCTCCTCGGCCGCCGCGGCGGCGTCGGCGCCGCCCTGCCGGGAGCGCGCGTAGGTGTACCCGGTGACGGTGGGCAGCGGCAGCGGCTCGGTCAGCCCGGACGCGCGCAGCGCGACCAGCTCGCCGAGCAGCTCTCGGGCCCGCACCCGGGGCATCGGGCCGAGGGTGGCCCGGGACAGCCCGTGGTGAGTTCCGCGACCCACGGTGACCGCCCGCCACGGCTCGCCGGTCGCCGCGGCCAGCGCCAGCAGGCGGACCCAGGCCCGGATCCGCTGTTTCGGCGCGAGCCGGGAGAACTCCACCCGCAGCAGGGTCGGCCCCGTGGCGTCGCGGTAGAGGTCGTCGATGGTGCCGATCAGTCGTGCCCCGCCGGACAGCTCCACATCCACGTCCCGGTCCGGCAGCGGTTCGGCGCGGCCCGGCCGGGCCACTGCCACCAGGGGTTCGACGTCGTCCAGGACCGTGGTGAGCAGCGCATCGCCCAGGGCCCCGGGAGGCAGCTCGCCCCGCCGCCACTCGGCCTGCCGGCAGCGGTCCAGCGGGTGCCCGGCCAGCCGATCGCGCAGCAGCCGATCACCGATCGCCCAGGTGGCGAGTCCGTCCAGCTGCACCGGCAGCGCATCGCCGGGTGGCTGTGCGGTGACCGTCACCGGCACCCCCACCCGCTGTCGCAGGAACCCCTTGACCGGGTGCTCGAGGAAGCCGGTCAGGTCGTCGAGCGCGACGATGTGGTCGGCGGGGTCGGGCGCGGCCAGCGGCGCCGGCAGAAACGGGGCGGGCGCGGACCTGGGTCGGGAGCCGCTGAGCGCGCCCGCCAGCTCGGTGCGGTCGTAACTGAACGCCCGCGGCCGGGCACCCGGGTCCGCGACCATCGCGCCCGGAACGAAGTTGCGGGCGTGGAACGGCTGCAGGGGATGGCGCACGATCACCCGGTCCCGGCCGTCGACGCCGGCCTCGGTCTCGATGGCGTCGAGCAGCTCACCCAGCGGCACCGCGGGGGGCCGGCGGGCTCCGGAGCGCTCGTCGGCCCCGGAATGCACGACGACAAGGCGCTCGGTGGCCGCGCAGATCGCGTCCAGCAGCAGTTGGCGGTCCTCGCTGCGAGCATCCCGCTCACCGGCCAATGGGTCGCGGGCCAGCAGGTCGTCACCGTCGGGCACCGCGGCTCGCGGGAACACCCCGTCGTCCAGGCCGAGCAGACAGATCACGCGGTGCGGCACCGAGCGCATCGGCACCAGGGTGGCCACGGTGATGGTGCCGGTGCGGAAGCCGGCCCGCGTCGGCCGACCGCGCAGCCGCTCGGCGAGCAGGTCCCGCACGTCGGCCAGCCGCAGCGCGACGGTGTCGGCGTGTGGCCCGGCCGCCCGTCCGGCCGCCGCGAGCTCCGCACGCGCCTGCCCGAGCTGCCAGGCGTCGGCCGGGACGGTGTCGGTGAGCAGGTCCAGCGCGCGGTCGAGGGCACCCAGCCAGTCGTTCAGGGGCTGCTCACCAGAGAGCGCACCGAGCACGCCGGCCAGCCGATCGAGGAACTCGGCGAGACCGCCGATCGCCGCGGTGTCGCCCGAGTCCACCTCGGCCATCGGCAGCGCCGTGCCCAGCCAGCCCGGCTCGCCCGCGCCGGACATGGCCACCCCGAGCAGCAGCCGGTCGAGCCCGGCCGCCCAGGTGCCCTGGCGGTAGCCCTCCAGCCGGTAGCGGCCCCGGTCGGTGGCCGACAGCCCCCAGCGCACCCCGGCCCGGACGGCCAGCAGCCGCAGCCGGTCCAGGTCGGCGTCGTCCAGCCGGAACCGCAGCCGCACCGGCGCGCTGGCCAGCAGGTCCAGCGCCTGCGCGGTGGTGACCCGGGCGTCGGCCAGCTCCAGCAGGGTGGCCACGGTGGCCAGCAACGGGTTGACCTGCCGCAGGGCCCGGTCGGCCAGTCGCACCTGCAGCCGCTGTCCGGGGTGGCTGCCGCGGTTCGCCCCGCCGCGCCCGTCACCGAGCCCGAACGCGGCCGAGATCAGCGGGGCGAACGTCTCGACGTCCGGGCACATCACCAGAATGTCGCGGGGCTCCAGCGTGGGGTCGTCGGAGAGCAGCCCGACCAGGAGCTCGCGCAGCACCTCGACCTGCCGGTGCGGGCCGTGACAGGCGTGTACCTGCACGCTGTGGTCGCCGCCGTCGATCGGTTCCGGCCGGTCCGGCGGGCGGTCGTCCCGCAGCCGGCGCTGCAGCCGCCCGAGCAGCGTGGGCGGCGGATCGGGCGCCGGGTGGTGCCGGTGCACGGCGTCGGGCGCGGCGGCGGCCAGCCGCAACTGCAGCTCGCGGACATCACGGGCCAGCGAGGACAGCAGCGGGTGGCGGGCGGCGTCGGCCGTCGGATCGGCGGCGCGGCGCGGCGTCGTCGCCCGGGTCGGGAGCAGGGCGGTGACCCGATCCCAGAGCGCGGGGGAGGGATGCGGCAACCAGAGGTGCACCGCGCGGTGCGTGGCCAGCGCGGTCAGCACCGCGAGCTGGGCGGCGGGCAGCCGGGTCGGTCCGAACAGCGACAGCCGGTCGGGCAGCGCCGCCCGACCCGGGTCGGCCGCCAGCGCGGTGCACGCGGTGGCCAGCCGCTCGGCCGGGTCCGGACGACCCACCCGCTCCCGCAGCCCGCGCCACAGCCGCGGCTGCCACTGCAGGTCGCCGTCGACCTCGGCACCCGCGGTCCAGTCGCTTAGCAGCTGCGGCCGGTGCGCGGCATAGCCGGCGAACAGCTCGGCCAGCCGGCGCGCGGTGCCGTAGCGGCGTCCGCGCCGGGCTCCGCTCCCGTCGCCGGCACCGCAGTGATCACCGACGCCGAGGTGGGCCGCCAGCGCGGCGCACCACGGCTCGCCGGCGTGCGCGTCGATCACCTCCAGCAGCGGCCAGGCCAGCCGCGCCGGATCCCACGGGTCGGAGTCGGGATCCGTTCCGGTGGCGGCGGCGACCGCGCCGGCCAGCAGCGCTGCCGGCGACGGGAAGTCGACGCCGGCGCACACCCCGTCAGCGGCACCGGCGGTGGCGCCCAACCGGTGCGACAGCTGTTGGGCCAGCCACCGCTCGACCCCCTTGGCCGGGACGGCCACCACCTCGGTGGCGAACGGATCGGGTAGCGGGACGGCAATCAGCTCGGCGAGCGCGCCGGCCAGTGCATCGGCCCGCTCGGCCCGATGCACCACCAACCCGCCCGTCCGCTCCGTCATGGGCGTCAAGCTAGGCCCCGAGCCCGACATCGCCCCCGGGTGGTGGCCCCGGCGCGCCGAGTTGTCCACAACCTGGAGTTGTCCACAACCCCGCCTTGACAGTTCGGTCGACGGCTCCGACCGCACGTCAGAGCGCCCCGACACTGCAGTACGGCTCCGGACTGCACTGTCGAGGGCGCGGGAACGGCAACACCTGGTGCGGAGCACGATGCCGGCCCACCCGGGACCGCGCGGCCGACGCGTGCGCCGTCGCGGCCGCACCGGAGGCCGCCACCGCGGCCACGGCGAAGGCGGCGATCACCGGGACCACCGGATCCGGACCGGCCGGGGTCAGCTCGAGCGCGCTGATCCGGTCGGAGCCCGGCCCGTGCAGCGGCGCCGGTGCGACCGCCTGCGGTCCGGACGGATCCGTGGTCGCGTCGGCCGCCCCGCGCACGGCGTGCGGCGCCACGTCGGCCCGCTCCGCGGCGACCAGCCCGCAGGCGGTGTCGTCGCTGTCCGGAGCCGGCCGATCCGGGTCGCCGGCGGCGGAGGCGACCACCCGCGGGGCCGACGACCGGCTGCCGGAATCGGCGCACTGCCGCCGGTCCGGCCCTGCCTCGGCCACCCCGGCCAGCGCGAACATCGCGGTCGCGGCCAGCAGGAGCTCCGCACAGGTGCTGCCGAGTCGCATTGTTCGCCCTCCGTCGCCGTGTCGGACGGGCGCCTCGGTGACGGTCGGTGCCCGCTGTCCAGCCCAACGCGTGACACCTGTCCGGGTGACGCCCGCCGGGGACCGAGATCGCGCATCGGAGGTGTCCGCCCGGCGAGGGCTGCGTCCTGACGGTCCCGGGTGGCAGGGTGTGCGTGATGGCGACCGCCGCCCGAAGGAGGACCAATCGATGTCGATCGATCCGCGCGCCGGCACTCCCGCCCGCCCCGAGGACCTCGTCGACCTGTCGGCTCTGCTGGCGGCCTACCACGATCGCCATCCCGACCCGGCTGACCCGGCACAGCAGGTCGCGTTCGGCACCTCCGGGCACCGCGGCTCGTCGCTGAAGACCACCTTCAACGACGACCACATCGCCGCCACCAGCCAGGCCATCTGCGAGTACCGAAAGGGACAGGGGACCGACGGGCCGCTGTTCCTGGGCCGGGACACGCACGCGCTCTCCGAGCCCGCCTGGGTCACCGCGGTCGAGGTGCTTGCGGCCAACGGGGTGCAGGTGCTCGTGGATGCGGCCGACGGCTTCACCCCCACCCCGGCGCTGTCACACGCGATCCTGCGCTACAACCGGGACCGCACGAACGGGCTGGCGGACGGCGTCGTCGTCACCCCGTCGCACAACCCGCCGCCGGACGGGGGCTTCAAGTACAACCCGCCCAACGGCGGGCCGGCCGACACCGACGCCACGAAGTGGATCGCGGACCGGGCGAACGAGCTGCTGCGGGACAAGCTCGACGGGGTGCAGCGGCGCCCGCTCGAGGCGATCCGCGGCGACCTCGGGCGCTACGACTACCTCGACGAGTACGTCTCCGACCTCGGGTCGGTGCTGGACATGGAGGCGATCCGGGACGCCGGGGTGCGGATCGGCGCGGACCCCCTGGGCGGCGCGGCCGTGGCGTACTGGGGAGCCATCGGCGAGCGCTACGGGCTGGACCTGACCGTGGTCAACCCGGACGTCGACCCACAGTTCGGGTTCATGACCCTGGACTGGGACGGCAAGATCCGAATGGACTGCTCCTCGCCGTACGCGATGGCATCGCTGGTGTCCGGTCGGGACCGCTTCGCCATCTCCACCGGCAATGACGCCGACGCCGACCGGCACGGCATCGTCACCGCCGACGGGTTGATGAATCCCAACCACTACCTGGCGGTGGCCATCGGCTACCTGTACGCCCACCGCCCGGACTGGCCGAGCGGCGCCGGGGTCGGCAAGACCGCCGTCAGCTCGTCGATGATCGACCGGGTGGCCGCCGACCTGGGGCGGAAGCTGGTGGAGACCCCGGTCGGCTTCAAGTACTTCGTGCCCGGGCTGCTGGAGGGCTCGCTCGGGTTCGGGGGCGAGGAGAGCGCCGGCGCCTCGTTCCTGCGCCGCGACGGTCGCGTGTGGACCACCGACAAGGACGGCATCATCCTGGCCCTACTGGCCTCGGAGATCCTGGCGGTGACCGGGCAGACCCCGTCGCAGCGCTACGCCGAGCTCACCGAGCGGTTCGGGGCGCCCACCTACGCGCGCACCGACGTGGCCACCACCGCGGAGGCCAAGGCGAAGTTGGCCAAGCTGTCGGCGTCCGACGTGACGGCCACCGAGCTGGCCGGCGACCCGATCACCGCGCGGCTAACCGAGGCCCCGGGCAACGGCGCGGCGCTGGGTGGGCTGAAGGTCGTCACCGAGGGAGGCTGGTTCGCCGCCCGCCCGTCCGGCACCGAGGACGTCTACAAGGTCTACGCGGAGAGCTTCCGCGGCCCCGACCACCTGACCCAGATCCAGGAGCAGGCTCGCGACGTGGTGTCGTCCGCACTGGGTTAGGCGGCGGGCTCCGCGTCGGTGAACCAGCCCCGGTTGGCGCAGTGCCAGCCGGGGCCGGCCGGCCACTGCTTCGGCACCGGTGGGGTGGGTGACCAGCTGGGAGTCGGGTCCGTCTCGGTCACCGGGAAGTCCTCTCGTCCACCGCGCGGTGGCGAGCACCACCCGGGTGACGTCGCCGGTGGGACCGGCGACGTCACCGTCCGGGGTGCGGGTTCGTCACATCTGACGAACGCGTCCGCTGCGAAGGGGTGCGGCGCTCACGGTGTGCGATCCGAACCGGTTCGGTCGTCGGCCCGGGTCTCCTCCGTCGGCGGCCGGTGCGGCTTGACCGGGAAGAAGAACTGGTCCCCGTACGTCTTGGTGCCGTAGTCCACGGCCTGCTCCACGGCCTGCGCCGAGCGGTTGTCCCGGCGCACCAACGGGTCGTGGCGCAGGTCCCTGGTCAGCGCCACGCAGAGCAGCAGCATCACCAGCGCGAACGGCGCGGCCATGATGATCGTGATGTTCTGGATGCCGGTCAGCGCCTCGTCCCCGGGAGCCACCAGCAGCATGATGATCGCGATCGCGCCCATCACCACGCCCCAGAAGATCACCACCCAGCGCATCGGCGCGATGGAGCCACGCTGCGACAGCGTGCCCATGACCACCGAGGCGGCGTCGGCACCGGACACGAAGAAGATCGCGACCAGGACCATGGCCAGCACCGACAGCGCGCCGCCCAGCGGGAACGAGTGCAGCAGCCCGAACAGCTGTGACTCCGAGTCCTGCGAGGCGAGGTCGGTCCCGGAGCGCTGCAGGTTGATCGCGGCCCCGCCGAAGATCGCAAACCAGAGCAGGCTCACGAAGCTGGGGATGAGGATCACCCCGACCACGAACTGCTTGATCGTGCGGCCGCGGCTGATGCGGGCGATGAACATGCCGACGAACGGCGTCCAGGAGATCCACCACGCCCAGTAGAAGACGGTCCAGCCGGACAGCCACTCCGCGGTGGCGTCGCCGCCGCTGGCCGCGGTCCGGGCGGCCATCTGGGCCAGGTTGCCGAAGTAGTCGCCGATGGCCGTGGGCAGCAGGTTCAGGATCAGGATGGTCGGGCCGGCCACGAACACGAACACGGCCAGGATCGCGGCCAGCACCATGTTCACGTTGGACAGGAACTGGATGCCCTTGGCCACGCCGGTGACCGCTGAGCAGACGAACGCCACGGTGAGGATGGCGATGATCGCCACCAGCAGGCCCTTGCCGGCCGGGGGCATCCCGTTGGCCTGCAGGCCGGCGCCGATCTGCAGTGCGCCCAGGCCCAGCGAGGCGGCCGAGCCGAAGAGGGTGGCGAAGATGGCCAGGATGTCGATGAACTTGCCCAGCGGGCCGTCGGTCCGGCTCTCCCCGAGCAGCGGGGCGAACGCCGAGCTGATCAGCTGCCGGCGCCCGCAGCGGAAGGTGCTGTAGGCGATGGACAGCCCGACCACCGCGTAGATGGCCCACGGGTGCAGCGTCCAGTGGAAGAGCGTGGTGGCCATGGCCACGTCGAGCGCTTCCTCGCTGTCGGCCGGCACGGTGCCCGGCGGCGGGCTGGAGAAATGCGACAGCGGCTCGGCCACGCCGTAGAACATCAGCCCGATGCCCATACCGGCGGAGAACATCATCGCGATCCACGAGGTCGTGCGGAACTCCGGTCCCTCGTCGTCGCGCCCCAGTGGAATCCTGCCGTAGCGGCTGAAGGCCAGCCACAGCGCGAACACCACGAAGCCGCTCGCGGACAGCACGAACGCCCAGCCGCCGCCGGTGATCACTCCGGCGAGCACGGCCGAGGCCACGGCGCTCAACGTTGCGGTGGACAGCACGCCCCACAGGATGAACGCGATCACCAGCGCGCCGGCCACGCCGAAGACCACGCGGTCGACGGGATACCGCCGCTCGGCGGCCGTCGTGTGCTCCGGTTCTCCGGGCAACTCGGTCGGCGCCACCGGCTGTGGTGGCGTGGCGTCCTCCGCGTCGGGACGGACGCCGCGCGGTGTGTCGTCAACACTCATGCTTCGCCGGTTCCCGGACGTGCCGGAAGCCGTCCCCCTCACACGTCTCATGGCTGGCGACGTTGCCGGCCGGGTTGGTGGTGCCGCCCACCTTGCGACGGTGCTCGGGTGACGTCAACTACTGCGCGCAGCCGGAACACATCGTTCGTCGACCGTGATCTGGGCGCAGCGATTGTGCCGGCCGGCCGGCAGGTGATGGCATGGATGCCTCACGGGGCACCAGGAGGGCGAGATGACCAGCACCGACGCCGGGCCGCGCAGCAGGCCGGAGCCGACGCCGGAGCCGGACCTTGCGGCCACCCTGCGGGAGATCGAGCAGCGGGTGCTCTGGCTGGCCACCGCCATCGTGCACCACGCCAACCGGGTGCGCCCCAACCCGAGCGGCCTCAAGGTCGGCGGTCACCAGGCCTCCAGCGCCTCGCTCGTGACGATCATGACCGCGCTCTGGTTCGCCCAGCTGCGCCGCGACGACCGGGTGGCGGTCAAACCGCACGCCTCGCCGGTGCTGCACGCGGTCAACTACCTGCTCGGCGAGCTGGACGAGCGCTACCTGGAGACGCTGCGCTCGTTCGGCGGGCTGCAGAGCTACCCGAGCCGGGCCAAGGACCCGGATCCGGTGGACTACTCCACGGGTTCGGTCGGCATCGGCGCCACCGCCCCGATCTGGGGGGCGCTGGCCCGGCGCTACGTCTCCTCTCGGCAGGCGGTGTCCTCGCCGAGCGACACCGACGTGCGCGGGCGCCAGTACGCGCTGGTCGGCGACGCCGAGCTGGACGAGGGGGCCTGCTGGGAGGCCGTCCTGGACCCGATGGTCGGCGAGCTCGGCGAGGTGGTGTGGATCGTCGACCTGAACCGGCAGTCGCTGGACCGGGTGGTGCCGAACATCGGCGCCACCCGGTTGCAGGGCATGTTCGACGCGGCCGGCTGGCAGGTGCTGACGGTCAAGTACGGCCGGCTGCTGGAGCGGCTGTTCACGCTGCCCGGCGGGGACGCGCTGCGCCGACGGATCGACGACATGTCCAATCCGGAGTACCAGCGGCTGCTGCGTTGCTCCGCGGCGCAGCTGCGGGAGCGGCTGCCGGCGGGCAACCCGGAGCTGGGCGCGCTGGTCGCCGGGCTCGACGACACCACCCTGCATGCCGCGGTGCGCAACCTGGGCGGGCACGACCTGGCCGCGCTGGGCGACGCGTTCGCCGCGATCGACGACAGTCGTCCGACGGTGATCTTCGCCTACACCGTGAAGGGCTACGGGCTGGCCAGCGAGGGGCATCCCCAGAACCACTCCTCGCAGCTCACGCACGCGCAGTTCGGCGAGCTGGCCGAACGTTCCGGCGCCGACCCGCAGGCTCCCTGGCCGCGGTTCCCGGCCGAGTCCGCGGCCGGCCGGCTCTGCGCCGAGGTGGCCGCCAGGCTGCGTCGGGAGCCGGTGCGCCCCGGCCCGGCACCGGCGGTCCCCGCCGACATCGGCCGCACCCCGGGTGGGACGTCCACCACCCAGGCCGCTCTCGGCCGTGCGCTGCTGGACCTGACCCGGGAGGCCCCGGACGCGGCTCGCCGGGTGGTGACGCTGTGCCCGGACGTCAGCTCCTCGACCAACCTCGGTGGCTGGGTGAACAAGGTCGGCGTGTGGTCGGCCCGGGAGCGGGTCGACTGGTTCGCCGACGACCCGGAGACGATCCTGCACTGGCGGGAGCGACCCGAGGGGCAGCACCTGGAGCTGGGCATCGCGGAGACGAACCTGGTGGGCCTGCTGGGCGAGCTGGGTGCGACCTGGAGCCGCTGGGGCGAGCCGCTGCTGCCGATCGGGGTGCTGTACGACCCGTTCGTGGAACGGGCGCTCGAGCCGTGGTCGTTCGGGATCTACGCCGGGGGGCAGTCGATCCTGGTCGGCACCCCGTCCGGGGTGTCGCTGGCCCCCGAGGGCGGCGCGCACCAGTCGATCACCACCCCGTCGGTGGGCCTGGAACAGCCCGGTTGCGTCAGCTACGAGCCTGCGTTCGCGATCGATGTGGAGTGGACGCTGCTGGCCGCGCTGGGTCGGCTCGGCCGGCCCGACGGCACCTCGGCCTACCTGCGGCTGTCCACCCGGCCGGTGGACCAGACGCTGGCCGCGGTGCCGGCCGATCCCGCGGCTCGGGAGCGGCGTCGACGGCAGGTGGTGGCCGGCGCGTACCCGCTGCACCGGGTCGAGGGGCCGGCGGTGACGATCGCCGCGATGGGCGCGGTGCTGCCCGAGGCGCTGGCCGCCGCGCGGCGGCTGACCGAGCTGGGCGCGCCGGCCGACGTGGTCTGCGTGACCAGCCCGGGGCTGCTGTTCACCGCGGTGCAGGCGCGGGCCGGTCGATCCGCGGGCGAGTCCTGGATCCTGGACACGGTGTTCCCGGCCCGGCGGGCGGCCCCGCTGGTCACGGTGCTCGACGGGCACCCGCACACGCTGGCCTTCCTGGCCGGGATCAACCAGGTGCGGGCCGCGCACCTGGGGGTCTCCCGGTTCGGTCAGTCCGGCGATCTCGACGACGTCTACCGGCACCACGGGCTGGACGCGGACAGCATTGTGCGGGCCGGGCTCGACCTCACCGGCTGAGGCCGCACCGACCTCAACGCGGGCCGCTCCCGGGGCCCGGGTCCTCGTCGTCGTCGGTGCGGGTGGCCAGGAACCGCTCCACCTCGGCGCCCAGCTCGTCGGCGCTGGGCAGCTCGCCGCCCAGCTCCATCCCGGCGCGCTCGCCGCGCCCGGAGGCGACCATGTCGTACTGCTTCTCCAGCGCCTCCACCACCTGCTTGACCTCGTCCGACGCCGCCACCTGCTCGGCGATCTCGGCGTCGGCCCGCGCCGCCGCCGCGGACAGCTCCTCGGTGGGCAGGTACAGCCCGGCGGCCAGCCCCACGTGGTCCAGCAGCACCCGCGCGGCCTGCGGGTACTCGGCCCGGGCCAGGTAGTGCGGCACGTGCACGGCGAACCCCATCGCCGATAGCCCGGCCTCGCCGAGCCGGTACTCCATCAGGGCCACCGCGCTGCCCGGCACGTCGGCCGTGGTGAACCAGGCCTCGTGGCCCTCGGAGAACTCGGGCCGGGTGCCGTGCACCGTGACCCCGATCGGACGGGTGTGCGGCGCGGCCATCGGGATCGCCGTGAGGTTGATCACCAACCGGATGTCCAGCCGCCGGACGAGCTGCTGCACCGCAGCGGCGAAGCGCTCCCACTGGGTGTCCGGCTCCGGGCCGGCCAGCAGCAGGTAGCCGGTGCCGCCGGTGTCGGTCAGCGCCACGACGTCCAGCTCGGGCGCCGAGTAGCTCGCCCAGTGGTCGGTGTCGAAACGCAGCGGCGGCCGGCGCGACCGGTAGTCCACCAGCTGGTCGACGTCGAAGCGCACCACCGGGCGCGGTTCGCCCGCCCCGCGCAGCGCCTCCACCCCCAACCGGGTCGCGCTGCCGGCGTCGACGAAGCCGTCCAGCGCGATCAGCAGCACGGGCTCCTCCAGCTGCGGCGCGTCCGCCACCACCTCGTACAGCTCGGCTGGTTCCAGCACCGCATGTACCTCCGAAGATCTGCGTTCCCTTGTTGGTCTCGCTGTGCCGCTGCAACGTGAATCTGAACGCACAGCATCCCGTGACCGGGCCTCATCCCGCACCATCGGATCGTGAGCACGGCGGAGGTCATGGCAACGCGACGGGTGTGGCTGGTCTGGGCGGTCGGTCTGATCGCCTACACGGTCGGGGTCATGCACCGCACCTCCATCGGTGTCGCCGGGCTCGACGCGGCTGATCGGTTCCAGGCCTCGCCGGCGGCGCTGTCCGGCTTCGTGGTGCTGCAACTGCTGGTCTACGCGGTGCTGCAGGTCCCGGTGGGCATGCTGCTGGACCGCTTCGGCGCCCGCCGGCTGATCGTGGCCGGCGCGCTCATCATGGCCGCCGGGCAGCTGGTGCTGGCCCTGGCCACCACGCTGCCGCTGGCGGTGACCGCACGGGTGCTGGTCGGCGCCGGGGACGCGCTGACGTTCATCAGCGTGCTGTCGGTGGTCACGGCCTGGTTCCCGCCCCGGCGGGTGCCGTTGATGACCCAGCTCACCGGCCTGCTCGGGCAGTCCGGCCAGGTGCTGTCCGCGCTGCCGTTCGCCGC
The DNA here is from genome assembly GCA_035557575.1 of Pseudonocardia sp. GTDB lineage: Bacteria > Actinomycetota > Actinomycetes > Mycobacteriales > Pseudonocardiaceae > Pseudonocardia. The sequence continues at coordinate 14,561 of DATMDS010000057.1, read as the reverse complement.
GCTGCTGCACGGGCCCGGGTGGAGCACGGCGTTCGTCTCCGCGGCGGCGCTCGGGGTGGCGGTGGCGCTGGCGGTGCTCGCCGTGGTGCGCAACCGGCCGGCCGGGGCGCCCGCGCCGCCGCCGGCGCCGTCGCCGCGGCAGGTGCTGGCCGGGCTGGTCGCTTCCTGGAAGGAGCCGGGCACCCGGCTCGGGCTGTGGACGCACACCGGCACCCAGTTCTCGGGCACCGTGTTCGCACTGCTCTGGGGCGTGCCGTACCTGGTCGCCGGGCAGGGGCTGTCCGCGACCGCGGCCAGCGCGCTGCTCACCCTGTTCGTGCTGGTCGGGGTGGCGACCGGGCCGGTGTTCGGGGTGTTCACCGCCCGGCATCCGCTGCGCCGCTCGTGGCTGGTGCTGGGGGTGATCGTGCTGACCGTGCTCGCCTGGACCGCGGTGCTGCTGGTGCCGCCGCCGGCGCCGCCCTGGCTGCTGGTGGTGCTGATCCTGGTGCTGGCCCTGGGCGGGCCCGGGTCCATGATCGGCTTCGACTACGCCCGCACCTTCAACCCGGGGCACCTGCAGGGCACCGCGGTCGGCATCGTCAACGTGGGTGGCTTCCTGGCCGCGCTGCTGGTCGCCTGGGGGGTCGGCGTGGTGCTCGGGCTGGTCGGCCCGGGCGGGTACTCCCCGGAAGCGTTCCGGGCGGCCTGGACCGTGCAGTACGCCGTGTGGGCCTTCGCGCTGGTCGGGGTGCTGGTGGCGCGTCGACGCGCCCGCCGCAAGATGGCCGCTGCCGGTGTCGTCGTCCCACCGCTGCGCGACGTGCTGGCCCGGATGCGTCGCGAGCACCAGGAAGGCCGGGAAGGCTAGCCCTACGTCCATCGCCGGCGCACAGCGCCTGCGGGCGAGGTGCCGCCGTCATGCCGGGGCCGAACCCAGATCGCCGGCCCGCCACAAGGCGGACCGGCGATCGGTGGGTGGGCCGACCTACTCGGCGAGCAGGCGGTAGATCGTCTTGCGCGCCTCGGCCAGCGCCGCCGTCGCCGCGGTGATCTGCTCGGGGGTGCCGGCGCCCAGCACCTGCTGGGTCGCGGCGTGCAGCTGGGCCAGCTGCTCCCACAGCTCGGTGGCGGCGTCGTCATCGCCGTCCTGGCCGACCGACGACCAGACGGCGTCCAGCTCGGCGCGGTGCTCGGTGACGTAGGCCGTGCCGGACTCGGTGAGGTGCACGACCCGGCGGCCGTCGCTCTGCTCGACCCGGACCAGGCCCTCGTCCTCGAGCTGCGAGAGCGTCGGGTAGACCGAGCCGGGGCTGGGGCGCCAGGCGCCCTGGGTGCGGTCGGCGATCTCCTGAATGATCTCGTAGCCGTGCCGTGGCTGCTCCGCGACCAGGGCGAGCACGGCGGCGCGGATGTCACCGCGTGCGGTGCGCCGGCCACGGCGTCGGCCGCGGGGGCCGGGGAAGCCGCGGTGCGGGCCGAAGCCCGGCCCGAAGCCGGGGCCGAACCGGGGTCCGCCGTGTCGGCGGCCGCGGTGACCGGGCCCGCGGGGGCCGTCGGGCTCCTCGTCGTTCGGGCCCTGGAAGGGCGGGGGGACCGGCCCGCCCGGCCCGTCCACGGCTGCGCTCATCGGGCCGAACGGCGGCCGGCCGTACCGGCGTCGCAGGCGACCGGCGCGCATGCTCCAGGCCGGCGGTTCCCATGCGGGGTTCATGGCGTTCATCGTTGTCTCCTCAGACGTGGCGAGCCTCCTGCTCCGATAGCACTGAGTAGCTCGTGTGCCATCACGATATATCGCGATAGGCACGCCGACTATGTGTTCTACGTCACATCTCAGCGCACGATTTCCGGACGCCGACACCGGCCTCGTGCCGCCGCGGCCCACCACCCTGGGGGTGTGAGCAGAATGCGGCATGAGCACGAGCCCCGCCGAGCTGTTCGCCACCGACGCCTACCTGCGCTCGTTCGACGCGACCGTGATCGAGGTGGACCGCGACGCCGGGCGGGTGGCGCTCGCGCGGACGGCGTTCTACCCCGGAGGCGGCGGTCAGCCGCACGATCTCGGCACCCTGAGCTGCGCCGGCGGGACGCTCGCGGTGAGCAGGGTGCGGCGTGAGCAGGGCCGGATCTGGCACTGGCTCGACACCCCGGCGCCCGACGTCATCTCGGAGCTGCTCGGGCCGGGTACCGAGGTGCGCGGCGAGCTGGACTGGGAGCGCCGGCACCTGCTGATGCGCACGCACACCGCGCTGCACGTGCTGTGCGGGGTGGTGTGGGCGGAGTTCGGCATCCCGGTCACCGGCGGCAACATGGAGCCGGGCAGCGGGCGGCTGGACTTCCCGCTCGAGTCGATCTCCGCGGAGCTGGGCCGGCGGCTGGAGACCCGGATCAACGACGAGCTGGCCGCCGCTCGCCAGGTCGTCGTCGAGTTCCTCGGCCGGGAGGCGGCGGACGCCGACCCGGCGCTGATCCGCACCGCGGCCAACCTGATCCCGAGGGAGATCGACCCGCTGCGTGTGATCGACATCGTCGGGCTGGACAAGCAGGCCGACGGCGGCACCCACGTGGCCAGCACCGCCGAGGTCGGGGCGGTGCGGGTGACCGGCACCGAGTCCAAGGGCAAGGGCAACAAGCGGGTGCGCATCGAGGTCGTGGAGGCCGCGACACCGTGAGCTCGGCGCTAACCGGTGCCGCGCGACGACCCCGAGGCGGTGCAGGTGCGGTTGACGTAGCTCCGGTAGCGCTCGCCGGCCCCGGCGAGCTCGGGTGAGCTGAGCCGGGCCACCAGCTCGGGGTCGCGGGCCACCGCCGCCGCGTCACCGCCGTTGGCCACCAGGGCGTCGAGCTGCAGGTTCACCGACTGCACGGTCCGCTCGACGTCCAGCCGGATCTCGTCGGGGGCCACCCGCAGCAGCTCGGCCCCGGTCCGCCGGACCTGATCCACCGTGTTGGCCAGGCTGTCGGGGCGTGACCCGCTGTTGGCCATCGCGTTCAGCGGGCGGATCGCCTCGGCGTTGGCCCGCGCGGCCAGGCAGAACGGGGTGGGCGGTGCGCTGCTGCGGCTGGTGCCGCGGGTGCCGGAGTCCGCATCGGCGTCGGCGACCGAGCCGCCGCAGGCCACCAGCACCGAAGTGCCCAGCACGCACACCGACGCCGCCCAGATCCGCGAGACCAGACCCATGTCCGCACCGACTTTCGTGCCCCTGCTGCGTTGCGCTGAGCCTAGACCGGGTGACCGACGGTCGCTGTGAGGTACCGCGGAACGGTCCGGGGCGCTCGGCCGTTGAGGGAGCGTGGCCAGATACGGACCTGCTCGGATCGCCGCCTTCCGCGCGCTGTGGCGGGCCGTCGTGGCCGGCAGGCAACCCGGGGCTCCGGACTTCGGTGACCGGCTGCGCTCGTTGCCGCGGATGATCGGTGCGGCGGTGTCCGGGAAGTACGCCGAGCTGGGCCGGGGCCGGCTGGCCCTGCTGGCGCTGGCGGTGGCGTACCTGGTCTCCCCGGTCGACGTGGTGCCGGAGGCGCTGCTCGGCCTGCTGGGACTGGGCGACGACGCCGTGGTGGCGCTGTGGCTCGGCGGTGCGCTGCTGGTCGAGACCGACCGCTTCCTGGACTGGGAACGCCAGCAGCCGACGGTGGTCGAAGCCCCGCCGGCCTTCGTCCCGTCCCCACCGAGCTGAACGAACGGCACCCTCGTACGAACCTATGGTGCGAAAGTGCCGTTCGTTCACGGCCGGGTCGGGGTGTTCGGCAGGCGGGAACGGGCGGGTTGTCGCCCGGTGTGGTCGCTGTCACCGTCCACCGGACAGCGTGGTCCGGAGGAGGTCAGATGGCGAACATCGTCCCCGTCGACGAGTACGTCGGCGAGTGGTACCCCGGCTACCGGCCCGAGCACTTCGACTTCCCCTACGTGGTCGACGCGGCGTCGCCGTTCAAGCCCGGTGACGAGAACGCCTTCTGGTTCCTGGACTTCCACTGGTCGCGTGGCCTGACTCCGCTGGCGGCCACCCTGTGGAGCGCCGACGGCTACTGCCACGGCACCCAGAGCGCGTCGGAGACCCTGCCGCTGCCGCCCGGCCGGGGCGTGACCTGCCGGTTCGCCGGCACCCACCTGTACGGCTCGCCGATCCCGGAGGACGACCCGCGCGAGATCGCCGCCCGGGCCAACCGGTTGGCGACGAACCTGCCGCACTTCCTGAACAACTACGAGTCCATCTGGGCCGCCGGCCGCGACGAGCTCGAGGCCACCTGGGACTACTTCCAGGGCATCGACCTGACGGCGGTGCCGACCGCCGAGCTGTCCACCCTGATCCACCAGGGCCGCCGCTACCACAAGCGAGCCATGGAGATCCACTTCGCGGTGATGTACCCGATGCTGGTCAACTTCCTCGGCTTCTACGGCGCCTGTGCCGAGCTGGGCATCGACACCAACGTCGTCGGCAAGTTCCTGCAGGGCGAGGAAACCAAGATCATGGAGCTGGATCGGGAGCTGTACCGGCTCGCGATCTCCGCGCGGCAGAAGGGGCTGTCGGACGTGTTCGCCGCGCACGAGCCGGCGCAGCTGCGGGCCGCGCTGTCCGCGCACGGTGGCTCGGCGGCGCAGTGGCTGACCGAGTTCGACGACTTCCTCGCCGTCTACGGCCACCGCACCGACGCCACCTGCGACGTCGGCGTGCCGAGCTGGATCGAGGACAACTCCAACGCGCTGGGCAACGTGAAGACGTTCCTGCTCTCCGAGACCGACCACGACTTCGATGCGGCCGCCCGCAATGCCCTGGAGGAGCGCGACGCGGCGATCGACGCCGCGCGCTCCGGGCTGACCAGGGAGGAGCAGGCCGTGTTCGACGGCGGGCTGGCCGCCAACCAGGCCGCGAACTTCCCGTGGTGGCAGGACGACCACAACTTCTACATCGACCTCAAGGTGATGCTGCCGCTGCGGCACGCCTGCCAGGAGCTGGCCGAGCGGGTCGGCGCCGACGACCGCAACGACATGCTCTACCTGTTCTGGCCGGAGCTGATCGACGTGGCCGGCGGCGGCACGTACTCGGGTGAGCTGCGGAGCCTGGTCGCGGCGCGCCGGCAGTACTTCGACCACTGGCACGTCCGGCGCAGCGAGATGCCCAAGGTGTTGGGGTCCATCCCGGAGTCCGTCGAGGACCCGGTGCTGATCGAGATCTTCGGCATCAACCGGGCTCGTTGCGCGCCGTGCAGAACCCGGACGCGGCCAGCGAGACCACGCTGAACGGGGTGCCGGCGGCCCGGGGCCAGGCCACCGGCATCGCCCGGGTGCTGCAGAGCTCCGACGAGCTGCACCGGCTGGCGCCCGGCGAGATCCTGGTCTGCGAGTCGACGTCGCCGAACTGGACACCCGCGTTCGGCCGGATCGCCGCCGCGGTGTGCGACGGCGGCGGGATGCTCAGCCACGCCGCCATCGTCGGTCGGGAGTACGGCGTGCCCACCGTGACCGCGGTCGGGGTGGGCACCGTCGCGATCGGCGACGGCGACGAGATCGAGGTCGACGGCACCAACGGCCGGGTCACCATCCTGAAGCGGGCGGCCGAGCTGGCGGCCCCGTGATGCGGCCCTGACGGAGGGGAGTGCTGGTGGCGGCGGAGAGCGCCCAGACCGTGTGGGTGGACGGCCCGGAGGATCCGCCGACCGCGATCGCCCTGGCCGGAGCCAAGATCGGGCGGCTGGTCGAGCTGTACCGGATGGGGGTGCAGGTGCCGCAGGGCTTCGCGGTGACCGTCGACGCCTACCGCCGGCACTGCTCCGACTCCGGCCTGGACATCGGGATCGACGAGGTGGTCGGTGGGCTCGGCGCGGACCCGGCGGCGGCGGCGGTGGCGGCCGCGTCGGCGCGGATCCGGGAGCTGGTCGTGGCCACCCCGATGTCGGAGCGGCTGACCAGGGGCATCACCGAGGCGTACGAGGAGCTGTGCCTGCGCTGCGTGGACGTCAACGTGCCGACCGCGGTGCGCTCCTCGGCCACCGGGGAGGACGCCGCCGACGCGTCGTTCGCCGGGATCTTCGACACCTACCTCGGGGTGTCGGGCACGCCACGGGTGCTGGATGCGGTGCTGCGCTGCTGGGCGTCGCTGTTCACCGATCGGGCGCTGGCCTACCGGCTGCGCAAGGGGATCAGCCACCACGACATGCCGATCGCGGTCGGGGTGATCGAGCTGATCCAGGCCCGCGCGTCCGGGGTGGCGTTCTCGGTGCACCCGGTGACCGGCCGGCCCGACCGGGTGGTGATCGAGACGTCCTGGGGTTGGGGAGAGGCCATCGTGCAGGGTTTGGTCGACCCCGACCACGTCGAGGTGGGCAAGTCCGACGGGCGGGTGCTGCGCTACGACGTCGCCCACAAGAAGGTGGTGTCGGCCTTCGACTTCGCCGCCGGTCGGGTCACCGAGATCGCGATGCCGGCCAAGCTGGCCGACCGCAAGGTGCTCGACGACGAGCAGATCGCCGCGGTCGTGGGCGCGGTGACGGCCATCGAACAGCACTACGGCCACCCGGTGGACGTGGAGTGGGTGATCCCGAGGAGCCGCCGGGCCGGCGATCCGGTCTGCATCGTGCAGACCCGGCCGGTCACGGTCACCGCCCCGGCCCCGGCGCCGACGGCCTACAACCCGGTGGCGCTGGCCCAGAAGTACGTCTTCAGCGGCAAGCCCGTCCCCGGCCGCTGACGGCATCGCCGAACCGGGCCCGTGCCGCGCCCGGGGCGGCGCGATGGTAGGCATCGCAGGTGGGAACGATGCGCGCGATCATCCAGCTCGCCACCGGCGGGCCGGAGGTCCTGGAGGTACGCCCGGCGGCGATCCCGGAACCGCTGCCGACCGAGATCCGGGTCCGGGTCGCGGCGGCCGGGGTGAACCCGGTGGACTGGAAGACCAGGGCCGGGGCCGGGATGGCCGCGGTCATCGGGCCGCCGCCGTTCACGGTGGGCTGGGACGTGGCCGGCACGGTGGACGCGGTGGGCACGGGGGTGACCCGGTTCGCGGTGGGCGACGCGGTGTTCGGGATGCCCTGGTTCCCGCGCCAGGCCGCCGCCTACGCGGAGTTCGTCACCGCCCCGTCGCGGCACTTCGCGCACCGTCCGGCGCGGCTCTCGGAGATCGAGGCGGCCGGGCTGTCGCTGGCCGGCCTGACCGCCTGGCAGGGGTTGGTCGACGTCGCGCAGCTGGCGGCCGGCCAGCGGGTGCTGGTGCACGCCGCGGCGGGCGGCGTCGGGCACCTCGCGGTGCAGATCGCGAAGTCCTGCGGCGCGTACGTGATCGGCACCGCGTCGATCGGCAAGCACCCGCTGCTGCACGACCTCGGCGTGGACGAGGCGGTGGACTACCGGGCGGAGGCGTTCGAGCGCGCGATCGAGCCGGTGGACCTGGTGCTCGATCTGATCGGCGGTGACGTGGCCATGCGCTCGCTGGACGTGCTGCACCCGGAGGGCCGGCTGGTGTGCGTGCCCACCGCGGCCAGCGCGGACGCGGTGAGCGCAGCCAACCAGCGGGGGTTGCGGGCCACCGGGATGGTGGTCGAACCGGACGGCGACGGCCTGGAGCAGCTGGCCCGGCTGGTCGACGACCGCCGGCTGCGGGTGCTGGTCGCCGAGACGTTCCCGCTGGAGCGCGCCGCGCACGCGCACCGGGCCGGCGAGATGGGGCACACCAGCGGGAAGCTCGTGCTGACCGTCTGAGGGGATGATCGCGGCGTGCGCAGCTGGAACCTGGGGGTTCGCGAGGTCTCGGGCCTGGGCCTGCGCCGGGATCCCGGATCGGGAACCTCCGAGCTGGTAGCGGTCAGCCCGGCGCCGCGCCCAACCGCCGGGAGACCACCGCCGCCGCCTCCAGCACCGCGGCCCGGATCCGGCGCAGCGCGTCCGGGGCGGCCCGGTCGGTGGGCGCCGCCACGCTGAGCGCGGCGATCACCACCCCGTCGCCGCCGCGGACCGGCGCTCCGACCGACACCACCCCCACCCGGCTCTCCTGCAGGTTCTCCGCCCAGCCGCGGGCGGCGATCTCGCCCAGCCGTTTCCGGAGCACCGCCGGTTCCACGATGGAGAACGGGGTGTGCCGCTCCGGGATCCAGCGCGCCAGCCGCAGCTCGAGCTCGTCCGCCGGCAGGGCAGCCAGCAGCACCTTGCCGGTGCTGGTCGTGGTGGCCGGCAGCCGGGTGCCGACCCGGGAGAAGATCCGCACCGTGTGCGGGCTCTCCAGCCGGTCGATGTAGACCGACTCCAGCCCGTCCAGCACGGCCAGCTGCACCGTCTCGCCGGTCGAGTGCCGCAGCGTGGCCATCACCGGCATGGCCGCCTCGTGCAGGTCCAGGTGCGGCGCGACGTTGGCGCCCAGGTCGTGCAGGGCCAGCCCGAGCCGGTAGCCGGCGGGCGCCCGCTCCAACAACCGCTCCGCGGCCAGCGTGGCCAGCAGCCGGTGCACGGTGCTGGTGGCCAGCCCGAGGCGGCGGGACAGCTCCGACACCCCGAGCTCCCGGTCGGTGCGGGAGAACTCCTTGAGCAGCCGGGCCGCGTTGCGCACGGACGTGAGCTCCCAGGACGGCCTTCCCTCCATGCGGGAAGAATTCCTTGTCCCGGGTCGGGGCGCTACCTAACGTCGGGCCACGCGCGCGTCCACCACACCTCCCGGAGAGCCGCATGCTGACCGCCGAGCAGAACGACGAGCTGACCCAGGTCGAGGCCGGAACCCGGATGGGCGAGGTGCTGCGCCGCTACTGGTACCCGGTCGCGTTCACCCGCGAGCTGGCCGAGTTCCCGGTCAAGCGGGTGCAGCTGCTCGGCGACTTCTTCGCGCTGTGGCGCACGCCGAGCGGGCGCTACGGCATCATCCCGGAGCCGTGCCCGCACCGGAAGGCGTCGATGGCCTACGGAGTGGTCGAGTCCGACGGGCTGCGCTGCCCCTACCACGGCTGGAAGTTCGACACCGAGGGCGCGTGCGTCGAGCAACCGGCCGAGCGGGAGAACACCCAGTTCCAGAGCCGGGTGCGGGCCGATGCGGGGGTGGTCGAGGAACTGGGCGGGCTGGTCTGGGCCTACCTCGGGCCGGCCCCGGCGCCGCGGTTGCCGCGCTTCGACACCTACGTGATGGCGGGCTTCCGGGACATCGGCTGGGCCGACCTGCCCTGCAACTACGTGCAGATCATGGAGAACGCGGTCGACCCGCACCACGTGGAGTTCCTGCACGGACGCTACTTCGAGTTCATCGGCCGTCACGAGGGCTTCACCGCGCCCGCCTCGTTCGGCAAGGAGCACGTGAAGATCGGGTTCACGCCGTTCGAGTGGGGGATCATCAAACGCCGGGTGCTCAAGGGGGCCAGCGAGGAGAACGACGACTGGAAGGTCGGGCACCCGCTGGTGTTCCCCTACAACATGCGGGTCGGCGGCGGGGGAGTACACCAGATGCAGATCCGGGTGCCGATCGACCGGACCACCACCCGGTTCCTGCTCTACACCGTGCACAGCCCGGACGGTTACGAGCACGTGGAGCAGCCGACCATCCCCGACTACCGGATCCCGGTGCTCGACGAGCACGGCCGGCACGTGACCAACTACGTCGAGGGCCAGGACATCATGGCCTGGGTGACCCAGGGCGCGATCACCGACCGGACCACCGAGCACCTCGGGCGCAGCGACATCGGGGTGGCCATGCTGCGCAAGATGTTCCGCGAGCAGATGGACGTGGTCGCGGCCGGCGGCGACCCGCTGGGCACCATCCGCGACGAGCACGAGCGCATCGACCTGCCGTGCGAGAAGGACAAGTTCCACGCCGGCGGCGCGCAGTTCGCGCTGGACTTCTGCGACATGGGCTCGACCCGGTTCTCCCCGATGCTGGACGCCATCAAGAAGATCCACATCAGCGCCGCCGACCGGATCGCCGCCGGGAAGACCGGGTCGGAGCCGGCCGGATGACGGGCTCGGTGGACCGGCGCTTCGTGGCCGACGCCGCGGCGCACCGCCGGGACGCGCCCCGGTTCTGCCCGAGCTGCGCCTGCGCCCTGTCCCTGACCACCGAGTTCTGGGAGGCGGATGACCGGCGCTTCTACTGCTGGTGCGGCGGCTGCGGGTGGACCGGGGAGATCACCGGCACCGGCGACGTGGCGGTCGGCCACGAGCCTGTGAGTGCTGCGCCGTGCTAGAACACGGCGCAGCACTCACGAGCGTTTGCGTGCGTCCGCCACCACCTCGCGGACCCGCTCGGTGATCCCGCGCAGCTCGGTGAGGTAGAGCCAGTAGTCCGGGTGCACCCCGCCCAGCCGGTCCTGCGCGTTCTGCAGCCGCACCGACTGCGCGTCCAGGATCGGGCCGAACTCGCGCACCAGTCCGCGGTCGACCACCAGCCGCTGCGCGTCCCGCAGCACGAACCGGGTATCGGCGGCGAACTTCGCCGGGTCGGCCCGCACCGCGCGCAGCTCGGCCAGCCGGCCGGTCACCGCGTCGTGCCGCTCCTCGGCCCGGCCGAGCGCCGAGCGGGCCGCGCTCACCTGGTCGGCCGCGTCGTCCCAGTCGCCGCTGGCGGCGCCGCGGCGGGCCGCCTCGATGGCCACATCCGCCACGGCGATCGCCTCCCGGGTGCGCGCCTCGGAGCCGATCAGGTCCCGCGAGCACGGCTCGGAGAACTCCCTGCGCAGCGCCGACATCGTCGGTTCGATCTGCTCGGCCTTGGTGGCCGCCGCCGCTCGCCGGGTGGCGATGCTGGCCAACGCCGAGCGCACGGACTGCGCGGTGCGGGGCGCGTCCGCGGCCAGGCTGCTGGCCGCGCGGGCGAGCTCGCGCACCCGCAACGCGGTGTCCCGCCGGTCGCGCAGCCGGGCCGCTGGGGCGTCCAGGCGGGTCGCGAGCCGTTCGGCCTCGGCGAGCCGGTCGGACGCCCGCCGCGAGCGCAGACCCGCGGCGTCCGCCTGCTGTACCGCGGCCCGGGCCTCGACCACCGCGGCCCGGGCCTCCCGCTCGGTGCGGGGCAGGCTGTCCAGCGCCAGCGCCGCGTCGTCGAGCACCCGGGAGTGCCGGGAACGGAACCGGCGGATGGACTCGCGCGCCCGCTCGATCTCCGCCTGCGCTCGCTCGTCAGCGGCCCGCGCCCCGCTCACCGGCCTCGTGCCGTCCAGCGGGAACTCGGTCGTGGCCGTCAGGTACGCCTCGGTGGCCGCGTCGCCCGCTGCCGCGATCTGGGCCCACTCCTTCTCCAGCCGGGTGCCGCTGCCCAGCTCGGTGGCCGCGGCCACCGCGGCGGCCGCCGCGCGCTGCTCGTTGTCCAGGGCGAGGAAGGCCTGCGTGGCGGCGTTGCGGGCGGCCAGGGCGCGGTCGTCCGGGACGTCGCTGCGGCGGGAGGACCAGCTGCCGAACACCTCGCTCCCCTCGCTGCCGCGATAACCGCCGCGGCTCTTCCTGAAACGGTACCGGTTGCTCCGGTCAGGGCGGTTGCTCGTGAGCGTGCGCGCGCAGCCGCTCCGACCACGAGCGGGCCGCCGTCGCCCGGCCGACGTCGGCGAACCAGTCGCCGTCGCGCTGCAGGACGGGGTAGGTGGCCAGCCGGTACAGCGGGTTGGTGGCGCAGGCGCCGGTCTCGAGGTCGAAGCGGTACCAGTGCCACGGGCAGACCACGGTCCGCTCCTCGCGCACCCAGCCCTGCTCCAGCGGGCCCTGGTTGTGCGGGCAGACGGCGTCGGTCACCCGATAGCCGCCGTCCACCGCGAACACGGCGAAGCTGCGGCCATCGTCGGCGCGCACCACCCACGCCGACGCACCCGGTGGGCGGCCCACATCGAGCGGGACGAGGCTCACCGCTTCCCGGCGGCGCGCAGCGCCGTCATCGACTCACCGCCGATGAACCACAGCTCCGGCTCGCACTCCGACACCACCACCCGGATGTTCTCGATCGGCGCCCCGACCGCCGAGTGCACGGCCGCGGTCACCTCCGCTCCGAGCGCGGCGAGCTGCTCCGGTGTCCGCCCACGGGCGAGCGTGATCTGCACCAACGGCATGTCCGGCCTCCTTCGTCGGCGGTGCTGGTTCCGCCGCGGTCCAGCATCGTCCGCCCGCTCACGGGGCGCATCAGGCCGTCTCCGGGGACCAGCCCAGGCGGCGGCTCACCGCCTCCCCGGCCTCCACGAGCGCGCGGGCGACCCGGCGCCGCGGCGCCGCGCCGAACCGGGACAGCGGGGCCCCGATGCTCACCGCGGCCACCACGTCGCCGTGCAGGTCGCGGATCGGGGCGGCCAGGCTGGCCACCCCGAGCTCCCGTTCGTTGATCGCCTCCGCCCAGCCGCGGGCGCGCACCGTCGCCAGCTCCGCGCGCAGCGCGGCCGGCTCGGTGATCGTGTGCGGGGTGAGCCGGGGGAGCGGGCCCCGGGACAGGTAGGCCTCCAGCTCCGGTTCCGGCCGGTGCCCGAGCAGCACCTTCCCGCTGGACGTGCAGTGCGCCGGCACCCGCCGCCCGGTCTCGGTGAACAGTCGCAGCGAGTAGGCGCTCTCCAGCCGGTCGACGTAGACCACCTCGTCGCCGTCGAGCACGCCGACCTGGGAGGACTCGCCGGTCTGCTCGCGCAGGTGGGCCAGCACCGGGCCGGCGGCGGCGTGCAGGTGCAGGTGCACCCGTACCGCCTCGCCGAGCTCGAACATCACGATGCCCAGCCGGTAGCCGCCGCTGCGGCGGTCCTGCTCGACCAGCCCCTCGGCGACCAGTGTGGTCAGCAGCCGGTGCACGTTGGACTTCCCCAGGTCCAGCCGGCGGGCCAGTTCGGACACCCCGATGGAGTCCTCGCGGGTCCGGAACGCCTTGAGCAGCCGCGCCGCGTTCCGCACCGTGGACAGCACCGCGTCGCTCATGGGCAGAGCCCCTCCGCCGTCCCCGAGCGAACGGCACTTTCGCACGAACCTATCGTGCGAAAGTGCCGTTCGTTCAGGGCGGAAAGCGGGTGCCGGGCGGGGCCGGCCACGGCACCGCCGGAGCCGCGGGTCACGGTGGGGGGTCCGGGTGCCACTGGCGGCGGCCGCCGAGCGCGTCGAGCAGGGCCTTGCGTACGGCGTCCGGGTCGGGGTGCACGGTGTCGGCGGCTGCGGCCACCGCGGGGTTGCGCGGCGCGATGGCCCGGGCCAGCAGCGCCTGCGCGTGCGGCAGCCCGGCGGTCGCCGCCCCGATCAGCTCATCGACCAGGTGCTCCCGCCCGCGGACCCGGCTGCGGATCGTCTCGAAGTCCCGGGCCGCCGCGGAGTGTCCACTGGCCAACCCGGAGCCCACGTGCCCGGCGTGGTGCGGGGTCAGCCCGGCGCCCGGCTGGGCGACCACGTGGTAGACGGTGGTGGTGACGCCCAGCGCGTGCCGCACCTCGCCGTAGGCCGGCGCTTCCCGCTCGTCGATCAGCCCCAGCTCGGGCACCACCACCGGGTCGTAGAAGCGCAGTGCCCAGTTCAGCCCGGGCAGCGATCCGGCCAGCTCCACCTCCTGACCGCGCAGCGGCCCGAGCGTCTCCCGGGTGGCCAGCAGGTGCAGGTTGCGCGCGCCCACCGCAGCCACCACCAGCGGACCGCCCGCGAGCAGCGGCATCCGGCCGCGCACCGCGGGCGCGAACGTGTCCGCCTGGGCCAGGTACGCGCCGTGCAGCGCCGTGATGTAGCCGGCCACGGCCGCGCGCATGTCCTCCGGACCCGGCATCCGAGCGGCTCCCGTTCTGCTATCCGGAACGGCTGATCTTTCTTCCGGAACGCTAGGCGGGTTAGCGTCGAGCCGTCAAGGAGCCTCACGACCCGCAGGGAGCTGATCGGAAGTGGGCATCCTCCGCCTCGCGCACATCGACATCCGCACGCCCGACCTCGACCTGGCCACGGCCTACTACACCGAGGTGATGGGCCTGCAGCAGGTCCAGCGCACCGACGACACGGCGTGGTTCAAGTGCTGGGACGAGCAGGACCACCACTCGCTGCGGATGCGCTACCACCCGCGGACCGGGATGGACTCGTTCACCTTCCGGGTGGAGGCCGAGGACGACCTGCACGAGCTCGAGAAGAAGCTGGCCGACTACGGCTGCCAGGTCAGCCGGGTGTCGAAGGGGGAGGCGGTCGGGCAGGGCGAGTCCATCCGCTTCGAGGTCCCGTCCGGGCAGATCATGGAGCTGGTCTGGGACATCGAGAAGACCGGGAACCTGCTCGGCAAGCACAATCCGGCGCCGGTGCCGCCGCCCGACCTGCCCGGCATCGCGCCACCCCGGATGGACCACATGCTGGTCAACGCCGAGGAGGTGGCCGAGGCCAGCCGCTTCTTCACCGACGTGCTCGGCCTGCGGCTGACCGAGCAGGTGCTCGACGGCAACGGCCACCAGCTCGGCGTCTGGCTGGCCGGGCGCACCAACTCCCCGCACGACATCGCCATCGTCAACGGGCCCAACGGCGCGCTGCACCACTGGGCGTACTGGCTCGACGACTGGGACCACGTGCGCAAGGCCGCCGACACGCTGGCCTACAACGGCGTGCAGATCGACCAGGGCCCCACGCGCCACGGCGTCACCCGCGGCAACACCATCTACTTCTTCGACCCGCTCGGCATCCGCAACGAGGTGTTCACCGGGGGCTA
>DATMDS010000056.1:0-31939 GCA_035557575.1 Pseudonocardia sp. | reverse complement strand
TCGAACGCTTGTTTGGGAAGAGGGAGGCGGCGTGATGCGCGGGCAGAGCTACGACGACGACAGGTCGAGCCGGGCGATCGGTGGCCGTAAAGCCGCGGACGGACCGGACGAGCGGGCGGAGGGCCCGGTGGGACGCGAGCCGCTGCGGGCCCGGCGGGATCGCGGCGCGTCGGAGCCGGCGCCGGTCACCTCGGCGCGCGACGGGCGCCGGAGCGCGCGGGTGGGTCCGGGTTCGCGTCGGTCGCCCGGCCCGCGCCCGATCCGTCCGGGGGTGGCGCCGGTGTCGCTGCGGCCCGCAGTACTCCCGAATCCGGTACCCCCGATCCCTCTGGGTCCGACTCCGGCGGGTCCGACTCCGGTGGACGCGGCGCCGGCGAGTGAGGTGCCGGCTAGTGCGGTGCCGGCGAGTGCGGTGCCTCGGGGTACGGCGCCGACCGCCCGCGCGCGGAGCAGATCCGCGGTGATCGCTCCGTCACCGATGGCCTCCCCATCCCGGCACCGAGCGGTGTGCGCGGGGGGCACGGCGGCGCGGGGGAGTCGCAGTTTGCGGAAGGCTCCGTGGTCACCGCCGCCGGCGCGGCTCGACTCGCCGGCATGGCGGCTGCTGGGCGGGCTCACGGTGTTCGTGCTGTCCGCCGCCGTGATCATCGGCTGGGGTGTGCTGCTGGAGGTGACCGCACCTGCGGCCGCCGTCCAGCTCGCGGCCTCCGGCACGGCGGTGCCCGGCTCCGTGGAGCCCGGTCCCGGTTCGCCGACAGCGGCCACGATGCTGGTCGAGGTCGGGTCGGAGCGGACGGTGTGGGATCTCGCCCGCCGCGTCCGGCCGGGAGCGGACGGGCCCGGGCTGGCGGCGGTGGCGGAGCGTATCGCGCTGCTCAACGCGCTGCCCTCAGCGCAGCTGCGGCCGGGTCAGGTGCTCGTGGTGCCGCTGGGATGAGAACCGCGACCCGATGGTGTGTCCCGCTTCCGCTACCCCTACATGTTGTGGTTACACTCGTGTTGTTCGTCTACAGGTGGGGTCACGGGGCGCCGGTCGGTGCCAGTTCCGGAGGGGTCGATGCGTTGCCCGTTCTGCCGGAACTCGGACTGCCGTGTGATCGACTCCCGCGAGGTCGACGACGGCCAGGCCACCCGCCGTCGGCGTTCGTGTGCCGAATGCGGGCGGCGGTTCACCACGGTCGAGGAGTCGGTGCTCGCGGTGGTGAAGCGTAGTGGTGTCACCGAACCGTTCAGCCGGGACAAGGTCGTCCGCGGCGTCCGGCGGGCCTGCCAGGGTCGGCCCGTCGACGAGGACTCGCTGCAGCAGCTCGCGCATCGTGTCGAGGAGACGGTCCGGGCCGGTGGCGCTGCCGAGGTCCCCAGCCACGAGGTCGGGCTGGCCATCCTCGGCCCGCTCCGCGAGCTCGACGAGGTGGCCTACCTGCGCTTCGCGAGCGTGTATCGCTCGTTCTCCTCGATAGAGGACTTCGAGAAGGAGATCGCCGACCTCCGTCGCCCCAGCGGCGGCCGCGCTCCTGCCGTTCCCTGATTCACCCCGTTCCTCGTTCCATCGCACCCCAGAACGTCGCCAGCACCGGGGTGCCGGCTCACCCCAACATGCCGGCACCGCAGGAAGAGGGAAAGCATGACCGAAACCGTCGGAACCGCCGCGTCCGGACGGAAGAAGGACGCCGCCACGGCCGCGAAGCCGGCCGGGCTGAGCGTCGAACGGATCCACACCACCGCAGGTGTGCACCCGTACGACGAGGTGACCTGGGAGCGTCGGGACGTCGTGATGACGAACTGGCGGGACGGCACCGTGAACTTCGAGCAGCGCGGCGTCGAGTTCCCCAGCTTCTGGTCGGTGAACGCCACCAACATCGTGACCAGCAAGTACTTCCGCGGAGCTGTCGGCTCCGAGCAGCGCGAGTCGAGCCTGCGCCAGCTCATCGACCGGGTGGTCGGCGTGTACCACCGCTCGGGAGTGGAGCGCGGCTACTTCGCCACCGAGGCCGACGCCGAGGTCTTCGCCCACGAGCTGACCTGGATGCTGTTGCACCAGGTGTTCAGCTTCAACTCGCCGGTCTGGTTCAACGTCGGCACGCCGAGCCCGCAGCAGGTCTCGGCCTGCTTCATCCTCGCCGTCGACGACACCATGGAGTCGATCCTCAACTGGTACCGCGAGGAAGGGCTCATCTTCAAGGGCGGCTCCGGCGCCGGGTTGAACCTGTCCCGGATCCGCTCGTCCAAGGAGCTGCTGTCCTCGGGCGGCACCGCGTCCGGCCCCGTCTCCTTCATGCGCGGCGCCGACGCCAGTGCCGGCACGATCAAGTCCGGGGGGGCCACCCGGCGCGCGGCGAAGATGGTGGTCCTCGACGTCGACCACCCCGACATCGAGGAGTTCGTGCAGACCAAGGCCAAGGAGGAGGCCAAGATCCGGGTGCTGCGCGACGCCGGGTTCGACATGGACCTCGGGGGCTCCGACATCGCCTCGGTGCAGTACCAGAACGCGAACAACTCGGTCCGGGTCACCGACGAGTTCATGGAGGCCGTCGAGGCCGACACCGACTTCGGCCTGCGCGCCCGGCAGACCGGTGAGGTGATCGACCGGGTCGACGCCCGGAAGCTGTTCCGCGGCATCGCCCAGGCCGCCTGGGCGTGCGCCGACCCGGGCATCCAGTACGACGGCACGATCAACGACTGGCACACCTGCCCGGAGTCCGGGCGGATTTCCGCCTCGAACCCGTGCAGCGAGTACATGCACCTGGACAACTCCAGCTGCAACCTGGCCTCGCTGAACCTGCTGACCTTCCTGGACGAGCACGACCGCTTCGACGCCGTCCGGTTCCGGGCCTCGGTCGAGCTGATCATCACCGCGATGGACATCTCCATCTGCTTCGCCGACTTCCCGACCGAGGCGATCGGCGACACCACCCGCCGGTTCCGGCAGCTCGGCATCGGCTACGCCAACCTGGGCGCGCTGCTGATGGCCACCGGGCACGCCTACGACTCCGAGGGCGGCCGTTCCTTGGCCGCGGCGATCACCTCGCTGATGACGGGCGCGGCCTACAAGCGCTCCGCCGAGCTGGCCGGCGTGGTCGGGCCGTACGACGGCTATGCGCGCAACGCCGAAGGGCACCAGCGGGTGATGCGCAAGCACGCCGCGGCCAACGACGACGTGCGCACCCTCCCGACCAGCAAGGACATCCACAAGCTGGCCACCATCACCTGGCAGGACTGCCTGAACATCGGCAGCCGCAACGGCTGGCGCAACGCGCAGGCGTCGGTGCTGGCCCCCACCGGGACCATCGGCCTGATGATGGACTGCGACACCACGGGCATCGAGCCGGACCTGGCCCTGGTGAAGTTCAAGAAGCTGGTCGGCGGCGGATCCATGCAGATCGTCAACCAGACGGTGCCGCGGGCACTCGCGAAGCTGGGCTACCAACCCGAGCAGGTCGAGGCGATCGTGGAGTACGTCGCCGAGCAGGGCCACGTGATCGACGCCCCCGGGCTGCGGCCGGAGCACTACGACGTGTTCGACTGCGCGATGGGGGAGCGCTCCATCGCCCCGATGGGACACGTGCGCATGATGGCCGCGGTGCAGCCCTTCCTGTCCGGCGCGATCTCCAAGACGGTGAACATGCCGGAGACGGCGACCGTCGAGGAGGTCGAGCGGGTGTACCTCGACGGCTGGAAGCTCGGCCTCAAGGCCCTGGCCATCTACCGGGACAACTGCAAGGTCGGGCAGCCGCTGTCGAACGCCAAGTCGGGCGGCAGCACCGAGAAGGCGGTCGCCCCGGTCGAGGTGCGACCGGTGCGCAAGCGGCTGCCCAAGAAGCGCCCGAGCGAGACGGTGTCGTTCACCGTGGGTGGGGCCGAGGGCTACCTGACCGCCGGGTCCTACCCGGACGACGGGCTCGGCGAGATCTTCGTGAAGCTGGGCAAGCAGGGCTCCACGCTGTCCGGTGTGATGGACGCCTTCTCGATGTCGATCTCGGTGGGTCTGCAGTACGGCATCCCGCTGGAGTTCTACGTCTCGAAGTTCTCCAACCTGCGCTTCGAACCGGCGGGGATGACCGACGACCCGGACATCCGCATCGCCACCAGCGTGCTGGACTACCTGTTCCGGCGGCTGGCGCTGGATCACCTGCCGTACGAGAAGCGGGCTCAGCTGGGCATCTTCTCGGTGGCCGAGCGCACCGCGCAGGTGGCCGCGACCGACTACTCGGCCGGGTACCCGGAGGTCGATGTCGAGGGCCTGCGATCCGGTGTGGAGGCGACGCCAGCGGCGAAGGGTGGAGCGTCGCCGGCCCCGGTCGAGGTGGGGAGTTCCACCGAGCTGCTGGAGCTGCGTCTGGGCAAGGCAGCCGACGCGCCGCTGTGCATGACCTGCGGGACCAAGATGCGTCCCGCCGGATCCTGCTACCTCTGCGAGGGATGCGGCTCGACCAGCGGCTGTAGCTGAGCCGTCGGCGAGGCGGCCGATTCGTTCACGACCGGGACGGGTGGGCCGGGGCAGGCTGGGGCCATGAGCATCGATCTGGGCGCAGCCGCCGACTTCCTGGCCTCCCACGCTCGGATGCTGGATCGGCGCCGGTTCGAGCTGCTGCTCAGCCGCGCCGATCCCGCCCCGGTGGTGGCCGCGGTCAACGCCTACCGCAATTCGGACGGCGGCTACGGCTGTGGCCTGGAGCCCGACCTGCGGTCGGCGGGCAGCCAGCCCGCGGCCGCGCTGCACGCCTTCGAGGTCTTCGCCGAGATCGGTCCCACGTGCAGGCCCGAGGCGGTGGCGCTCTGCGACTGGCTGGCCACGGTGTCGCGGCCCGACGGCGGGCTTCCGTTCGCGCTGCCGATCGCCGACCCCGCGGGCTGCGCCCCGTTCTGGGTGCAGGCCGACCAGGGCAGCTCATCGCTGCAGATCACCGCGATCGTCGCCGCGTATGCACACCAGGTGGCGAAGCACGATCCGGCGGTCGCCGGGCACCGGTGGCTCGAGGCCGCCACCCGCTACTGCCTGGCGGCGGTCGCGGCGCTGCCGGAGCAGCCGCATGCGCTCGAGCTGGCCTTCGCGTTCCGGCTGCTGGATGCGGTGGCCGACACGCACCCGGCGGCGCCGCCGTTGCTGGCGCGGCTGGCCCGACACGTGCCGGCGAGCGGGCAGCTGCCCGTCGCCGGTGGCCTGCCGGACGAGATGATGCGCCCCCTCGACTTCACCCCCGATCCACACGGTCCCGCCCGCGGGCTCTTCCGGCCCGCGGTGGTGGCGGCCGACCTGGACCGGTTGGCGGACGGGCAGCAGGCCGACGGCGGCTGGGCGGTGGATTTCGCCAGCTACTCGCCGGCCGCCGCCCTCGATTGGCGCGGGTACACGACCGTCCACGCGGTCTCGGTGCTGCGCGCCCACTCCCGGCTCTGACCGGGCCGGGCTCAGCCCGCTGGCGTCCACCACGCGCCAGCCGTCGTCCACCCACGCCTCCACCACCACGCTGAAGTCCTGATCCCGATCACACGTGCGCGTCGATCTCGGGCCCTTCGATCAGCTCCTCGACCGCCCGTCGCTGCACCCGGAAGGAGCGTCCGAAGCGGATGGCCGGCAGCTCGCCGCTGTGCACGTGCCGGTACACCGTCATCTTCGACACCCGCATCCGGGCCGCCACCTCGGCCACCGACAGGAACGGGCCGTTCACCGGGCCTGTCGTCATGTCCGTGACCACCGCGGGTCCGCTCGCCGCCAGCTCGTCGACCGTCATCGCGTGCGTCCTTCCCGAGGCGCGATCGGCGTGGTCCGCCGCCCGTCGCGTGCACGTTAACGGATCTTGGGCCACCCGCAGGGGTGGATCGGCCTGCGCCAACGGGTGGCGTGGCGGCCCGGGACCACGGGGAGTGCCGGGCGTCGGTGCGATGTGCGCCTCGGATGTGGAGCCATGGCAACGAACGGAAACTATGGTCGGGGCGTGATCTCCGACGACGATCCGACCGCCGATTGGACCCGACCCGGGGTGTTCCGGTGCGCTCCCGATGTGTACCGGATCCCCCTACCACTGCCCGAGGACGGCCTGCGTGCGGTGAACGTGTACGCGGTGGCCGACGGCGAGGGCTGGACGATGATCGACGCCGGGTGGTCGCTGGCCGCGTCCCGGCAGCTGCTGGCCAGGGCCCTGGAGACGCTGGGCGGCGGGCTCGCGGACGTGCACCGGTTCCTGGTCACACACGTGCACCGCGACCACTACACGCAGGCCGTCGCGCTGCGCCGTGAGTTCGGATCCCGGGTGGCCCTGGGCCGCGGCGAGCAGTCGTCACTGGAGCTGATCAACGACGCGGACCGGGTGGCGTCCAGGACGCACCTGGCGCGGCTGAGGCGGGCCGGGGCCGCGGAGCTGGCCCGCCGGATCGAGGCCGAGCTGCCACCGCCGGGTGACCTCTCGCTGTGGGAGCCACCCGACGAGTGGATCGACGACGGCGCCGACATCGCGCTCACCGGCCGCCGGCTGCGGGCCGTGGCCACCCCCGGGCACACCCGTGGCCACGTGGTGTTCGCCGACGAGACCGCCGATCTGCTGTTCGCCGGGGACCATGTGCTGCCCCGGATCACCCCCTCGATCGGGTTCGAGCCGGTGCCGCCGATCAGCCCGCTGGCCGACTTCCTGACCTCGCTGGAGCTGATCCGGACCCGACCCGACGCCGCGCTGCTCCCCGCGCACGGCCCGGTGGGCATGCGCGTGCACGAGCGGGTGGATGAGCTGCTGGCCCACCACGGCAAGCGCCTGGACGCCACGCTGGCCGCGCTGCAGGAGGGGCGCAGCACCGCGGTGGAGGTCGCGGCCGCGTTGCCGTGGACGCGGCGGGACCGGAGCCTCGACGAGCTGGACGCTTTCAACGCCATGCTCGCGACCCTGGAGACCATGGCCCACCTGGATGTTCTCGTGGAGCGACTGGCCGCCACCGCCGAGGAACGAGACGGCGTCCGATACTACGGAACGTAAGTTCCACTACCCCGTGTCCGGCGGTTCCCCGCGCAGCTGGCCGCTGCGCCCGGGTGGGACGGGGCAACATGCCCGGCGGTGGCCGCTGGGTGCTGCTGCAGGACGGTCCGAGCTCGGGCCGGCTCGACGTGCTGATCACCGGCAACCGCTTCCGCCGGGGTGCCGAGGAGCAGCCGCTGCGGCTCTCCCAGGTCGCGACCCGAGCGACAACAGCTATCTCGGCGTCGCCCCGCTGCCCGAGAGCTGAGCGCGCCCGACACTCCCGGCCGGCGTGTCGGGTTGGAGCGCCGAACCAGGAACGGGCAGACTTGCCGCACAACCACAGCCGGGCCCGGCCCGGCCGATACAGCAGTCCGCCATGACGCGAGGGCGTAGGGGAAGACGATCCTCGTCGACGTTGGAGGTCTGCAGTGAACGCACGCGGCGTGGTCTTCGTCCACTCGTCGCCAACTGCTCTCTGCCCGCATGTGGAGTGGGCGATCTCCGGCGTGCTCGGCACGAAAGTGTCGTTGTCGTGGACGCCGCAGCCCGCGGGGTCGGGTCAGATGCGCGCCGAGTGCACCTGGAGCGGCCCGGCCGGCAGCGGGGGAGCGCTCGCCGCCGCCCTGCGGGCCTGGTCGATGCTGCGTTTCGAGGTGACCGAGGAACCCACCCCCGGCGTGGACGGCGAGCGCTTCTGCCACGTGCCCACGCTCGGCCTCTGGCGCGGCATCACCAGCGCCAACGGCGACATCGTGCTCGGTGAGGACCGGCTGCGGGCGCTGCTGGCCGAGGGGCCGGCGAGCCAGCTGCCGGCGCGGATCGAGGAGCTGCTCGGCTCGGCCTGGGACGAGGCACTGGAGCCGTTCCGCTGCGCCGGCGACGGCTCCCCGGTGACCTGGCTGCACCGGGTCGGGTAGAGGCGCTTCGCGCCTGTGAGTGCTGCGCCGTGCTCTAACACGGCGCAACACTCACGACCCACCCCGAGCGGCGGGATCGGGGTTGACACCGGGTCGTGAGTGCTGAGCCGTGTTAGAGCACGGGGCAGCACTCACAGGCCCGCAGGGCGACTAGGCCTTCACGAAGGTGACGGCGGCGTTGTGGCCGCCGAATCCGAACGAGTCGCAGACCGCGGCCTGCAGGTCGATCTTGCGGTTCTCGCCGGCCACGACGTCGAGCTCCACGCCGGGATCCAGGTTCTCCAGGTTGAGCGTCGCCGGGATCACGCCGTCGGCGATCGAGAGCACGGTGATGATGCTCTCCACGGCCCCGGCCGCGCCGACCAGGTGACCCATCGCCGACTTGGGGGCGGTGAGCACCGGGTGGTCGCCGAGCGCCTTGCGGATGGCCCGGGTCTCACCGACGTCACCGGCCACGGTCGAGGTGGCGTGGCAGTTGACGTGCCCGATGTCGGCCGGGTCCAGCCCGGCGGTGCGCACCGCGGCCTGGATGGCCCGGGCCTGCCCGATGCCCTCCGGCTCCGGTCCGGTGATGTGGTAGGCGTCGGACGTCAGCCCGGCCCCGGCCAGCTTGCCGTACACGGTGGCGCCCCGGGCGGCCGCGAACTCGGCCCGCTCCAGGACCATGATCCCGGCCCCTTCCCCGAGCACGAAGCCGTCCCGCGCGGTGTCGAAGGGACGGGACGCCCTCGCCGGCTCGTCGTTGCGTTGCGACAGCGTCCTGGCCTGCACGAAACCCGCCACCGTGATGCCGGTGATGCAGGCCTCGGCCCCGCCGGCCATGACCACGTCGACGGCCCCGCTGCGCAGCAGCTGCAGCGCCCAGGCCAGCGCCTCGGCGCCGGAGGCGCACGCCGAGACCGGGGCGTGCACGCCGCCGCGGGCCCGGTACTCGATGCCCACCCACGCCGCCGGCCCGTTCGGCATCAGCATCGGCACGGTCAGCGGCGAGACCTTGCGCAGCCCGCTGTTCTCCAGCAGGTCGTCCTGGTCGAGCAGGGTGACCGCGCCGCCGATCCCGGTGCCGATGACCACGGCCAGTCGCTCGGGCTCCACCTGCGCGTTCTCGCCCGGTTCGCCCAGGCCGGCCTGCGCCCAGGCCTCCTTGGCCGCCACCAGGGCCACCTGCTCGCAGCGGTCCAGCCGGCGGGCCTGCACCCGGGGCAGCACCTCCAGCGGCGACGTGAGCAACGGTGCGGCGATCTTCACCGGGAGCTGGTGGCGGAGCACCCACTCGTGCTCGTCGTCGTCGATCCGGCGCACGCCGGAGCGCCCGGCCAGCAGCGCCTCCCAGGTGGAGTCCACATCGCCGCCGACCGGGGTCGTCGCCCCCATGCCGGTGACGACGACCTCGATCGGGCTGGTGGTCATCGCTACGGGTCCTCCAAGATCGGTGCGCTTGTTGGCGCGGGTGGTGTTACTGGTTCTTGGCGATGTAGTCGACGGCATCGCCGACCGTCTTCAGCTCGGCCAGCTGCTCGTCCGGGATCTTGACCCCGAACTTGTCCTCGGCCTGCACGGCGATCTCGACCATCGACAGCGAGTCGATGTCCAGGTCGTCGATGAAGGACTTCTCGGGGGTCACCTCGGCGGTGTCGATGCCGGCGACCTCCTCGACGATCTCGGCAAGCCCGCTGAGGATCTCGGCGTTGTCGGCCATGGTGGGTGTCTCCGTTTCCTGTGCGTGAGCGTGGTTTGTCCGTGGGTGGGAGCGTCAGGGCATGACGATGACCTGCCCCGCGTAGGACAGGCCCGCGCCGAATCCTACGAGGAGCACGGTGTCGCCGGAGCGGGCCCGGCCGTCGGCCCGCATGTGGTCCAGGGCGAGCGGGATCGACGCGGACGACGTGTTGCCGGAGTGGATGATGTCGTCGGCCACCCGCATGTCGTCGCGGGCGCCCTTGGCCCGCAGCCGCTTCGCGACCGCCTCGATGATCCGCAGGTTGGCCTGGTGCGGCACGAAAACGTCGATGTCGGCCGGCGTCAGCCCGGCCAGCTCGATGGCCCGCAGCGCGACCGGCGCGACCTTGGTGGTGGCCCACCGGAACACGGCCTGGCCCTCCTGGTGCAGGGCGTTCGTCTCGACGTCGATGCGGATCGCCTGGGACATGTCACCCGCGCTTCCCCAGGTCACCGGGCCGACCCCGACCGACTCCGCGTCCTGCGCCGTGCTGATCACCGCTGCCCCGGCCCCATCGGCGAAGATGATCGCCGTCGAACGGTCCGTCCAGTCCAGCCAGTCCGACAGCTTCTCGGCCCCGATGACCAGCGCGTGCCGCGAGGAGCCGCCTCGGACGAGATCGGCCGCCGATCCCACGCCGAAGCAGAAGCCGGCACACGCCGCGTTCAGGTCGAACGCCCCCGGGGCCGGGATCCCGATCCGCTCCGCGGTCTGCGCGGCCGCGTTCGGGATGAAGTTGGGCATCGTGCAGGTCGCCACGATCACTGTGTCGATCTCGTTCGGGGTGAGCCCGGCGTCCTTCACCGCCCGAGATCCGGCCTCGCTGGCCATGTCGACCAGCGTCTGGTCCTGCTCGGCGATGCGCCGGCTCTGGATGCCGACCCGGTCGCGGATCCAGGCGTCCTCGGTGTCCATCCGCACCGCCAGGTCCTCATTGGTGACCACGTTGTCCGGCTGGACGCTGCCCAGCCCACTGAGGCGGGCCCCGGGAAGCGCGGTGGGCAGGCGCAGGCGGCTGGTCATCGGTCGGCTCCTGAATGTTCGTGGATCAGCTCGACGGCGGCGTCGAGATCCTCCGGTGTGTTCAGGGCCAGTGTCGCCGTGCCTTTCAGGTTCCGCTTCACCAGGCCGACCAGTGTGCCCGCGGGCGGTAGTTCGAGCACCGCGGTGACCCCGGCCGCGGCCAGCCCGTTCATGCACTCGTCCCACCGCACCGGCCGGCTGACCTGTGCGATCAGCCTGCGCAGGAACTCGGCGCCGTCGGTCACCACGGCGCCGTCGGCGTTGGAGAGCAGCGGTTGTCGGGGATCGGACGGGACCAGGTCGGCGGCGTGGCTGCGCAGGGCCTCCTCGGCGGGGGCCATGAAGCGGGTGTGGAAGGCGCCGGCCACCGGCAGCCGCTTCACCCTGGCCCGCTGCGGCGGGTCCGCCTCCAGTGCCTCCAGCGCCGGGACCGCACCGGCCGCGACGACCTGGCCGGCACCGTTGACGTTGGCCGCGTCCAGGCCCAGCTCGGCCAGCCGGGCCAGCACCTGCTCGGGGACCCCGCCCAGGACCGCGGTCATGCCGGTCGGCGTCGCCGCACACGCGGCGGCCATCTCGCGGCCGCGGACCCCGGCCAGCCGCACCGCGGTGTCGTGGGTCAGAACCCCGGCCAGCGCGGCCGCGGCCAGCTCGCCGACCGAGTGGCCGGCGAGCGGCGTGGTCGCCGGCAGTGGCGCCTTCGACAGCAGCCGGGCCACGGCGAGCAGGGAGGTGCTCACGATCAGCGGCTGGGTGATCGCGGTGTCCACGATCTCGTCGGCACCCGCCTCGGTGCCCAACCGGTGCAGGTCCATCCCGATCCCGTCGGACCAGCCGGCGAGGGTCTGCTCAGCGATGGGGTCATCGAGCCAGGGACGCAGCATGCCGGGCTTCTGGGATCCCTGACCGGGCGCGAGCAGTGCGATCACGGTCATCACACAACACTGCGCGCTGTCCTCGTGGGATATCGGAACGCACGAACTCCACGCACAGTACTTGGAGGTTTCCTCCAAAAGGAGCGGACATCGCAGGGCAGCGTATCGCCGGCTGTTGTGGAGAAGCTCAGTTGCGGCCGGCCAGCCGATCGGCCAGCAGCGCGAACCGAAGCACCAGAGCGTCCCGCGGATCGGTCGGACTGCGCCCGGTGAGCTCGGCGATCCGGCGCAGCCGGTAACGCACCGTGTTCGGATGCACGAACAGCGTGCGGGCGCAGGCTTCCAGCACCCCGCCGCCCTCCAGGTAGTTGGCCAGCGTGTGCAGCAGCTCGCCGCCCGCGACCCGCAGCGGGGCGATGGCCACGTCGACGAGCAGCCGATGCGCGGAGGGGTCGCCGGCCAGCGCCCGCTCCGGCAGCAGGTCGTCGGCCGCGACCGGCCGCGGGGCGTCGGGCCAACCACCGGCCGCGCGCAACCCGAACAGGGCGTCCCGAGCGCTGCTGTGCGCGGCCCCGAGGTCGGCGGCCACCGGTCCGACCACGACCGGCCCGGCGCCGAACCCGTTCGCGACCTCGGCGAGATCCGCCGGGCAGCCGTGGCTCGTCGCCGGATACCCGATGTCGGCGCCCGCCGGCTCGGACAGCAACACGATCAGCCGGCTGCCCTGCACCCCGACCAGCACCGACCGCCCGGCCCGCCCGGCGCTGCGGCGCAGCTCGCCGAGGCGTTCGGCGGGTGCGTCCGGGGCCGGGCTGCCGACCACCACCCGGACCGCGGCCGCAGGGTCCCAGCCCGCCGCCGAGGCCCGCGACACCAGCGCGTCGTCCGCGCCGCCGTCCACGTCCGGCCCCCGCACCACGGCGTCCACGACGAGGGCCTCCTGCCGGGCGTCCCAGGCGCCGCGGGTCTCGGCCGCACCGGCATAGACGGTGGCCGCGGCGAAGGCGATCTCCCGGCCGAACCGCAGCACCGCCTCGACCAGCGCCTGGCGCTCGGCTTCGTCGGTGGCCAGCGGCGGCAGGTGGCGTTCGAACACCTCGGTGGCGATGCGGATCAGGTCGACGGTCTGGCGCAGGCTCAACCGGCGGGCCAGGTCGTGCGGCGCGATCCGGAACGCCTCGGCGGTGAGCCGCACGGTCGCGCCGCGCTGGCTCAGCCACGCCACGAAGTTGGCCGCCCCGGTCTGGGTGACCAGCCGGACGCCGGCCCGTTGGTCGGCCGGCAGCCGGGCGAACCACGGTTGGCGTTGTTCCATCGCAGCCAGGCAGGCCGCCGCCAGATCGCCGGCGGCCAGCTCCAGGCGGCGCAGCGTGCCGGGGGAGATGGAGCTCGGTGCGGTGCTGGCCGGGCCGGCGGGCAGGGACCCGCGTGCCGGGTGTGCCGGCACCGGGCCTACCCTGGGCACGCGCGACCGGGCGCGGCCCGGACGGGGCGGCGCCATCCCGCACGACGGGGCGACACAGCGCTGATCACGGGCGATCGCCGGCGGGTCGGGCCAGCGTCGTCGAGACGAGCCGTCCGGCCGAAGCGCAGGACTGCCCCGGCCCGGGCGCTCGCATCGGACGGTGCGACGACGCCCTCATGACCGTTACGGGTCGCGTTGCCCTCGTACGGGTCGACCCGGTGTGCTCCGGTTCCCCGGAGGTCTGGTCGGGCCTGTTCAGCCGAGCGGGGTGACCTTGCTGGCCTGCGGCCCCTTCTGGCCCTGCTCGATGTCGAACGTCACCCGCTGGCCCTCGTCGAGGGTCTTGTATCCGTTCGTCTGGATCGCGGAGTAGTGCACGAACACGTCCGCGCCCCCACCGTCGGGTGCGAGGAAGCCGTAGCCCTTCTCGCTGTTGAACCACTTGACGGTGCCCTCTGCCATTCTTGCTCTCCTCGTACCTGGCGCCGGGGCTCTGGCCCCCGGCATCGCGCCGCCTGGCCGCTCTCGGTCCGCGCCCTGGTCGGGACGCTGGTCACGATCACGCGCGGCCAGCGTCGCGCGGAGCGTATCGTGTTCTCCCCGCCCTGCCGAGAGTCAATGACCAGTGGATTCGGCCGAAATCGGGCCGGCCGGCGGGCCGCCCGGCCCGACCCACCGGCCGCTCCGACAAGCCCGCACCCGGTCAGGCCACGCCGCTGTCGGAGGTTTGCGGGCCGGCCGCCTGGGGATCGTCGATCTTGTACTTCGTGCTCGCCTCGGCCACCGCGCCGCGGTCGATCTCGCCGCGCTCGGCCAGCGCCGCCAGCGCGGCCACCGTGATCGATTCAGCGTCCACGTTGAAGTGGCGCCGGACCGCGGGCCGGGTGTCGGACAGGCCGAAACCGTCGGTGCCGAGCGAGGTGAACGGCGCCGGCACCCACTGCCGAACCAGGTCCGGCAGGGCCCGCATCCAGTCCGATACCGCGACTACGGCGCTGTCGGACTCGCCCAGGGCGTGCGAGACGTAGGGCACCCGCCGTTCCTGCTCCGGGTGGACCAGGTTGTGCCGCTCGCACTCGACGCCGTCGCGGCGCAGCTCACCCCAGGACGTCACCGACCACACCTCGGCGCCCACCCCCCACTGCTCGGCGAGCATGTCGCGGGCCTGCAACGCCCACGGCACCGCGACCCCGGAGGCCAGCAGGCGCACCTGCGGACCGTCCTCGCGGGCCGGTCCGGCGTAGCGGTAGATCCCGCGCAGCAGCCCGTTGATGTCGAGGTCCGCGGGCTCGGCCGGCTGCACGTAGGGCTCGTTGTAGACGGTCAGGTAGTAGAAGACGTCCTCGCCCGCCAGCCGGTCTCCCGACTCGCTGCCCGCGCCGTACATCCGGTGCAGCCCGGCCGCCACGATGTGCGCGATCTCGAAGGAGAACGCCGGGTCGTAGGCCAGCACCGCCGGATTGGTCGCGGCCAGCAGCAGCGAGTGCCCGTCGTTGTGCTGCAGGCCCTCGCCGGTCAGCGTGGTCCGCCCGGCGGTGGCCCCGATCAGGAAGCCACGGGCCATCTGGTCGGCCGCGGCCCAGATCGAGTCGCCGGTCCGCTGGAAACCGAACATCGAGTAGAAGACGTAGACCGGGATCATGGGTTCGCCGTGGGTGGCGTAGCTGGTTCCGGCCGCGGTGAACGACCCGACCGATCCCGCCTCGTTGATGCCCTCGTGCAGCAGCTGCCCCGACTCGGACTCCCGATAGGCCAGCATCAGCTCGGCATCCACCGACGTGTACTGCTGCCCGTTCGGGTTGTAGATCTTCTGCGACGGGAACATCGAGTCCATCCCGAACGTGCGGGCCTCGTCGGGGATGATGGGCACGAACCGGTGCCCGATCTCCTTGTCCTTGATCAGCTCGCGGAGCAGCCGGACGAACGCCATCGTGGTGGCGACCTCCTGCTTCCCCGAACCCTTGCGGATCACGTCGTAGACCTTGTCACCCGGCAGCACCAGCGGCTTCGCCGCGATGCGGCGCGCGGGCAGCGGTCCGCCCAGCGCCCGGCGCCGCTCCTGCATGTACTGCAGCGCGGGGTCGTCCTCGCCGGGGTGGTAGTAGGGCGGCAGGTACGGGTCGTGTTCCAGGTCGGCGTCGGAGATCGGGATGCGCATCGAGTCCCGGAACTGCTTGAGGTCGTCGAGCGAGAGCTTCTTCATCTGGTGGGTCGCGTTGCGTCCCGCGAAGTGCGAGCCGAGCCCGTAGCCCTTGATCGTCTTGGCCAGGATCACGGTGGGCTGGCCGTGGTGCTCCAGCGACGCGGCATAGGCCGCGTAGACCTTGCGGTAGTCGTGCCCGCCGCGGCGCAGGTTCCAGATGTCGGCGTCGGACATCGGCTTGACCAGTTCCTTGGTCCGCGGGTCACGGCCGAAGAAGTGCTCGCGGACGAACGCGCCGTCGTTGGCCTTGTAGGTCTGGTAGTCGCCGTCCGGGGTGGTGTTCATCAGGTTGATCAGGGCGCCGTCCCGGTCGGCGTGCAGCAGCGCGTCCCACTCCCGGCCCCAGATCACCTTGATCACGTTCCAGCCGGCGCCACGGAAGAACGCCTCCAGCTCCTGGATGATCTTGCCATTGCCGCGGACCGGGCCGTCGAGGCGCTGCAGGTTGCAGTTCACCACGAAGGTCAGGTTGTCCAGTGAGTCGGTCGCCGCGATGTGGATCAGTCCGCGCGATTCCGGCTCGTCCATCTCGCCGTCGCCGAGGAAGGCCCAGACGTGCTGGTCGGACGTATCGGTGATGCCGCGGTTGGTCAGGTACCGGTTGAACCGGGCCTGCATGATCGCGTTCATCGGGCCGAGCCCCATCGAGACGGTGGGGAACTCCCAGAAGTCCGGCATCAGCCGCGGGTGCGGATAGGAGGGCAGGCCGTGCCCGGGGCCGCCGTGCGAGCGCTCCTGCCGGAAGCCGTCGAGCCGATCCTCGGACAGGCGTCCTTCCAGGTAGGCCCGGGCGTAGATGCCGGGAGAGGCATGGCCCTGGATGAAGACGTGGTCTCCCCCACCCGGGTGATCTTTGCCTCGGAAGAAGTGGTTGAAGCCGACCTCGTAGAGCGTGGCCGAGGAGGCGTAGGACGAGATGTGGCCGCCGACCCCGATCCCCGGCCGCTGCGCGCGGTGCACGGTCATCGCCGCGTTCCACCGGATCCAGCGCCGGTAACTGCGCTCGGCCTCCTCGTCACCGGGGAACCACGGCTCCCGGTCGGTGGGGATCGTGTTCACGTAGTCGGTGCTGGTCAGCGACGGTACGCCGACGTTGCGTTCGCGGGCGCGCTGCAGCATCCGCAGGATGAGGTAGCGGGCCCGCTGCTGGCCACCGGCGTCCAGCATCGCGTCGAAGGAGTCCAGCCACTCGGCGGTCTCCTCCGGGTCGACGTCCGGCAGGTGGGAGGCGAGACCGTCGCGAATGACGTGTACGCGGCGTGGCTGGCTCGCACGGGTGCCGCTGCTCTGGCCGGTCAAGGGTGCTCCCTGCGTACTCGGCTGTATCGGATCGATCCCCTATGGTGCCCCTCGGCGCGCCATCGCGTCAGCAGTGGTTGCGCGGGGGTCGTCGAACATGTTCGGATGCCGCAACCAATCACGAGGACGCGGCCGTCAGGACGGGTCCAGTAGCGGATAACGGGGGTACAGCGTGGTCGCCGCGGGGGATGGCGGGCGTTCGTCCGACATCGCGGGCAAGCTCGGTGTCGAGTCCGGCATGCTCGTACAGGAAGTCGGGTGGGACTCCGATGTCGACGAGACGGTGCGCGATGCCATCGAGGAGCGGATGGGCGACGAGCTGCTCGACGAGGACTCGGACGAGGTCGTCGACATGGTCGTCATGTGGTGGCGCGAGGAGGACGGCGACCTGGTCGACGCCCTGATCAACGCGATCGGCCCGCTGGCCAACAACGGTGTGATCTGGTTGCTCACCCCGAAGACGGGGCGGACCGGGCACGTCGAGCCCAGTGAGATCACCGAGGCGGCGCTCACCGCCGGGTTGTCGCAGACCTCCAACGCCACCATCAGCGACGGCTGGGCCGGATCGCGGCTGGTGGCACCCCGGGCGGTCCGGTCCCGGCGCTGACGATCCGCGGCGACGCACGGCGCGACCGGCACGTAGGCTGCGGGGCGTCGTCGGCGCGGCCGTCCGGCGACAATCTGCGACCGCACGCCGAGGAGACACGCACATGGCGCCCGAGGTGGGGACCGAAGCCCCCGATTTCACGCTGAAGGACCAGAACAACCAGGAGGTCACGCTCTCGTCGTTCCGCGGTGGGCGCAGCGTGCTGGTGGTCTTCTACCCGTTCGCGTTCTCCGGCATCTGCACCAGCGAGCTGTGCTCGGTGCGTGACGACCTGGCCAGCTTCCAGAACGGCGACGTGCAGATCCTGGCCGTGTCGGTGGACCACCCGTTCACGCTCAAGGCCTGGTCGGACGCGCAGGGCTTCGAGTTCCCGCTGCTGGCCGACTTCTGGCCGCACGGGAAGGTCGCGCAGGCCTACGGCGTGTTCAACGACGGCGCCGGGTTCGCGCTGCGCGGGACGTTCCTGGTCGACCCCTCGGGCATCGTGCAGTTCGCCGAGGTCAACGGCCCCGGTGAGGCGCGGGACCAGAACGGGTGGCGCACGGCGGTGGCGGCGCTCGCCGCCTGAGCCGCCGGGCCGGGCCGCCGTCCGGCACCCGGGGGCGCGTAGCTCAGCGGTCAGAGCACTCGGCTTACACCCGAGCGGTCGCAGGTTCGAACCCTGCCGCGCCCACCATCGTTACCAGCGCTCCGGCTCTTCGTCCGACCTGCGTACGACGACGAAGGCGCACATCAACCCGGCGAGCCGCGGACGCTCGGTGTGAACGGATCGCGGTCAGGAGCGGCCCTCCTCTTCGGGACGGGTCTGCGAGGTGCCTCCGAAGCCCGGGGTCAGGTCGGCCGGGTCCGGCGCGTCGGGGTCGTTGTTGGGCCCGCCCTTCGGCGGGTCGGGCTGTGGGATGCCGGCGGGGTTGGGGGTGACGCGGTCGGTGCGTGTGCCCTCGGGCACGGCGTCGGTGTCGGCCACGACGGACTCCTCTCTACGCAAATCGTGCCGATGGGTGCCCGCTGGCACCGACCCCAAACCGGGCCGCGGAAGCACGGTGACTGGGCGCATGTTGGAAAAGTGATATCATTCAGCTAGCGACCGCGACCGGCGGTCACGAGAACGGACGGAGTCCCCCACATGACCGTCACGACCGAACTCCCCGACCTCGAAGCGGCCCGCGCGCGGATGCCGGACCCCGCAGTCCGCGAGCACCCGGGCAACAACCGGAGCGGTTTCCTGCCCCTGGCCGTGGGGCTCGTGCTCCTGATCGGCTGCGTCGGCGGGGGCATCGCGCTCGCCCTCGACGGCGCGACGGCGGTGGGCGTCCTGGTGGCGATCGTCGGCGGCCTGGCAGGACTGATCGTGCTCGTCGGCCTGATCGTGGTGGCCCCCGGCGAGGCGCAGGTGCTGCAGTTCTTCGGCCGCTACACCGGAACGGTGCGCACGCCGGGCCTGCGCTGGGTGAACCCGTTCAGCACCCGCAAGAGCATCTCCACCCGCATCCGCAATCACGAGAGCGACGTCCTGAAGGTCAACGAGCGTGACGGCAGCCCGATCGACATCGCGGCGGTGGTCGTGTGGAGGGTGGAGGACACCGCGCAGGCCCGGTTCGAGGTCGACTCGTTCGTCGAGTTCGTCCACACGCAGACCGCCACGGCCATCCGGCACATCGCCACCAGCTATCCGTACGACAACCAGGGGGAGCCGGGCCTGTCCCTGCGGGAGAACGCCGACGAGATCACCGAACAGCTCTCGGCCGAGGTCGCGGTGCGCGTCGAGTCGGCGGGGGTGCGGATCATCGAGTCCCGGCTGGCGCACCTCGCCTACGCGCCCGAGGTGGCCGGGGCGATGCTGCAGCGCCAGCAGGCGGGGGCGGTGGTGTCGGCGCGCGAGCGGATCGTCGAGGGTGCGGTGGGGATGGTCGAGATGGCGCTGGCGCGGCTGGCCGAGAAGGACATCGTCGAGCTCGACGAGGAGCGCAAGGCCGCGATGGTGAGTAACTTGCTCGTGGTGCTCTGCGGTGACCGGGCCACGCAGCCGGTGGTCAACGCGGGCTCGCTCTACCACTGAAGTGCCCGACCGCAAGAGCTTCCTGTTGCGGCTCGATCCGCAGGTCCACGACGCGCTGGCACGATGGGCGGCCGACGAGCTGCGCAGCACCAACGCCCAGATCGACTACCTGCTGCGCGAGGCGCTGCGCGCGGCGGGCCGGCTGCCGGGCGACGCGCGCCCGGCCCGCCGGCGTGGGCGGCCCCGGACGGGCAACTGATCGCTCGGCGTCTGCGGGTGTCGTTCCAGAAGTCGACCACGTCTCTCGGAGGAACGACAACTATGCAATCCGATCCAGCTGTCATCACCGATCCGCATCTCACGGCAGCCCCGCGCGGCCGGCCATGACCTCCCCTGGTTCGTCGGAGTCCGGCCGCCCGGTGTCCCGGTCGAGCACCATGAGGACGATCGTGCGGCGCTCCGGGAAGACGCTGCTGGGGGCGGTGGTCCTGGTGGCGCTGCTGGCCGTGAGCGGCGCGGTCTACCAGGGCGTGGCCACGTGGCGCGGGCAGCGCGCACACCCGGCACCGGGCGCGTTGATCGATGTGGGTGGCCACCGACTGCACATCGCGTGTGCGGGTCACGGCAGCCCGACGGTGGTGCTGGACGCTGCGCTGGGCAGCACGTCGGCGCACTGGGCGTGGGTGCAGCAGAAGGTCGCGGAGACCACGCGGGTGTGCGCGTACGACCGCGCCGGGCTCGGGTGGAGCGAGCCCGGCCCGGAGCCCCGCGACGCCCGACAGACCACGGGCGAGCTGCACGCCCTGCTCGCCAACGCCGCGGTTCCGGGCCCGTACGTGCTGGTCGGCCACTCGCTGGGCGGCTTGTACGCGCAGCTGTATGCCGACCGGTACCCGGCAGAGGTGGCTGGGGTGGTGCTGGTCGAGTCCTCGCACCCGCAGCAGTTCGCCCGGCTGCCGAACGGGGAGCAGATCTATGAGCGGACCCGCCGGCTCTTCGCGATCGCCCCGGCGTTGACCTGGTCCGGCGTGGTACGGCTGTTCGACCTCAGCCCGCCGCCGTCGGGCCTGCCGTCCGAGCAGCGCGACCAGGTCGCCGCCTGGGCCGGCTCGACCCGGCACGTGACCGCGACGGCCGAGGAGTTCCGGGCCACTCCGAACAACACCGCTCAGGTGGGCGCTGTCGGTGATCTGGGTGACATGCCGCTGGCCGTGGTCAGCGCCGGGAAGTCGGACCCCGCCTGGCTCGCCCTGCAGAACGAACTCGCCGCGCTGTCGTCGAACAGCCGCCACCACGTGCTCAGCGGGGCGACCCACAGCTCGGTCGTGGACGAGGCCGCTGACGCGCAGGCCACCAGTGCGGCGATCATCGAGGTGGTCGACGCCGTTCGGACGATGACCCGCTGATCTGGCGGCACCGACGCACAGCGCTGCCGCCCGGTCGGGTGATCATTCCTGGTCACGGGCCGGCCGGGCCTGCCGGCGTCGAGAATGGACCGGTGACCGACCGAACCGGGGACTCCCGTCGGGACGCCCCCGGCCTGATCGCCCCGATGCTGGCCACCCCTGGTCCGGTGCCGACCGGTTCGGAGGGGTGGGCGTTCGAGATCAAGTTCGACGGGGTGCGGGCCATCGGCTACGCCGGTCCGCGCGGGTTGCGGCTGTTCAGCCGCAACGATCGGGACGTCTCCGCCTCCTACCCCGAGGTCGGCGGCCTGCAGCTGCCCGGCGGTAGTGGTGCGGACGCACTGGTCGTCGACGGGGAGCTGGTCGCCCTGGATGAGCGGGGCCGGCCCGATTTCGAGCGCCTCCAGCAGCGGATGCATCTCGGCTCACCGTCCGCGGCCCTGATCGAGCAGGTCCCGGTGCGCTACGTCGTGTTCGACCTGCTGCGCCTCGACGGCCGGCCGCTGCTCGCGGCGCCCTACGCGGAGCGTCGGGCCCGGCTGGTCGAGCTGGGGTTGCCGGACGCCGGGGTGGTGGTGCCGGCCAACTTCACCGACACCCCCGGCCCGGTCGTGCTGGCCGCGGCCCAGCAGCAGGGCCTGGAAGGAGTGGTGGCCAAACGGATCGGCTCCGGCTACCAGCCGGGGCGGCGGTCCCGCAGCTGGATCAAGACTCCGATCCGGCGCACGACCGAGGTGATCATCGCCGGCTGGAGCCCCGGCAGCGGGGGTCGGCGGGGTGGGTTGGGTTCGTTGCTGCTGGCCGCCCACGACACCGCCGGTGAACTCGTGTACGTCGGGGACGTGGGCACCGGGTTCAGCGACGCGGCCCGCATGCGGCTGCTCGAGCTGCTCCGCCCGCTCGAACAACCCACGCCACCATTCCGTCGCGAGGTGGTGCGGACCCGGGTCTGGCCCGGGCGCCCACCCGGCCGGGGGCCGGTGCACTGGGTCGAGCCGCAGCTGGTCGGGGAGATCGAGTACCGGGCGTTCACCCGTGACGGCAGCTTCCGCCACCCCTCCTGGCGCGGGCTGCGCCCCGACCGTGACCCCGACACCGTCGATCTCCCCGAGCCGACATGACGCGACCCCGTTCAGCTCGGGGCTTCCGCGGCCAGCAGCGCGGCGACCTGGGCCCGGTAGTTGGCGTGTTCGGCGTCGTCGCGGCCGGCGGTGGCCCACTCCATGGTGAGCGGGAAGACCAGGTGCGCATGTCGACCGGCGTGCAGGAACTCCACGATGCCCCGGATGTGTTCGGCGGCGGCGTCCATACCGGTGGTGTCGCCCCGGTCGCGGGCGCCGTGGTGGGCGGCGGCGGCATCCCGGAAGGCCTGCACCGCATCCTCAACGCTGTCGAACATTTGTGCGAGTATGACTCGCCGGCGGGCCCGGCGCCACCGGTCACGATCAAGCGGCCCCGTTCGTGGACGATGAGATGGCAGTTGATGTCGTGCGGTCACGCGAGGGAGCAGCAACATCTCGCGGCGGTGAACTCCAGTGATGCCGCCACCGCTGCCACCGTCACGAACAGGTGGCGGGCGGACACAGGTCACGACAGGATCGAACTCCCGCTCCAAGCCTCACACCCGACGGAGGAGTCACCGTGGCCGACCACACCTACGTGATCAACCAGATCGTGGGCACCTCTCCGGAGGGCGTCAACCAGGTCTCACGTCGTGAGTGCTGCGCCGTGTTCTAGCACGGCGCAGCACTCACGGGCGGCGTCAGCCGACAACGGAATCGCCCGGGCGTCGCAGACGCTGCGCAACCTGGACTGGTTCGAGCTGGTCTCGGTGCGGGGATCGATCAGCGACGGCGCGATCAGCCACTACCAGGTCACGATGAAGGTCGGCATGCGGCTGGACGACCCGAGCTGAGCCCCGGCCGCTCAGGACCGGGGGGCGCCCTGGTCGTCGCACGCCACCAGCTCGATCCGGTCGGCGATCGCGGCCACCGCCTCGGCGTTGCCGGTGCCCAGGCCGCTGCGCACCACGTTCAGCGCCCCGGCGGCCGCCCCGGTCCGCAACGCCGCCAGCGGGGAGTCGCCGCGCGCCAGCGTGGCGACCATGCCGGCGGTCATCGAGTCGCCCGCGCCCTTGGGCTCACTCGGTTCCAGCGTCGGCACCTGAATCGCCACGATGTCGTCCTCGACGAGGGCCAACGCCGGGTCACCGGCGCGGGACACCACGATCAGGCCGGCGCCGTCGGCCCGCAGCGAGCGCATGGCCGTCACCAGCGCGGCGGGTGAGTCGTCCGCGGCGCGCCCGTCCGCGATCAGCTCCTCGTGGCTGACCTTGACCAGGGCCGGCTTGCCCTCCAGCGCGGCGGCGAGCCGGTCCCCGGACAGGTCGATCGCCACCGAGCAGCCGTTGGCCTGCAGATCCGAGGTCAGCCGCCGGTACAGCGCGGCCGGCACGATGCGGTCGTCGTGCGGACCGGAGAGCAGCGCGAAGCCGTGCTCCAACCCTTCGGTGAGCGCCAGCTCGTAGAGCTCGTCGTGCTCGTGGCGGTCCAGCGAGCCGCCCGGCGCCTCGGCGATCACCGAGCGCTCGCCGTTGCGCCGGTCGTGCACGTAGCCGCCGTTGCGCCCGCTGGTCCGGACCGACCGCAGCGTCACGCCCTCGATGGGCAGCAGGTGCTCCAGCACGTCGCCCGCCTCGCCGCCGAGCCCGGCGCACAGCACCACCCGCACCCCGAGCGAGCTCAGCATCCGGGCCTGCCAGACGCCCTGGCCGCCGGCGTGCACGTGGATGTCGGGTTCGCCCGCGCGTTCCTCGATGGTCACCGTGAGCAGCGGGGAGGGAGCGAGGACGACGACGGTCGCGGTCATTGGGGCCCTGTACCCCGATAGATTCCGGGTCATTCCCGACGTTTGTCGGAGCTGTTCGCTCTGTCCGGGTCGGTCCGGTTGTCGCATCCGCGACCCGCGCCGATCGCGATCCGCCGATCAGCCGGCGAGGGCGTCGAGCACCACGGACCGCAGCTCTCCGGTGGCCCGGAACACCGCACGCTGCCGGACGGCGCCGTTGCCGCGGGCCAGCAACCGCGCCAGCTCGTCGCGGACCAGGTCCAGGTCTCCGTGGTCAGCCAACGCGGGCGCCACGTGGTCGACCAGCCGGCCCAGCACTCGTGCGGCCGGGGCCGGCCGCCAGCCGGCCGGGTCGAGCAACACGCCGTCCAGCCCCGACTTGGCCGCCTGCCATCCGGCCAGCCGCAACACCTCGGTCCGGACCGGGTCGGGAGCCCGCCCCGCCCGCCACTCCTGCACGCCCACGTCGACCAGCGCCCGGGCCAGCGCCGCGATCAGGACGGCGTCGTCGGTCTCCCGGCACACGTCGGCCACCCGGATCTCCACCGTCGGGTGGTGCCGCGAGAGCCGGGCGTCGAAGTAGAGCATCCCCTCGTCGAGCACGGTGTCGGTGTCGAGCATGGTGCGGACGGCCCGGTCGTAGCCGGCCGGGCTGCCGAACAGCTCGGTCGGCCCGGTTGACGGCCACCGGCCCCACACCTGGCTGCGGTAGCCGGCGTAGCCGGAGTCGGCACCGTTGAAGAACGGCGAGTTGGCGGACAGGGCCAGCAGTGGCGCGAGCCACGGGCGCATCCGATCGAGCGCGGCCACACCCTCCTCGGCCGAGGTGATCGCGACGTGCACGTGGCAGCCGCAGGTGAGCTGCTCGCTCGCCGTCAGTCCGAACCGCTCGACCATCCGCCGGTACCGGGCGCCGGGGGCGACCGTCGGCTCGGCGGGCAGCGGCGAGGTGGCCAGCGGGGCGAGCTCGGCGCCCACCGCGTGCGCCGCGGCCCGGGCCCGCTGCCGCGTCCGGTCCAGCTCGCGGCGGAGTTCGGCGAGGTTGTGGCAGGGTCGGGTGCCGGTCTCCACCTGCTCGCGCTGCAGCTCGCCGGTCAGCTCCTCGGTGTCCTCGGTGGCGGTGAGCGCCGCGCCGCCGACCGCCACCGGGTGCCCGTCGGCGGGATCGACCAGCAGGAACTCCTCCTCGACCCCCACCGTGCGCTGCATGCCGGCATTCTCCGGCAACCGGTGCTGCGGAGGTCGCCCGGTGGCGGTAACGCGGACGTCCCCGTCGTCGACAATCGGGTGAACGCTGGTCGACCCGTCGTCGCGGGAGTGCACAGGTGCAGGACGTCGAGGGTGCGGCGCACCGATCGGGGGACGCCCGCAGGGGTGGCGGCCGGTCCGATCGGTGGTACCGGCATACTGCGGCCGTGCGGTCGAGCAGGATTGCGGTCGGGATCGCGGTGGCCGGCTTGCTGCTCGTCGGGGCCCCCTCCGGCGTGGCGATGGCCTCGACGGGAACGGTGCCGTCCGCCCGGCCGGACACCACGGCGGCTCCGAAGGCGAGCAGCGCGCCCGAGGCCGGAAGCGGCGCCGGCGCGGCCACGTCCAAGGCGGCCCCCGGCAGCTCCGCGACGAAGGACCCGGCCAAGCCGGACGCGTCCTCGGAGCAGCAGACCCGCGACGAGGCGGCCGCCGAGCAGGCGACCGCCGACGCCGCGGCCGAGGAGCAGGCCCGGGCCCAGGCGGCCGCGGAGGTCCGGGCGGCGCGGCTGGCGGCGGCGGGGCAACGTGCGCGGGCCTCCTGGGAGGGACACGGCCGGCCGGACAAGCTGATCCTGGTCCGGCCACGCTCGGTCGACCTCGTCGAGAACGGCCGGCTGAGCCGGCAGGTGCCCCGCGCCGGCGGCGCCCTGACGTTGTCCACCTTGGACCGCTTCGTGCCCGCCGACTGGCTGTCCGTCTCCGATGGCACCGCGGACCTGTCGGCCGCGATCGTGCTGAACCCGCAGACCAGCCTCAACCTGGGCGGCGACGTGACCACGGTGAAGCTCGCCGGTGGCCCGGACGCCACGGATGCGGCCTCCATCTACACCGGCCGCGGCCGGCTCGGCCTGCGCGGGGTCACCCTGACCTCGTCCGACGCGGACTTCGGCGGACCGCTGCCGGTCGGGCCGGGGCGGCCCTTCGTGGTGGTGTCCCGCGGCGGGCGCTTCGACGCCACCGACTCCACGGTCAGCGACCTCGGCACGGTGCCGACCGAGCAGGCCAACCGCCCCGGGGTGACCCTCGGCGAGGGCAGCGCGGCCACCATCGTGCGGACCCAGTTCCTGCGCAACAGCATCGGCCTCAAGGCCGACCGCACCACCGGGCTGCGCCTGGAGGGTGTCACCGTCTCCGACTCGGCCGCCGACGGGCTGGTGCTGCGCGGCGACCGGGGCACCACGCTGGCCGGGGTCACCGCCGACGGCAACGGCGGCAACGGGGTGCTCGTCACCGGGCCCAGCAGCGACCGGCCGATCACCACGGTCACCGCGTCCGGGAACAAGCTGTTCGGCGTGGCGCTGCTGGGTCAGAACAAGGCCCGGCTGGCCAACGTGGCCACGGCCAAGAACACCGTCGGCGGGCTGCGGGTGAGCTGGTCGACGGAGGTCGCGATCAGCGACTTCACCGCGTCCGACGAGCCGATCGGCGTCTACACCCACGTGGGCAGCGGGCAGGTCGCGCTGGACCGGGTGAAGATCACCGGCGCGCGCCGCGGGCTGCAGATCGAGAAGACCACCCGCGGCCTGGTCATGTCCGGATCGCTGATCGAGCGCTCCTCGATCGCCGGGGTGTCCATCGGCGGGCACGAGGTCCTGCTGCGCGACGTGACGGTGGACGATGCGGCCACCGGCGTGCGCGTCGAGCGGGGCGCCAGCGAGGTCACCGCCGAGGGGCTGGTGCTCAGCGGCGGCAAGGACGGCGTGGTCGCCCTCTCGGCCACCAAGAACGTGGTACTGCGCAACCTGCTCGCGGACGGGGTCGGCAACGACGCGGTCCGCACCTTCAGCCCCGACCTGCAGGTGATCGGCGGCCGGATCAGCGGCAGTGGCACCGGGATCGAGGCCGGCGCGGCGACCACCATCAAGGGCACCGCCATCACCGAGGTCGATCAGGGCGTGCGGGCCCGGACCGGTGAAATGGTGCGCGTCGACGGCATCGACGTCTCGGCCATCTCGGCCGGGATCAACGTCGCCGCGGGCAGCAA
Organism: Pseudonocardia sp.; assembly: GCA_035557575.1. Lineage (GTDB taxonomy): Bacteria > Actinomycetota > Actinomycetes > Mycobacteriales > Pseudonocardiaceae > Pseudonocardia. Next base: position 5,396 of record DATMDS010000056.1, on the reverse strand, counting down.
TGTCGTGCTCGTCGACTCCCGGGTCGATGCGCTCGAGGCCGTGCGCGGACAGGTCCAGATGCAGGGCGGCAGCAACCAGCTCAGCCTGCCGCCGCTCAACCTGCTCGGTGCGATCGGAGTTCCGCTGATCCTGCTCGCCCTGGTCCTGGAACAGGTGCAGGCCTTCCGGCACCGCGGCTCGGCGGCCGGGCAGCGCCGGGTGCCACCCTCGCTGCCCGCGCAGGCCTGAGCCCGGCAGGGCCCCACGCGCGGCCGTGAGCTCAGGCCCGGGCGTGCTGGCCGAAGAAGCGGATCATCTCGGCCGACGCGTCGGGGCCCTGCGGATCGGCGTACGACCCGGCCGGGCTACCACCGGACCAGGCGTGCCCGCCGCCGTGCACCATCCAGCACTCGGCCAGTACCTCGCCGGCGGCGTCCCGCACCACGGTCTGCGAGCACTCCCGACGGTCCGGATCGCGGTGGTGCACCGTGTCGGCGAGGGTGTCCTCCGCGGCCAGCCCGGCGGCGACGATGCGCGCGGTGACCAGGCGCTGGGCATTGACCGGTGCGACCGTCGTGTCCGCGTCGCCGTGGAACACGATCAGCGGGACGTCGCCGGCCGGACCCGGCTGGCCGCCGCTGCGCATCGCCGAGAACGCGGCGCCCACGCTCTGCGCGGCCCCGTAGGCGACACCCGAGTGCACCCCGACCGCGGCGACCAGGTCCGGGTAGGCCGCGGCCAGCACCGCCGACATCGCCCCTCCGGCGGACAACCCGGCCACGTACACCCGGTCCGGGTCGGCGTCGTACTCGGCGACGATCCGCTCGATGATGCCGGCGATGATCGACGGCTCGCCCGCGCCGGCGCGCTGGTCCGCGGGGGAGAACCAGTTCCAGTACCCGCCCCCGTTGGCCCGGTTGGACTGCTCCGGGTACGCCACCAGCAGCCCGTGCCGCTCGGCCAGCTCGTTCATCCGGGTACCGGCGGCGAAGTCGGTCGCGTTCTGCGCGCCCCCGTGCAGCATGACCAGCAGCGGGCGGAGGCGCCCGGCGTGGCGTCCGGGCAGGAACAGGTCGAACATGCGGGTGCCGGCGGCCTCGGTGTGCTCCAGCTTCTCGATCCGACCCGCGACCGGAAGGTCGTCGGCGACCGCGGCCCCGCCGCGATCCGACAAGCGCCGAGCGGCCTGGCGGTCCGGGCCGGTGTGCGGGAAGCGCGCGGTCCACGGGGGCGTGCTGCCCTGCTGCGGCACGGTGTCCTGCCGGGCTGCCGTGCTCGCCGGTTCGGGGATCGGCGTGGATCGCAATGCGGCGGCCGGCCGGGCGCCGGCCGGCGTGTCCGTCGAGCCCGCCTCCTCGGCGCCGACGTCGCGCCGGATCGCCCGGACCGCCTCCCGCAGTCGCCCCTTGCGCGCCAGGCGCAGTGCGGTGGCCATGCGGGAGTTGCGGTCGCGGTCCATGCTCGGACGTTCCTTTCGTGGATCCTGCGCAGGGGCAGGGGAACGGCGGCACCGCGTCACTGGGGTGCGCCGAGAGTCGCTGGGGATGGCGCTGGAGGACGTGTCAGACGGTGCGGGAGGCCAGCGCGGCCTTGACCGCCCGGGGCGCCCGGAACGCGCCCAGTACCTCCACGGCGCTGATGGTGGCCAGGGCCAGCGCAGGGTCGACGTCGTCGGCGATGGTCGCCAGGCCCAGCACTCGCAGCTCGATCGTGCGTCCGGCGTCGCGCAACGCCTCCAGGTCGCTCCGGGTCAACTGCTGCGTGCCCAGTGTCAGCGTGCGGCGGGCCACCGTGCTGGCCACGGCGTCCGACCGGCTTTCCAGCTGGCGCCGGATCGCGGTGCGGATGAAGTCCGTCCTGTTGGCGAAGAAGCCCTCGTCGACCAGCAGGTCGATCTGGCCCAGGTCGACCAGGCCGACGTTGATCGTGATCTTCTCGCTGCGATCGACCTCGGGCATGGGGGCCATCCTAGCGCCGCCCCACTGGATGGTATCGAGATGGTTGGCGGTGCTCATCGCGCCGCGCTGGGATGTCGCAGCATCGCGTCCACCGCGTCCCGCAGCGTGCGCGCATAGCCGACGCGGTTCCCGTCGGGGAGCGGGGACCGCTCGGGCTCGCCGGTCACCGCGGCCCCGATCGCCACCGGTACCTGCGCCGGCAGCGTGGCGAGCAACCCCGGTGGTCCGCCGTCGGCGAGCTCGGCCGCCGGTACCCGGACGTAGCCGAGATCCGGTCCGAGCTCGAGCACCAGCTCGTCGACCTCCGCCGCGGTCCGGCGCTGTGGCGAGACGTCCAGCACGATGCCCCCGCCGGTGCCCGCGACCACGGCCCGCGCCTGGGTCAGGGTGGCGACCGGGGTGTCCGGCACGATCGTGATCAGCGGCCGCAGCTGGTAGTTCGCGGCCAGGTCGGCGAGCGCCCGGAACAGTTCGGCCGGCTCGGCGGTTCCGGCGGCGGCCCGAGCGGTGACGAACTGGGCGCCCAGCCGCACCCCCAGCTCCAGCGCCCGCACGTAGGCGTGCCGCCCGTCGAGCACCCGCAGCTCCGGACCGAGCACCACCCGGCCCACGTCCAGCACCGTGATCCGCGAGGCGAGCAGCGCCGGGATCAGCGCGTGCAACATCGGCGAGCCGATGCCCTTGGACCACCACTGCTGGACCTCGTCGACGGCGGCCACGCGCAGTCCGATCGAGTCCAGCCCGGCGGTGGCGGCCAGCTCGACGAGCTCGATCGGATCCGCCGGGTGCACGGTCGACTGGTGCAGGGCGATGCGGTTCACGGTCGGCCCTCCTGGGTCTGCTGCTGGTCGGCACGCTAGCGGCGTGGGAGCGCGGGGAGCGGTGCGCCCCACTTCCGTGTCGTCCTGCCGGGTGCAACGGGTCGCGGTCCGAAGGGTTTCCCGGGGATGTCGCTGAGTGGGAGTCCGGAGGTCCGACCGGGGGCCTTCTACTACTCTCTGTAGAAGCATGTTCATGCAGCTCAACTGCCGAGGAGCAGCGATGGCATCGGGCGGATGTGGCCCTCGTCATGCGGCCGGGACCGGCCCGGTGGCGAATCGCCGGCGGGGGCTGCCCGCTGGACGGGAACCCGGTCGTTCCGATCGCCCCGGCCCGGACGGGGGCCTCATCCTTGACCACCTGGCAACACTGCGCGGGACGGCGATGCGGAGGACGGCGTGAACGAGTACCTGCTCGCCGATGCGGCCGAGAATCTCTTCCCGGCCCGGATGCAGATGGCCATCTCGCTGGGCTGGCACATCATCTTCTCCTGCCTCGGGGTGGCGTTCCCGGCGATCGTGCTGTTCGTCGAGTGGCGGGCCCACAAGCGGGGCAACCCCGACCTCTACAACCTGGCCCGCACCTGGGCCAAGGCCATGGGTGTGCTGTTCGCGGCGGGTGCGGTGTCCGGAACGCTGCTGTCGTTCGAGATGGGCATCCTGTGGCCCGGCCTGATGGAACCCTTCGGCGAGGTGTTCGGCTTCCCGTTCGTGCTGGAGGGCTTCGCGTTCTTCATCGAGGCGATCTTTGTCGGGATCTACCTGTTCGGCTGGGACCGGATGTCGCCACGCGCGCACATGCTCAGCGCCGTCCCAATGATCATTTCCGGGGCCGCAGGGGCGTTCTTCGTGATCGCCGCCAACGCCTGGATGAACAACCCGACGGGCTTCGACATCGACGCCGAGGGCCGAGTGGTGAACACGGACCCGGTCGGTGCCATGTTCGGCCCGTCGACCTGGCCGCAGTTCTTCCACATGTACCTGGCGGCCTTCATGGTGACCGGGTTCTTGATCGCCTCCGTGTACGCCGTCGCCATGCTGCGCGGCCGCCGCGACCGCTACCACCGGCTCGGGATGATCATCCCCCTCACCGTCGCCGCGATCGCGTCCCCGATCCAGATCGGGGTGGGGGACTGGATCGCGAACGTGGTCGCCGCCAACCAGCCGGTGAAGCTGGCCGCGATGGAGGGGCTGTACCGGACCGGCACCGCGGTGCCGCTGTCGCTCGGCGGGATCTACTACGACGACGAGCTGCACTACGACATCGAGATCCCGTGGGGGCTCTCGCTGCTCGTCACGCACGATCCGAACGGTGAGGTCATCGGCCTGGAGAGCGTCCCGCCGGACCTGCGACCGCCGGTCAACGTGGTGCACCTGTCCTACAACGTGATGGTCGGCATCGGCTCCGCGTTCCTGCTGCTCGCACTGTGGCTGGGCTGGTCGTGGTGGCGGAGCCGCAAGCCGCCCGGATCGCGCTGGTTCCTGGGCGCCGTCGCGCTGTCCGGGCCGGCGGCGGTGCTCGCCATGGAGGCGGGCTGGGTCACCACGGAGGTCGGCCGGCAGCCGTTCATCGTCTACGGCGTGCTGCGCACGGAGGACGCCGTGAGCTCGGCACCCGGTCTCTACCTCGGCTTCTACGCGGTTCTGCTGATCTACATCCTGCTCACCGCGCTCACGGTGTTCGTGTTGCGCCGGCTGGCCCAGGCGCACTCCACGCCCGCGCCGCAGGAGGTCGACGAGCCGGACTCGGAACGGGCGCCGGAACAGGTCGCGGGCCGATGACCCTCGCCGAAGTCGTGCTCGGCGTGATGTTCGTCGGGCTCATCGCGTACGGCCTGTTCGGCGGGGCCGACTTCGGGGCCGGCATCTGGGACCTGCTGGCCGGCGGCACCAAGCGCGGTCAGCGTCAGCGGGACCTGATCGAGCACTCGATCGGGCCGGTCTGGGAGGCCAACCACGTCTGGTTGATCTTCGTTCTGGTGGTGCTGTGGACGGCTTTCTCCGGGGCCTTCGCCGCGGTGACGACCACGCTCTACGCCCCACTCACGCTGGCCGCCTTCGGGATGATCGCCCGCGGCGCGGCCTTCGCGTTCCGCAAGAGCATCCGCACGCTCGGCATGCGCCGCTTCCTCGGCGCGTCGTTCGCGCTGTCCTCGCTGATCACGCCGTACTTCCTGGGTGCCGTGGTGGGCGGGGTCGCCTCCGGGCGGGTGCCGCCCGGGCTGGCCGCGGGGGACGTGGTCACCAGCTGGGTCAACCCGACCTCTGTGCTGGGTGGGGTGATGGCCGTCCTGGTGTGCGCCTACCTGGCTGCCGTCTTCCTGTGCGCCGACGCGCTGCGGGAGGGCCAGCCGGACCTGGCCGACGAGTTCCGCACCCGGGCGCTGGGCACCGCCGCAGTCACCGGCATCGTCGGCCTGGCCGGGTTCTTCGTGCTCGAGTACGACGCGCCGCTGCTGTTCGACGGGCTGACCGGGCGCGGCCTGCCGGTGATCGTGCTGTCGGTGGTGGCCGGGGTCGCGGCGATCGTGCTGTTGGTGATGCGGCGCTTCGCGTGGGCGCGCATCAGTTCGGCGCTCGCGGTGGCGACGATCCTGATCGGTTGGGCGGCCGCGCAGTACCCGTACGTGCTGCCGCCGG
>DATMDS010000055.1:0-24074 GCA_035557575.1 Pseudonocardia sp. | reverse complement strand
GCGCCCGATCCGAGCGCCCCGGCGAGCACCGGCACCATCGCAGATACATCCGCTCTCATGCCCACCAGGAGCGCCCCGCCCCGACGCTGATACGCCGGCCTCGCGGACCTGCGGTATGGCTCCGAACGGCAGTCTGGGGGGCTTCGGATGTGCAGTATGGCTCCGAACTGCAGTCTGGGGAGCGCTGGGGGTTGTGGTCAGGCGGCGCAGGTGCCGGTGTCGACCTTGCGGCTGAGCTGGGGGGAGGACTGGACGGCGGAGGCGATCTGCTCCACGGTGAGCACGAAGCCGGTCTCCTGGTCGTCCAGCGCCGCGCCGAAGACCACCCCGACCACCCGGCCCGAGGGATCGATCATCGGCCCGCCGGAGTTCCCGGAGCGCACCACGGCCCGCACCGTGTACACCTGCCGGGTGATCTCCCCGGTGTCGTAGATGTTCGGGCCCTTCAGGTTGATGATCTGCCGGATCTTGCCGGCGGTCGCGGTGAACGGCCCGTCCAGCGGGTAGCCGAGCACGACCACGTCGTCGCCCGCGTCGGCCGGGCGCTGCTCGAACTCCAGCGGCTCGGCCTCCAGGTCGGGCACCCGGAGCACGGCGAGGTCGGTCTCGGGGTCGTAGAGCACCACCCGGGCGTCCAGCTCGACCGTGCGCCCACGCCGACCCTGCACCTCGACCCCGGTCTCCGCGGTGCCCGCCACCACGTGCGCGTTGGTCATCACCAGCTGCGGGCCGATCACGAACCCGGTGCCCTCCAGCTGCCGCGAGCAGGACGGCGCCCGGCCGCGGATCTTCAGCACGCTGTCGGACGCGCCGGCCACCACGGGGCTGGCCAGCAGCTCCGGGTTCGGCGGTCCCACCTGGGTGATCGGGGTCTCGGAGAAGGGGCTGGTCACGTCCGGGAAGCCGGAGCTGTTCAGCAGCTGGCGCAGGTCCGAGGGCAGCCGCTTGGCGCTGGCCGGCATCACCGAGTCGACGGCCCGCAGCACCTCGGAGCCGCGCACCCCGGCGACGAGGCCGGGGAAGCTCGCCGAGGCCAGCGGGAGCGCCACCAGCCAGGCGGCGAGCACGACCGTGATGGCCTGCAGCACCGAGCCGAGCGTCGAGTCCAGCTGCAGCGAGCGGGCCCCGGTGATCCGGTCCCGGATGCGGCGGCCGAAGAACACGCCGATGGTCTCACCCAGCGCGACCAGCAGCACGACCACCGCGATGCTGACCATGATCCGGGTGGTCGGGTTCTCCACCCCGGCGGCCAGCAGCGGGGCCAGCCGGACCCCGATGATCGCGCCGCCGAGCACCCCGACGAAGGACAGCAGCGCGACCGCCATCCCGTGTCGCCAGCCGGACACCGCGGCGATCACCGCGAGCAGGATGACGATGGCGTCGACCCAGCTCACGAACCGGTTCCGATCGCGGTGCGGGATCCGGGCACCGGGCCAGGAACGGGCAGCGTGCCCACTGCCTTCATTGCCCCGCGACCTCCCGCCGACCGGCCCGGGCGCGCGCCCAGGCCTCGTTCAAGCCGAGCGTCCGGTTGGGGTCCCACGGTTGTGCCCAGCCGCCCAGATCCAACAGGGCGGACAATATGCCCCCGGTGAAACCCCAGACGAGCAACCCCGCCACCAGGAACGCGGGGCCCACGTAGCCGGACGGATGGCGCACCCGGATGCGGTTGTTCGGGTCAGCGAGCGCGGCCAGCGGCACCCGCAGCACCGCCGCGGTCTCGCGCGCGTCCACCGCGCGCACGGCCGACGGCGTCGCCCAGTGCGCCAGCACCGGGGTGACCACGAAGCCCGACGGGGGGATGAACAGCTCGGGCAGCAGGGCCAGCGGCTGCACCCCCGCGGGCAGCAGCCCGGTCTCCTCCTCGGCCTCGCGCAGGGCGGTGTGCACCGGGTCGGCGTCGGTCGGGTCGGCGCCGCCGCCGGGGAAGGCCACCTGGCCCGGGTGGTCGCGCAGCGAACCCGCCCGCTCCATCAGCAACACGTCCGGTCCGTGCGCGGCGTCCTCGCCGAACAGCACGAGCACCGCGGCCCGCCGCCCGTCGGCCGGTGCCGGGATCCGGTGCAGGCTCAGCGTGGCCGCGTCCACGTCGCGGGCGGCCTGCAGCAGCGGCCGCAGCCACTGGGGTGCCCGCTCGGGCCGCAGCGGGCTCACCGCTTTCCCTCGCTGCGCTCGGTCAACCGCTTCGCGGAGGCGCTGTCACACAGTTCGCTCGCCAGCTCGCTCACGACAGCCGCTCGACGGCCGCGGCCACCTCGTCGGCGCTGCCGAACGGGACGGGTGGGTCGATCCGCACCACGCTGCCGTCCGCCCGCACCAGGTACGACATCGGCAGGCCGGGGGGGATCGCCAGCGCGGCCTGCACCGCGTCGTCCGGATCGGTGATCATCGGAAGCGTCACGTCGAGCTCGTCGAGCAGGGCCAGCGCGGCCCGCGGGTCGTCGCGGACGTCCACACCCAGCACGGGGACGGCCCCGGGGCGGGCCGCGTAGCCGGCCAGCGCCGGCAGCTCGCTGCGGCACGGCGCGCACCACGACGCCCACACGTTGATCAGTGTTGCTCGCCCGGCCAGCGCTCGGCCCAGCTCGACCGGCCCGGGCGCGCCCAGGCACGGCACCGTCACCCCGGCCAGCGGCCCGGCCGCCGGGGTGGCCGCCGGCGCCGGGCACGGAGCCAGTCCGGCGGCAGCCCGCAGCGGGGCCAGCTCCGCGTCCGAGACGCCGGTCGACGTCGTGCGCGCGGCACCCGAACCGCCCGCCGCGGTCGCCGGGTCGGTGCCCCCGCGCGGCCACAGGGCGACGACGGCCAGCACGCCGAGCACGACCACCACCAGGGTGGAGATCACCTCGGAGCGGCGGGCGGCGATCCTCACGCGGGCACCGTCCGCGGCGGCGCCGCGGTCACGGTGCGTCCCGGCCCTCGAGGGGGCCGCGCGCGCCGGCGACGTCGGGCTCGCCCAGCCCGACCAGCTCCAGCAGGTGTGGTCGGGACGGGCCGGACAGCAGCGCGCCGGCCGCGATCGGGTCGATCGGGCCGGTGCCGTAGGCCGGGCAGTCGGCGGCCAGGGTGCAGGCTCCGCAGGCCGGCTTCTTCGCGTGGCACACCCGGCGGCCGTGGAAGATCACCCGATGGGACACGATCGTCCAGTCCCGCTTGGGCACCAGCGCCCCGATCGCGTGCTCGACCTTGACCGGGTCCTTCTCCTCGGTCCAGCCCCACCGTCGGACCAGCCGTCCGAAGTGGGTGTCGACGGTGATGCCGGGCACGTCGAAGGCGTTGCCCAGGATCACGTTCGCGGTCTTGCGGCCGATCCCGGGCAGCGCGACCAGCTCGTCCAGGGTGTGCGGCAGCTCGCCGTCGTGCTTCTCCACGACCGCTGCGCCCAGCCCGATCAGCGAGTTGGCCTTGTTCCGGAAGAAGCCGGTGGAGTGGATCATCTCCTCCAGCTCGGCCCGGTCGGCCTCGGCGTAGGCCAGCGCGGTCGGGTAGCGCGCGAACAGCGCGGGGGTGACCGTGTTGACCATCTTGTCGGTGCTCTGCGCGGACAGCACGGTGGCCACGGCCAGCTCCAGCGGCGTGCGGAAATCCAGCTCGCAGTGCGCATCCGGGTGAGTGGTGGCCAGCGTGCGCAACATCCGGCCGACCCTGCGGGCCCGGCCGAGTGGCGGCTCACCCGAGGCCACCCGCTTGGCCAGTCGGGTCGCGTTGCGGAGTGCGGTGCTCACACGGGTAGAGCCTATCCGCGGGCACCGACGGGCGTGGTCGCACCGGTCTAGTCCCGATGCCCCGGTTCGGGTGCACCGGGCGGGGAGAGGGTCACGAATCCGTATCGTCCCGGCGATGTCCCGGCCCCCGCGTCGGCGCGTCGATGTCGAGTGCGGGAGGATCTCGCCCGTCATGAGTGCTTGGTTGGCTGTCCTCGTGCCGTTGCTGGTCATGTTCTTCGCGCTCGGGATGGAGCGGGTGGAATCCCGGCTGCGGGGAGCCGCGGTGCGCCCCGACGAAATCGAGGAGCTGCTCGAACAACCCCGGCCCGACGAGGTCAGGGCGCTGTTCCGGCAGGGCACCGGGCGGGCACTGGAGCTGTTCCGGCTGCGGAACCGGGGCCAGGGCGGGCGGCGCGCGGCCCGCCGCGGGAACAAGGCGGCCTGACCGTCCCCGATCGGGTGTGACCGCTCGGTAGCCGACCCACCCGCCGGAAACCGGCGTCGGCGACGGCACAGAATCTGCTGCGGCCCCTAGACTGGCGCGCCAGTGATCGCCACAGGCGGTGGCAGGGAGCGAGGAGCGGTGCAGTGGACGAGGTTCTGATCCGCGCAGGAATCTTCCAGGGAGTCGAGCCCTACGCGGCCGATGCGCTCGCGCAGGCTCTCGAGCCCGCGGATTTCTCACGGGGACAGGTCATCTTCGCCGAGGGCGAACCCGGTGACCGCCTCTACATCGTGGGTGCCGGCAAGGTGAAGGTCGGCCGCAAGTCGCCCGACGGCCGGGAGAACCTGCTCATGGTGGCCGGACCCTCGGACATGTTCGGCGAGCTGTCCATCTTCGATCCGGGCCCGCGGACGTCGTCCGCCACCGCGGTGACCGAGGTGCGGACCTACACCATGGACCGCGCCGCCCTGCGCGAATGGATAGGTAAGCGTCCGGAGATCGCCGAACAGCTGCTGCGGGTGCTGGCCCGCCGGCTGCGGCGGACCAACAACATGCTCGCCGACCTGATCTTCACCGACGTCCCGGGCCGGGTGGCCAAGTCGCTGCTGCAGCTGGCGCGCCAGTTCGGATCCCAGGAGTCGGGCCTGCTGCGGGTGACCCACGACCTGACCCAGGAGGAGATCGCCCAGCTGGTCGGGGCCAGCCGGGAGACGGTGAACAAGGCGCTCGCCGACTTCGCGCACCGCGGCTGGCTGCGGCTGGAGGGCAAGAGCGTGCTGATCCTGGAGCCCGAGCGGCTGGCCCGCCGCGCTCGCTGACCGCGGCGGGCGGCGCCGAGGTGGGATCGGTCTCCCGGCCGAATAAAAAGTGGTACTGGCGTACCAGAACGTGCGACCCTGTCGTCATGCCCGCACCATCCGCCACCCTCGCCGACTACCGAGCCGCGTTGAGCGCACCCGGCGCCCCCGCTCCGGTGCTGGCCTCCGCGCTGGGCCGGCTGCCGATCGCGATGTTCGGGCTGGCCACCCTGCTCTACGTGCAACGCACGACGGGCTCCTTCGCGGCCGGTGGCCTGGTCACCGCGGGCGCGCTGACCGGGGTCTCGATCGGCTCGGTCGCCCAGGGTCGGGTGATCGACCGGTTCGGCCCGACCCGACCGTTGCTGCTGGCCGCCGGGCTGTTCGGGGTGGCCGTGGCGGCACTGGTGTTCGCCATCGAGAGCGCCGCGCCGCTGCCGGTGCTGGTCGTGCTGGCCCTGCTCAACGGCCTGACCCAGCCGGCGATGCCGGCGGCGTCGCGAGCGCTGTGGGGCGTGCTGGTGCCACCCGGGCCGCGGCGCGAGGCCGCCTACAGCTACGAGGCGATCAGCCTGGAGGTCTTCTTCATCGTCGGCCCCGCGCTCGCCGCGTTCCTGATCCTGCTGCCGTGGCCGGGTACCGGGCTGGTGGCGGCCTCGACCGCGATGGTGATCGGCGCGCTCGGCTTCGCGCTCAGCGGGCCGGTGCGCGGCCAGCAGGGCACCACGACCGGCCCGTCCCTCGGGTTGCTCGGCGCGCTCGGCCGGCCGGCGATGCGCACCGTGGCGCTGGCCTCGCTGGGGTTCGGCGTGGTGATCGGCACCGTCGAGGTCGGGGTGCCGGCGGTGACCTCCGCGGGCGGTTCACCCGCGCTCGGCGGCGTGCTGATCTCGGCCTGGTCGGTGGCCTCGGTGTTGGCCGGGGTGCTCTACTCCCTGCGGCCCTGGCCGCGCCCGCTGCACCTGCGGATGCCGGTGCTGCTGGCGGCGTTCGCGCTGCTGGTCGCGGCGATGGCGCTGGTCGGGACGACCGGCTCGCTGGTCGTGCTCACGGTGGCCATGCTGCTGGCCGGGGCCCTGATCACCCCGCAGGTCACCGCGCACTCGATCGCGGTGGACGTCGCGGCGCCGGCCGGCTCGGCGACCGAGGCCTTCGGCTGGGTGGTCACCGCGGCCACCCTCGGCCTCGCCGTCGGGCAGTCGGTGGCCGGGGTCATGGTCGAGGTGGCCGGTCCGCACACCGCGTTCCTGGCCGGTGGGCTGGGCGGGGTCCTGCTCGCCGCGGTGCTGTGGGCGCGCCGGGGCACGCTGCTGGTCACGCCGGGTGACCGGGAGCCGGCCGCGGTGGCCTGACGCCGGTCGCTCACGACCGGAGGTGGTCCAGCTGGGCCCGCACCGACCACTCGGCGGCCGGCCAGAGCGAGCGGTCCACGTCGGCGTAGACCAGCTCCACCACCTGGCGGGCGGTCGCGTCGGGGCCCAGCGCGGCGAGCGCGTCGCGGACCTGGTCCAGGCGTTGCCGGCGGTGCGCCAGGTAGGCCCGCGCGGTGGCCGGTGCGTCCGGCAGCTCGGGGCCGTGGCCGGGCAGCACGGCGGTGCCGTCCGGCAGCTCGGCCAGCCGGCGCAGCGAGCCCAGGTAGGGCCCGAGCGCCCCGTCCGGGTGCGCGATCACCGTGGTGCCGCGGCCGAGGATGGTGTCGCCGGTGAGCACGGCCGGCTCGGTGTCCGGCCCGTCCAGCAGGAAGCACAGCGAGTCCGAGGTGTGGCCCGGGGTGCCGAGCACCCGCAGCTCGATGCCGGCGGCGGCGACCACGTCGCCGTCGGCCAGCGCCTCCGAGCCGAGCACCAGCGTCGGGTCCAGCGCCCGCACCGGGGCTCCGGTCAGGGCGGCGAACCGGGCGGCGCCGCCGGCGTGGTCGTGGTGGCGGTGGGTGAGCAGCACCAGCTCGACCGGGCCGCAGCCGGCGACCAGGGCGAGGTGCTCGGCGTCGTCCTCACCCGGGTCCACCACCACGCACGCCTCGTGGCCGGGCGCCCGCAGCAGCCAGGTGTTGGTGCCGTCCAGGGTCATCGGCGACGGGTTGCGGGCCAGCAACACCGCCGCCAGCGCGGTGACCGGGCGCAGCTCGCCGTAGGCGGGATGGGTCACGATGGAGCCTCCGGGACGATGTCCCCGGCAGCGGGGTCCGCCGGGTCCAGGTAGGCGGGATCACCGGGCAGCAGCACGACGCGCCGCCCGTCGCGCTGCACCACCCGGGGTGCCACCGCACGCACCGTCCGGTCGTCGGCCGCGGCCAGCACGGCCGCGCTGTCCGGCAGTGCGGCGATCTCCCGCAGAGTGTGCTCGGTGGGCGTCATCAGCCGGATCTCGCCGCGGTCGGCGCAGGCCAACGCCTCGTCCGGGTACCACCAGGTCGCCTCGACCGCCTCGCTGGTGTGCGCGTCGGCCGCCTGCCCGTCCGGGACCAGGGCGACGAAGAACGCGGTGTCGTAGCGCCGCGGCTCGCTCTCCGGGGTGATCCAGCGGGCCCACGGGCGCAGCAGGTCGGCGCGCAACCGCAGACCGGCCCCGCGCAGCAGCTCGCCGAGGCTGCGCCGGCGGGCGACGATGTCGGCGCGGGCGGCGCCGAGCAGCTGCGCGTCGAGGTCCGCACCGGGGTGTGGTGCCGCGGCCAGCAACACCCCGCACTCCTCGAACGTCTCCCGCACCGCCGCCTGCACCAGCGCCCCGGCCAGCGCGGTCGGGCACTGCAGCCGCGCCGCCCACCAGTCCGGGGCGGGCCCGGCCCAGAGCTGCGGATCGGGGACGTCGGCCGCGTCGACCGCGCCGCCGGGGAAGACCGTCATCCCGCCCGCGAACGCCATGCCGGCCACCCGGCGCTGCAGGAACACCTGCAGCGGCGCCCGACCGGGCGGCGCATCGGGATGGTCGCGCAGCAGCAGCACGGTCGCCGCCGGACGGGGGACGACGGGCGCGGAGGTCACCCCACGGACCGTAGTACGAGGTCGGTTCCCCGGCCGCTCCGTCGGGAACACCGGGCACGCGAGCGGAGACCGGTGCGGGTGGAGGATGCCGGCGTGCGACAGCTGCGCTTCGGACTGATCGGCGGCGGCCCGTGGGCCCTGCGGGTGCACGGGCCGGTGCTGGCCGCGCATCCCCGGGCCCGGCTGACCGGCGTCTGGACCCGCCGCCCGGAGGCGGCCGCGGAGATGGCGGCCCGCTTCGGCGCCCGCGCGCACAGCGAGCTGGACGCGTTGCTCGACGCCGTGGACGCGGTCGCGCTGGCCGTCCCGCCGCGCGTCCAGGGCGAGCTCGCGGTGCGGGTCGCCGCGGCCGGCCGGCACCTGATCTGCGAGAAGCCGCTGGCCGACAGCGTGGCCGGAGCGCGCGCGGTGGCGGCCGCGGTCGACGAGGCCGGCGTGCTGTCGTCGCTGATGCTCACCCTGCGCCACGACCAGGCGGTGCGGGACTGGCTGGCCGGGCTGCCCGCCGGCCCGCACGGGTCGGACGTCACCGGTGTGGCCCGCTGGCTGTCCGGGTCGCTGCTGGGCGGGCCCTACGCCGGCTCGTCCTGGCGGGCCGAGCACGGGGCGCTGTTCGACATCGGCCCGCACGTGATCGACCTGATGGGCGCGGCGCTCGGACCGGTCCGCGCGGTGGACTGGGCGCACCGGGACGAGCCGGACCTGTGGCGGATCGGGCTGCGGCACGCCGGCGGCGCGGGCAGCACGACGATCCTGTCGATGCGGCTGCCGATCGACCCGTCCGAGGTGGAGTTCGCGGTGTTCGGCCGGCACGGGGTGGCGCGGGTCGGGCGCAGCGCGGACGCCGCCACGTGCTTCGCCCGGCTGGTCGACGAGCTGGTGGCCGGCATCGACGGCAGCGGCCCGCCGCCACCGCTGGACGCGGCCCACGGGCTGGCGCTGCAGGAGCTGCTCGATCGGATCCGGCTCGCCGTCGGGGATCACTCGCCCCAGTCGAGCTGATGTTCCGGCGTTCCGGCGGCCCGCCCGTACGCGACGACCTCGGCCCGCGCCGCGTGGTCACCTCGGCGGTAGCGGAAGCTGCGGCCGGCGAACACCACCACGTGCTCGTCGCCCACCTCGAAGTCGGCGTACCAGCCGTCGTCCGGCAGCAGGGTGGCGGCCAGCGCGGCCGCCAGCTCGTCGGCTCGCTCGTCCGGCGCGGTGAAGTCGACGAACGTCCACACCGCGGGCTGGCTGCCGGCCGTCGAGGCCGACTCGTCGTGCCGACCGAGCCGGGTCAACCGCAGGTCCTCGACCGTGAGGTCGGCCCCGACCCGCAGGCTCTCGGCGAGCAGCCGCCCGTGCAGCATGCCCGCAGGCTAGCGCCGGCCACCGACAGTCACGGCTGCCGCCGACACCGGTCGGGAGTGCGTAGCCGTGTTCCGGCCCGGCTACGCCCGCCCAGGCGGCACCGCCCGCCGGTACCGCTCGCCGATGACCCGCAGGTGCGCCACCAGCTCCGCCGGCTCGGTCACGTGGAAGTCGAGTCCGAGCATGCCGATCCACACGGCCACGATCTCCACGCTGTCGCCGCCGGTGACCAGCACGCAGGTCCGCTCGTCGATCGTCTCCACCACGCCGACGGTGGGGTTGATCCGGGCCAGCACCTCGGCCGCCGGCGCGTCCACGGTGATCCGCGCGTGCACCCGCCAGCCGGTGAAGGCCACCTCGCGCAACACGAACGCGGTGTAGTCGCCGCCGGGCAGCGGCTGCGGGGTGAACCGGCGCCCGCCCGGCGTGCGCAGCGTCATCCAGTCCATCCGGTAGGTCGCCCAGCCGCCGTCCCGCGGATCGCGCCCCACCAGGTACCACCGCCGCTGCCAGCTGACCAGCCGGTACGGCTCGACCAGCCGGTAGGTCCCGCGGTCGTCGAAGCGGAGCTGGACGGTGTCCCGGATCGCCGCCGCCACCGCGGTCAGCAGCGCGGCGTCGACCTGCGGGTCCGCCACGTTCGACGCGGTGTTCTCCGGGCCGCTGTCCATGGCGTCGCGCACCGCGCCGACCTGGCGGCGCAGCCGGTGCGGCAGTACGTGTTCCAGCTTGGTCAGCGCTCTGGCCCGGGTCTCCTCGATGCCGCTGATCCCGGTGGCCGCGTGCAGCCCGATCACCACGGCCACCGCCTCGTCGTCGTCCAGCAGCAACGGCGGCAGCGTGGCGCCGACGCCGAGCCGGTAGTACCCGCCGGGCCCGCGCACCGCGTCGACCGGGTAGCCGAGCTCCCGGAGCCGGTCGATGTCGTTGCGTACCGTGCGGTCGCTGACCTGCAGCCGAGCGGCCAGCTCGGCACCGGTCCAGCGGGAGCGGGCCTGCAGCAGGCCGAGCAGGGCGAGCAGTCGCGCCGAAGTCTCCAGCATCATTTTTCCAGGATGGGCCGCTTTCAGGAACGAACTGTTCCTGAACTGCTCATAGCGTAGCGCCCATGACCACAGAGCACGCCGCCCCGACCGGTGTCGAGATCCGTCCCTTCCAGATCGCCGTCCCCGAGGACGCGCTGGCGGATCTGCACCGCCGGCTGGCCCACACCCGCTTCCCCACCCCGGCGCCCGGCGACAGCTGGGAGTACGGCACCCCCGTCGGCTACCTGCAGGACATGGTCGCCCGCTGGCTCGAGTTCGACTGGCGCGCCCAGGAGAAGCGGATGAACTCCGTCCCGCAGTTCCTGACCGAGATCGACGGCCAGACCGTGCACTTCCTGCACGTCCGCTCGGCCGAGCCGGACGCCACCCCGCTGCTGCTCGTGCACACCTACCCGGGCTCCTTCGCCGAGTTCCTGGACATGATCGGCCCGCTGACCGACCCGGTGGCCCACGGTGGCCGCGCCGAGGACGCCTTCCACCTGGTGATCCCGTCGAACCCCGGCTTCGGCTTCAGCACTCCGGTGCACGACGACGGCTGGACGATGGCCCGGGTGGCCCGCACCTTCGACGCCCTGATGCGCCGGTTGGGCTATGAGTCCTACGGCGCCCACGGCAGCGACAACGGCGCGCTGGTGTCCCGCGAGCTGGCCGTCCTGAACCCCGAGGGCTTCCTCGGCGCCCACGTGCTGCAGCTGTTCTCCTTCCCGTCCGGCGACCCCGCCGAGTTCGAGAAGTTCTCCGAGTCGGATCACGCCGCGCTGGAGTTCCTGGGTTGGTTCCAGTCCGTCGGCGGCTACAACTCGATGAACGGCACCCGCCCGCAGACCATCGCGGCGGCGCTGTCCGACTCACCGGTCGGGCAGCTGGCCTACAACGAGCTGTTCGAGAACTTCGGCAACGGCACCAGCCTGGTCTCCGCCGAGCAGGTGCTCGCCCAGGTCTCGCTGCAGTGGCTGACCAACACCGCGGCCACCGTGGTGCGCTACCACTTCGCCGAGGGTCGGTCCGGGGCGGAGCCGGTGGTGAACCATGGCCGGATCGGGGTGGCGGTGTTCGCCGACGACTTCCGGACCATCCGCCCGCTGGCCGAGCGGGACAACACCCGCATCGAGCACTGGAGCGAGTTCGACCGCGGTGGCCACTACGCCGCGCTGGAGGTCCCGGAACTGCTGGTCGGCGACCTGCGCACGTTCTTCGCCCGCACCTGACTCCGGGCCCGCACTCGTCGACCGCCGGCCGCGACCGGCGGTCGACGCGGGTGCTCAGCCGGCGAGATCCGGCGGGTCGACCTTCTTCTGCGGCCCGGCGCCGTTTCCGCCGCCGTTCGCGGTGAGCCCGCCGGCCCGCTGACCCCCGGGTTGCTGCATCTCGGCCTGCAGCCGGGCCAGCAGCTCGCGGCCGGACGCGCTGAGCCGGGCCACCGACTCCGGCCGCAGCAGGTCGCCGTCGGCGCCGGTCGGGGCCGACGACAGCGGCCCGAGGAAGGGATCCGGCACCGTGCGTCCGGCCTCCGGCCAGTCCCTGGTCCCGGCCTGGTCCGCGCCGAGCCGCGACCGGTCGGCGGCGGGATCGGCCGGCGGCCGGTTCGCCAGCTGGTCGCCCGGGGCGCGACGGATCGGCAGCGGTTGGGTGTGGGAGACCCCGGGGACCCGTCCACGCCCGGGCAGGCCAGGCTCCGGTCGTGGCGCGTCGCCGGTCGGGTGCTGGTCCGCGTCCGGCTCGCCGTCATCGCTGGGCTGGGCGTCGTCCGGACGCTCGAGGAGGTAGCGGTGCCGCACCGGTTGCTCGGGGTGCGGAAGCAGGGCTGCTGCCGGGGTCTCGACGTGCTCGTCGGACCAGGACGGGGCGTCGGACGGCTCCGGTGTCCGGTCGGCGTCGGCGTCGGGGCCGTGGTCCCGGCGCCGGTCCAGCACGCCGGCGTCGCCGCCCGGCACGAGCGACCGCACGTTGGACGCGGGCACGGTCGGTTGGGCGTACCCGGCGGCGGGTCGCGGGTCGATGACCGGGTGCGGATGCGGCTCGGGCCGGGGGCCGGGGCCTGCCGGTTCCAGGCGCGCTGCCGGCCCGTCGAGGTGAGCCTGGGCGCCGGCGACCGGCTGCTCGGGCGATCCGGCCCGGTCATCAGCGCGCAGCGGCACCGGTTGGGGCGGCGGCTGCGATACGTTCGGCCCGGAGCCGTTCCCCCCGGAACCATGTGCCCCGGAGCCTTGCGCCCCGGAGCCTTGCGCCCCGGAGCCTTGCGCCCCGGAGCCTTGTGCCCCGGAGCCGATCACCGGCTCCGACGCTGCCGTCGCGCCCGCACTCGCCGTGCCGTTCGCCGCGACCGTGTCGCTCGGCTCCGAGGATCGCCCGCTTCCACCGGGCCTGGTGGACGAGCCGGTGGACGTCGATCCGGTGCCCGGCGCACCGGCCCGCACCGGCCGCGCGTGCCGCAACGCCTCGGCGTGATAGGCGGACAGCTCGTCGCCCGCGGTCAGCACCTCGACCGAGGCCCGGATGCCGGCCCGGTCCAGCGCGTCGGCCAGCCGGTAGGCCAGCACGTCCCGGGTGCGGGTGCCGGGGGTGGCCTCGACCAGCACCACCGGGTGCGGTAGCGGCCCCGGCGCCGAGCCGGCCGGGGTGAGCCGGCGGGCCAGCGAGACGCGGCAGTCGACCAGCAGCCGGGCCGGCAGCCCGCGCAGGGCCTCGCACACCTCGTCGTCCGGGCCGGCCTCGAAGCGGTGCGGCAGCGGCTCGTCGAGGCCCTCCGGCGGCAGCGCGGCGGCCGCGTCCAGCTCGGTGCGCACCGCCCGGCCGGCCATGATCAGCGCGGCCCGGGTCGGCCCCGGCAGCTCGATGCGGTCGGCCACCAGGCTCGCGGTGACCAGCTCCATGGCGTGCGGGGTCTCGTCCACGGCGACCAGTTCGCGAGCCCAGGCCAGCAGGTCGTCGTCCAGCCGGCCGGCCAGCGCCAGCAGCAGGTCGTGTGTCGCGTCTGCGGACGTCTCGTCCATCCGGCCCCCTCGGTTCGCCTGTTCAGGCGCCAGTCGGGGCGGCTGTCGGGCCGCGCCACAGTACCGTCGCGGTTCTGACCGCTGCGCGGTGGTAGTCGGTCGGCTCGCCGTGCGCGTCCAGCACCTCGACGATCGGCGTGCGGTCGCCGTGCGCGCGCAGCAGCCGTTGCAGGGTGCCGGTGAGCAGCCAGGGACGCTCGCCCCCGCGGACCAGCACCATCCGCTGATCGCGTCGTGCCGCCCGGGCACCCACCGGCACGACCGCGGCGCGCCGGGTCTGCAGCAGCTCGCGGCACCCGGGGTGGCCCCGGACCACGGCGAGCATGCTCAGCTCGGCCAGGCCTATCGCCGGCGGCGCCGCGGTGAAGTCGGTCGCCGGCTGATCGGGGCCGTCGACCGGGAGCACCGCGTCCAACGCCCGGCGCGACGCGCCCCAGTCGCGGACGGCGGCGGCCAGCAGGTCGCACTCCTGCTCGGTGAGCCCGACCCGGTGCCGCAGCAGCTCGCGCGGCAGGGTGGTGCTCACCGCGATCCGGCTGCCGGCGGCCAGCCAGTCGCGCAACCGCCAGATCAGCTCGTCGGGCAGCCGGCCGGACAGCCGCAGCAGCAGTCCGTGGCAGAGCAGGTCGGTGGATCTCTCGGCGTCCTGCTCGGACAGCAACATGCTGGTCATGACGTCACTTCGACGACGAGCTCGACTTCGACGGGGGTGTTCATCGGCAGCTCGGAGACCCCGACGGCCGAGCGGGCGTGTCGGCCGGCGTCACCGAAGACCTCAGCGAGCAGGTCGGAGGCACCGTTGATCACTTTCGGCTGCCCGGTGAAGCCCGGCGCGGAGGCCACGAAACCGACCACCTTGACCACGCCCGTGATCGCGTCCAGACCGACGACGGAGGCCGCGGCGGACAGCGCGTTCAGCGCGCACGTCCGGGCCAGGCCGTAGGCGGTGTCCGGGTCGACCTCGGCACCGACCTTGCCGGTCACCGGCAGCACGCCGTCGACCATCGGCAGCTGCCCCGCGGTGAACACCAGCGAGCCGGAGCGCCGGGCCGGCAGGTAGGCGCCGGCCGGGGTGGCCACCGCCGGCAGCTCGAGACCGAGCTCGCGCAGTCGTTCGGTCGGTGTCGGCATCGGCGCGCTCAGCCCTGCCCGGACCGGACGGGCCGCTTGAACCAGGCGACGAGCTGCTCACCGGTCGCGCCGCTGGTCACCGCGACCAGCTCCCAGCCGTCCCGGCCGAAGTTGTTCAGGATCGCCTGCGTCGAGTGGATCAGCACCGGGGCGGTCAGGTACTCCCACCGGGTGATCGCCGGATCCGGGGAGCTCATCGCTTTCCCTCGCTGCGCGAGCTCGACCCATCGGGAAGGGCCTCGGCGCGCGGGCGCTGTGACCCTGATTCGCTCGCAAGCTCGCTCATGGCGGCACACTGTAGCCAGCGCCTCATCTTCTCAGGCGGCCGGTCGGCCTACCCGCGCCTAACCTGGACCGGTGATCGGATCGGGTTGGCCCGCCGAGCTGTCGGCCGCGCGGCTGCACATCGTGACGGGCAAGGGCGGCACCGGCAAGACCACCGTCGCCGGCGCGCTCGCGCTCGCCCTGGCCGGCGGCGGCCGCCGCACCCTGCTGGTCGAGGTCGAGGGCCGGCAGGGCATCGCCCAGCTCTTCGACACCCCGCCGCTGCCCTACGAGGAGCGCAAGATTGCGGTGGCCCCGGGCGGGGGCGAGGTGCGCGCCCTGGCCGTGGACGTGGAAGCGGCGCTGCTGGAGTACTTCGAGCTGTTCTACCGGCTCGGGGTGGCCGGACGCACCCTGCGCCGGATGGGCGCGATCGAGTTCGCCACCACACTCGCGCCGGGCCTGCGCGACGTGCTGCTCACCGGCAAGGTCAAGGAGTGCGTCAACCGCAGGGACCGCGACGGCCGCCCGGTCTACGACGCGGTGGTGCTGGACGCGCCGCCGACCGGGCGGGTGGTCAGCTTCCTGGACGTCACCAAGGCGATGGCCGACCTGGCGCGCAGCGGTCCGATCCACAACCAGGCGGCCGGGGTGGTGGCGGTGCTGCACTCGGAGCTGGCCGCCGTGCACGTGGTGACACTGCTGGAGGACCTGCCGGTGAGCGAGACGGTCGAGACCATCGACGAGCTGGCCGCGGCCGGCCTGCGCCCCGGTGCGGTGATCGTCAACCGGGTCCGCCCGCAGTGGCTGCCCGACCGCTCCGTGGCGGCCGCCGCGAACGGTCGGGTGGACGCCGGCCGGATCCGGTCCGGGCTGGCCGCGGCCGGACTGGACCTCGCCCCCGAGGTGATCGACGGGCTGGTCACCGAGACCGTCGAGCACGCGGTGCGGGTGCACGCCGAGGCGGAGGCGCTGGCCCGGCTGCAGCACGGCACGGACCGGCCGCGGCTGGAGTTGCCGCAGCTGATGGAGGGCGTCGATCTCGGCTCGCTCTACGACCTGGCCGCGCTGCTGGTCGAGGCGGGCGCGCGGGTCGAGGCCCCGAGCCGGGCGGCGTCGTGACCTCCGCCGACGTGTGCTGTCCCGCGGAGGCGGCATGGTGACAGCCGACGTGCTCTTTCCCGCGGAGGCGGCATGGTGACAGCCGACGTGTTCTTTCCCGCGGAGGCGGCATGGTGACAGCGCTGGATGTCGACGCGCTGCTGGACGACCCGCGGACCGCGATCGTGGTGTGCTGTGGAGCGGGCGGGGTCGGCAAGACCACCACCTCGGCGGCGCTGGCCCTGCGCGCGGCCGAGCGCGGGCGGCGGGCGGTCGTGCTCACCATCGACCCGGCGAAGCGGCTGGCCCAGGCGCTCGGGCTGGAAGCACTGGGCAACGAGCCCGGGCGGGTTCCCGGCGCCGGCGCCCACGACGGCGAGCTGCACGCGATGATGCTGGACATGCGCCGCACCTTCGACGAGATGGTGCAGGCGCACACCACGCCGGACCGGGCCGCGACCATCCTGGCCAACCCCTTCTACCAGACCATCTCCACGTCCTTCTCCGGCACGCAGGAGTACATGGCCATGGAGAAGCTGGGTCAGCTCGCGGCCACCGGGAGCTGGGACCTGATCGTCGTGGACACCCCGCCGTCCCGTTCCGCGCTGGACTTCCTCGACGCGCCCCAGCGGATGTCCACGTTCCTGGACGGCCGGATGATCCGGTTGCTGTCCTCGCCGGCCCGGGCCGGCGGCAGCGGCCTGCGCAAGATCGTCGGAGCCGGGTTCACGCTGTTCGCCAAGGCCGTGTCGACGATCCTCGGCGGCCAGCTGCTGGCCGACGCGTCGGCCTTCGTGCAGGCGTTCGACACCATGTTCGGCGGGTTCCGGGAGCGGGCCACCGCGACCTACTCGCTGCTGCGCTCGCCGGGTACGGCGTTCGTGGTCGTCGCGGCCCCGGAGCCGGACGCGCTGCGGGAGGCGGCCTACTTCGTCGACCGGCTCTCCGCGGAGCGGATGCCGCTGGCCGGGCTGGTGCTCAACCGGACGCACCCGGTGCTGGCCCCGCTCACGGCCACCCGGGCCCGGGCCGCCGCGGACTCCGTGCGCGGTGCCCCGCTGGCGGCCGCGGTGCTGCGGCTGCACGCCGACCGCTCCGACCTGGCCGATCGCGAGGAGCGGCTGCTGTCCCGGTTCA
Source organism: Pseudonocardia sp. (assembly GCA_035557575.1). Taxonomy (GTDB): domain Bacteria; phylum Actinomycetota; class Actinomycetes; order Mycobacteriales; family Pseudonocardiaceae; genus Pseudonocardia. The sequence continues at coordinate 7,116 of DATMDS010000055.1, read as the reverse complement.
CCGGCGCGCACCCGGGGGTGCCGGTCACCCGGGTTCCGGTGGTGGCCGCCGACGTCACCGACCTGGACGGCCTGCGCGGAATCGGCCGTGAGTGCGCAGCCGCGTTAGAGCACGGCGCAGCACTCACGAGCGCCGAAGGCGTCTGAGCCGGGCACCACGCTCAGACCGTCTCGTGCAGGGGCAGCTCCTGCACGGCCCGTTCGGCCTCACGAACCAGCTGCTCGGCCGACCGTTCGGCGGCATGCGCGTAGTGCGCGTCGCGGGCCGCGCCCAGCAGGTCGGCCCAGGAGGCCACGTCCGGCCGGCGGCGCAGCAGTGCCCGCCGCTCGCGCTCGGTCATCCCGCCCCACACGCCGAACTCGATCCGCCCGTCCAGGGCGTAGGCCAGGCACTCGGTGCGCACCCCGCAGCCGCGGCACAGCTCCCGAGCCTCGCGCTGCCGGGCGCCGGTCACGAACAGACCCTCGGCATCGCTCGTCCGGCAGCGCGCCGCCGTCCGCCAGTTCCATCGGTCCGCCATCCCTGTCCCCTGCCGCTCGTCCCGACCGTCCGGTGCCGATCTGTCCCACCGATCAGCACAGACGGATTCTGCGAGCGCCCGGTTCCACCCGGAACCGAGCAAAACTACTCAGTCCTCGCCGTCGGTGGCTGACGGAAGGCCCACGCGGCCCCGCGTACTCTCGTTTCGTGAGATCCGGACGCCAGCTCCTGCGCCCCATCGCGACGTTGCTCGGGTTGTGTCTGGTGGCCGGAGTCGTCGTGGCCGGGATGTCGTTCCCGCTCGCCGCCGGCCTGGGCGTGGTGTCCAACGACGCCGGGGACAGCGTGAACAGCGTCTCCACCGACCTGGTCGACGGGCCGTTGCCGCAGACCACCACCGTCACCGACTCCGCCGGCACCCCGATCGCCCGGTTCTTCGAGCCGAACCAGAACCGGCAGGTGCTGCGCCCCGAGCAGATCTCGCCGGCGATGAAGGCGGCCATCGTCGCGGTCGAGGACCGGCGCTTCTACGAGCACCAGGGCGTGGACTGGCAGGGCACCATGCGCGCGGTGATCGCCAACTCGGCCTCCGGCGACGTGGTGCAGGGCGCGTCCACCCTGACCCAGCAGTACGTGAAGAACTACCTGCTCTACGTGGCCGCGAAGACCGAGACCGAGCGGCTCAAGGCGACCGAGCAGACGCCGGCGCGCAAGCTCAAGGAAGCGCAGATCGCCCTGCAGTTGGAGCGCAACCTGAGCAAGGAGGAGATCCTCGCCCGCTACCTGAACATCGTGTCCTTCGGCAACGGCGCGGCCGGGGTCTCGGCGGCGGCCCGGACCTACTTCAACACCACCGCTGACCAGCTCACGGTGCCGCAGGCGGCGCTGCTGGCCGGCATGGTGCGCTCCACCACGGCCACCGACCCGGTGACCAACCCGGAGGCGGCCAAGGAGCGGCGCAACGTCGTCATCCAGCAGATGCGCGAGCAGGGCATGATCGACGAGACGCAGATGCAGGCCGCACTGGCCGAGCCGTTGGGCATCGTGCTCCCGCTGGTCACCCAGGCGGCCGGCTGCATCGGCGCCGGCGACGCCGGGTTCTTCTGCAAGTACGTGGCCGAGTACCTGCAGGACGCGGGCTTCTCCACCGACCGGCTCAACCGCGGCGGCTACACGATCACCACCACGCTGGACCGCAACGTGCTGGACAAGATGCGGGCCTCGCTGCTGGCCGAGGTGCCGGCGGACGCGCCGAACGTGGCCAACAACATGGCGGTGGTCGCGCCCGGGCAGGACAAGCACCGGGTGCTGGCCATCGCCTCCAGCCGGACGTTCGGCCTGGACGCGGCCAAGGAGGAGACCAGCTACGGGCTGCCGTACCAGCCGGTCCCGCTGGGTGCCGGCTCGGTCTACAAGATCTTCACCGCGGCCACCGCGATGGAGAAGGGGCTGGGGATCAACTACCAGCTGGCCGTGCCGCCCAGCGGCTACGCGTCCCCGATCTACGTCGACGGCGGCGGCCGCCCGCTACCGGTGGCCAACTCCAGCAACTATCCGGAGCGGATGACGCTGACCGACGCGCTGGCGCTCTCACCGAACACCGCGTTCATCAAGCTCGAGGAGTTCACCGGGGTCCCGGACGTGGTGGACATGGCGGTCCGGCTGGGGATGAAGTCGCTGGCCACCACCCCGTTCGTGCAGGGCGACGGGCGGCGCACCGACCGTTCGATCGCCGAGGTCACGAAGGCGCAGAAGCAGGCCTCGTTCACCCTGGGCGTGACCCCGACCAGCGTGCTGGAGCTGGCCAACGTGGGCGCCACCCTGGACAGCTCAGGCAAGTGGTGCCCGCCGAGCCCGATCGAGAAGATCACCGACGCCGCCGGCAACCCGGTGCCGCTCACCGAGGCCCCGTGCGAGCAGGCCGTCGACCCGGCGCTGGCCAACACGTTGCTGACCGGGCTGAGCAAGGACGACACCTTGGGCACCGCGGCCGGCGCCGCGCGGCAGGTCGGGTGGAACCGGCCGATGGCCGGCAAGACCGGCACCACCCAGGAGCACAAGTCGGCGGCGTTCATCGGGGTGGTCCCGCAGATGTCCGGCGCGGTGATCACCTTCGACAACTCGAACGCGCCCAAGCCGCTCTGCGACGGCGCCGGCGCGCCGTTCCCGTGTCGCGAGGGGAACATCTTCGGCGGCAAGACCCCGGCCGAGACCTGGTTCGGCACGATGGTCCCGCTGCTGGCCAGTCAACCCGTGCTGCCGCTGCCGGCGCCCGACCCGCGCTACGTCGAGGGCGGCGCCGAGTCGAAGGTGCCCGGCGTGGTCGGCGACAGCGAGAACGAGGCCCGCAACACGCTGAAGGACGCCGGCTGGGACGTGACTGTCCGCGAGGTCGACAACGCCGCCGAACGGGGCACCGTGGTCGGGCAGAACCCGTCCGGAACCGCGCTGCCCGGCGAGACCATCGTGCTCAGCGTCAGCAGCGGCGACGTGCCACCACCGCCGGCCGCGCCCGGTGACGAGGGCGACGGCGACGGCGACGGTGGGGGCGATGGCGGCGGGGGCGACGGTGGCGGCGACGACGGCGGGGATGACGGCGGCGACGGGGACGGGTGAGCCCTGGTCGCCGTGCGTGACCGGGCACATCGCTCGTTCGTGTGGTCAGTCGCTCGGGGCGCCCCGACGGCCATCGTTCGGACCTACCATCGCTGATCGTGACGGTGGCAAGCAGGGGGTTCGAGTCCAGGCCGTGGGCCGCTGATCGTGATCTTCCGCCGGGAGCCACCGTGGCCGACCTGGTCGCGGCACTGGCCGCGGCGGACGAGCCGGTGCGGGCCGTCGGGTCGCCGTCCGACGACGATGTCGTCCCGCCGGGAGCCGGCGCCGCGGCGTCGCTCCCGCCCGCTCCGCCGTGGCTGCCGCCGCCGAGACCGGCCGAGCGGGTGCCGAGCCCGCCGTTGTGCGCGGCGGTCGAAGCCGCACCGATCCCCCGGCCGGCACCCGCGATCGCGTGGTACCGACGGCACCGGCGCACCGCGGCGTCCTCCCGGCCCCGGCGTGCGCAGCGGGTCGCCTACACCCGTACGCCGGGCGGGGGATGGGCCCAGGTCTCCCCGAAGCGGAGCAGCGCCCGGCCCCCGATCGGCGCGGAGCCGGCGATCATCGGCCTGTCCCGCCTCTCCCGGGGCCGCCTCGGGTCCCGGCTGTTCGCGCTGTTCTTCGTGCTGGTGTTCACGGTGATCGCGATTCAGCTGGTGGTCGCGCTGCTGAAGCTCTGAGGCCACGCCCGGCTGGTCCGCAACGGAACTGTGGGCGGCGCGGTCTACGCTGGTCGGGACGTCACCGCCGTGGCCCGGCCGAGCCGTGGCCCCGCACTGCGGAGCGCGCGAGGAGGTGAGGTGCGATAGGTCCCGACCCCGCACCGGAACCGGCCGCGCCTCCGGCCGGAAGCTCGTCCACGGGCGCACCGCAGCTGTCCGCGGCCACCTCGCACCGGGTGCGCAGCGTGCTGGCCATCCCCGCGTTCCGGCGGCTGTGGCTGGTCACCTCGCTGGCCGCGACCTGTGACTGGCTGAGCCTGCTCGCGCTGTCCGCGCTGGCCACCCAGCTGACCACCGGCTACCAGGCGCAGAGCTTCGCGCTCGGTGGCGTGGTCGCGACCAAGCTGCTGCCCGCGCTGGTGCTCGGCCCGGTGGCCGGGGCGCTGGCGGACAAGCTCGACCGCCGCCGGGTGATGGTCGTCTGCGACCTGTTGCGCTTCGCGCTGTTCGTGTCCATCCCGATCGTGGGCTCGCTGTGGTGGCTGTTCATCGCCGTCTTCCTGATCGAGGTCTGCGCGCTGTTCTGGATCCCCTCCAAGGACGCCGCGGTGCCCAACCTGCTGCGCCGGCCGGACCAGGTCGAGACGGCCAACCAGCTGGCCGTGGTGATGACCTACGGCGTCGCCGTGATCACCGCGGCCGGCCTGTTCACGCTGCTCTCCAGCGCCGGCACGCTGTTCGGCGGGGCGGCGTCCAAGCTGCCCACGGTCTACATCGCGCTGGCGCTGAGCGGGCTGGCCTATCTGGTGATCGCGCTGACGGTGTGGTTCCGCATCCCGCAGATCTCCGGCCGGGCCGCCGAGGCGCGGGAAGCCCAGCCCGGGCTGCTCACCCTGATCCGGGACGGCGCCGCGTTCGTGGCCCGCACCCCGCTGGTCCGCGGGCTGGTCACCGGCATCATCGGCGCGTTCACCGCGGGCGGCATCGTCATCGGCTCGGCCACGCTGTACGCCGCCAGCCTCGGCGGCGGGAACGCGGCCTACGGCCTGCTGTTCGCCTCGGTGTTCGTCGGGCTGGCCCTGGGGATGGGCGCGGCGCCGCGGATGGCCCGCCGGATCCCGCACAACCGGCTGTTCGGCGCGGCCATCGTGGCCGCCGGATTGGCCCTGGTGCTGGTGGCGGTGGCGCCGCACCTGTTCGTGGCCATCGCGTCGGTGATGCTGGTCGGCGGCTTCGCCGGGATCGCCTTCCTCACCGGGTTGACGATCATCGGGGCCCAGGTGGCCGACGACATCCGCGGCCGCGTCGTCGCGTTCGTGCAGTCCATCGTCCGGCTCACCCTGCTCGGCGCGCTGGCCGTGGTGCCGCTGATCGTCGGCCTGGTCAGCGCGCGCCAGATCGATGTCTGGGGACACCCCTTCCTGGTCGACGGGACCCGGGTGGTGATGCTGGCCGGCGGCGTGGTCGCGGCGGCCGTCGGCATGCTCGCCTACCGCCAGATGGACGACCGCAGCACCGAGCCGATGCTGCCCGACCTGCTGGCCGCGGTGCGCCGCGGCCAGCCCCGGCACGGCTCCGGGATCCTGATCGCGGTCGAGGGGGCGCCGGCCGAGCAGACCGCCGAGCAGGCCGCCCGGCTGGCCGAGCGGCTGCGCGGGCACGGCTACCCGGTCGTCGAACCCGACGGCGGTGCTCGCGGTCGGGAGCGCTGGGCCGCGGCGACCAGGGAGGCGTCGCTGGCCGGGGCCAGGGCGCAGGCGCTGGCCGCCGCCGCGGTGCGGGCCGACCAGGTCGAACGCGTGATCCGGCCGGCGCTGGCCCAGGGCGCGGCGGTGATCGTCGACCGGTTCCTGGAGAGCCCGCTGGTGCAGTTCGGGGTGGCCGCCGACCGCGGGCGCGCCGAGCTGGACCCGGGCGAGCTGGACAGCCTCGCCGTCTGGGCCACCGGCCGGCTGCGCCCGGACGTGTCGGTGCTGCTCGACCGCGCCCCGTCCGAGGTCACGCCGAGCACCCCGGGCCTGCCCGGCGAGGAGCACATGCGGGTGCAGCGGCTGCTGACCCGGATGGCCGCCGCCGAGCCGCACCGCTACGTGGTGGTCGACGCCGACGGCTCCGCCGACGAGGTGGCCGAGCGGGTGTTCGCCGGGCTGCGCTCGGTGCTGCCCAGCCCGCCCACGCCCGCCGGCGACCCGGCCGGGGCGGTCCCGTGAGCGTCTGGGACGAGGTGGTCGGCCAGCCGTCGGTGGTGGCCGAGCTGCGGGCCGCGGCCGCGGACCCGACGGCGATGACGCACTCCTGGCTGTTCACCGGCCCGCCCGGCTCCGGCCGCTCGGTGGCCGCCCGGGCGTTCGCCGCCGCCCTGCAGTGCCCCGAGCACGGCTGCGGGCACTGCCCGGCCTGCCGCACGATCATGGCCGGAACCCATCCGGACGTGCGCCAGGTGGTGCCGGAAGGGCTGTCCATCCGGGTCGACGAGATGCGCAACCTGGTGCAGCTGGCGGCTCGCCGCCCGGCCACCGCGCCGCACCAGATCCTGGTCATCACCGACGCCGACCGGCTCACCGAGGGCGCGGCGAACGCGCTGCTCAAGGCGGTGGAGGAGCCCCCGGAGCGCACGGTGTTCCTGCTCTGCGCCCCGTCCGACCACCAGGACGACGTGCCGATCACCATCCGCTCCCGGTGCCGGGTGGTGCCGCTGCGCACACCGGCCCCGGACGCGATCGCCGAGGTGCTGGTCAACCGGGACGGTGTCGACCGGGACACGGCGAGCTGGGCCGCTGCGGTGTCCGGCGGGCACGTGGGCCGGGCCCGGCACCTGGCCCGTGACCCGGAGGCGCGCCGGCACCGCGAGACCGTGCTGGGCCTGCCGCTGCGGATGCGCGGGCTCGGCGACGCCTTCGCCTTCGCCACCGACCTGGTGCGCACCGCGAAGGACGAGGCGGTCACGCGCAGCGAGACCCGCGACCTCGTCGAGCGCGAGGAGCTCGCGGTGGCCATGGGCGCTGGCGGCACCGGCAAGGGCGTGGCCGCCGCGGCCCGGGGCGCCAAGGCGGCCGAGCGCGAGCTGGAGCGCAAGCAGAAGTCACGCAACACCCGCACCCAGCGGGACGCGATCGACCGCGCGCTCGTCGACCTGGCCGGCTTCTTCCGCGACGCCCTGGTCGCCGGCAGCGGCGCCGCCGTCCCGCTGAGCAACCCCGATCGGGACGCCGACATTCGGCGCGCGGCCGCCGAGTGGTCCGCGGAGTCGGTGTTGCGCCGGTTGGAGGCCGTGCTGGCCTGCCGCACGGCGCTGGAGGAGAACGTCAAACCGGAGATCGCCGTCGAGGCCATGATGACCGCCCTGCACCGGGGCTGAGCCGCGGCGGACGTGCGG
>DATMDS010000054.1:0-4101 GCA_035557575.1 Pseudonocardia sp. | reverse complement strand
CGAGGTGCAGGGCATGACCACCTACGAGCACCTGGTCGACGCGACGCTCGCGCACGGGATGATGCCGACGGTGGTGCCCCAGCTCAAGACGATCACCCTCGGTGGTGCGGTGACCGGCCTGGGCATCGAGTCCAGCTCCTTCCGGTACGGGCTGCCGCACGAGTCGGTGCGCGAGATGGACGTGCTCACCGCGGCCGGCGAGGTGGTCACGGCGTCCCCGGACGGCCCGCACGCCGACCTCCACCGCGGCTTCGCCAACTCCTACGGCACGCTCGGCTACGCGTTGCGGCTGCTCGTCGATCTGCTCCCGGTCGCGCCGTACGTGCGGCTCGAACACCGCCGGGTGGCCTCGGCCGACCTGGCCGCAGCCATCACCGAGGTCTGCGCGGACGACGCGGTGGACTTCGTCGACGGCACCGTGTTCACCCCCGGCGAGCAGTACCTGACGGTCGGCACGTTCACCGAGGACCCCGGCCCGGGCCCCAGCGACTACACCGGGCAGCAGATCTTCTACCGCTCGATCCGGGAGCGGACGGTCGACCACCTGAGCATCCGGGACTACCTGTGGCGCTGGGACACCGACTGGTTCTGGTGCTCCCGCGCGCTCGGCGTGCAGCACCCGGTGGTGCGCGCGCTGTGGCCGCGCCGCTACCGCCGCTCGGACGTCTACCGACGGCTGGTGGCGCTGGACCGGCGGACCGGGCTGTCCGACCGGGTGCGCCGGCTGGCCGGGCAGCCGGGGGAGGAGCCGGTGATCCAGGACGTCGAGCTCCCGGTCGAGCGGCTCGTCGAGTTCCTGGACGCGTTCCACGCCGACATCGGCATCACGCCGGTGTGGCTGTGCCCGCTGCGGCTGCGCAGTGCGCAACCCTGGCCGCTGTACCCGATGCGGCCGGGCGAGCTGTACGTCAATGTCGGCTTCTGGTCCGCCGTTCCGCAGCGGCCCGGAGACCCGGAGGCGCACAACCGGCGGATCGAGGAGCTGGTTGCCGAGCTGGGCGGTCACAAGTCGCTGTACTCAACGGTGCACTACAGCGAAGCGGAGTTCTGGAAGCACTACAACGGGCCGGCCTACCGGGCGCTCAAGCAACGCTACGACCCCAACGGCCGGCTGCCGGATCTCTATCACAAGGTCGCCACGTAGCGCGTGGCGCTGGAAGACAGGCGGTGAGCGGGATGCAGGTCGCGACCATCATCTCTCGAGTCGTCGGGCCCGACGTGCCCGTACGAGTGATCGGCTACGACGGCAGCAAGGCAGGACCGGACAGCTCGGAAGTGGCGATGCGGATCTCCTCGCCGCGCGCGCTGGCCCGGCTGGTCACGGCCCCGGGGACGCTCGGTCTGGCCCGCGGCTACGTCGAGGGCGAGATCGAGGTCGAGGGCGACATCTACCAGTTGCTGGACGCGATGGCCGACGTCGCGCTGAACGGCGTCTCCCGATCGGATCAGCTGCAGCTGGCCGGCCGGCTGCTGCCGTTGTGGGCCCGGTACCGGCCGACGCCGCCGGACCTGGAGTACCGCCCACCGGGCCGGCTGCACTCCAAGGCGCGTGACCGCAAGGCGATCTCGCACCACTACGACGTGTCCAACGCCTTCTACGAGTGGGTGCTCGGCCCGTCGATGGCCTACACCTGCGCGGTGTACCCCAGCGCGACGGCCACGCTGGAGGAGGCGCAGGCGGCCAAGCACGAGCTGGTGGCGCAGAAGCTGGCCCTCGAACCGGGGATGCGGTTGCTCGACGTGGGTTGCGGCTGGGGCGGCATGGTCATGCACGCCGCCGCCGAGCACGGGGTCAGGGCATTGGGCGTGACGCTCTCGCGCAAGCAGGCCGAGTGGGCGCAGGCCGAGATCACCCGCCGCGGGCTCGGCGGGCTGGCCGAGGTGCGCCACCTCGACTACCGCGACGCGCCCGGGGAGCAGTACGACGCGATCAGCTCGATCGGCCTCACCGAGCACATCGGCAATGACCAGCTGCCCGCGTACTTCACGGCGCTGCGGTCCCGGCTGCGCCCGGGCGGGCGGCTGCTCAACCACTGCATCACCCAGCCGCGGACGCCGGACAAGCGGGAGACCGACCCGTTCATCGACCGTTACGTGTTCCCGGACGGCCAGCTCGAGCCGGTCGGCCGGATCGTGTCGGCGATGAACGACGCGGGGTTCGAGATCCGGCACTCGGAGAACCTGCGCGAGCACTACGCGCGCACCCTGGCCGACTGGAGTGCCAACCTCGACGAGCACTGGGTGCAGGCGGTGGCCGAGGTCGGCATCGGGCGGGCCAGGGTGTGGCGGCTCTACATGGCCGCCTGCCGGCTCGGGTTCGAGCGCGACAACATCCAGCTCCACCAGGTGCTCGGGGTGCGGCTGGGGGAGCGCGGCGAATCCGGCTTCCCGCTGCGCGGCTGGCGCCGCCCGTGAGTGGCGCGCCGTGCTAGAACACGGCTAGCCACTCACGACCGACGAAGGAGGCGTCTCCGGTGCCGGATCGCCTCTCGCCGCTCGACGCGTCGTTCCTGTTCGCCGAGCACCGTACGGCGGCGATGCACGTCGGCGCGGTGATGACGTTCGCGCCGCCGGCGGACGGGCCCTTCGACGCCGACGCGTTCATCGAGCTCATCGGTCGGCGGCTGGTGCTCGTGCCCCGGTATCGGCAGAAGGTCCGGGACGTGCCCGGCCACCTCGGGCTGCCGGTCTGGGTGGACGACCCGGACTTCGACCTGGCGTTCCACGTCCGCCGCTCGGCGTTGCCGGCGCCGGGCAGCGAGGCCGTGCTGCGCGAGCTGGTCGGGAGGTTGCTGGCCCGGCAGCTGGACCGCTCCCGACCGCTGTGGGAGGTCTACGTCATCGAAGGCCTGGCCGACGACCGGTTCGCGGTGGTCACCAAGACCCACCACGCCATGGTCGACGGGTTGGCCTCGATGGACGTCGGCGCGGTGCTGCTCGATCCCACCCCACAGCCGCGCGACACCCCGCCCGACGACTGGCACCCGGCGCCGGAGCCGTCCGCGCTGGAGCTGGCCGCGGACGCGGCGCTGCACGCGCTGCGCCGGCCCCGGGACGTACTCGACATCGCCGGCCGGGCGGTGTCCGACGTCCAGCAGGCGGTCGCCGCGGTCGGACGCGTCGCGGAGGCGGTCCTCGCCGCCGGCCGCGCGGCGGCCGTGCGCCCGGTGTCACCGCTCACCGCGGCCACCGGCGAGCAGCGCCGCTACGGCATGCAGCGCACCACGCTCGACGATCACCGCGCGGTGCGTAAGGAGCACGGCGGCACGGTCAACGACGTGGTGCTGGCCGTCGTCGCGGGGGCACTGCGCCGGTGGATGATCAGCCGTGGCGAGCCGCTGACCGCCGACGTCGTGGTGCGGGCGCTGGTGCCGGTGAGCGTGCGGGCCCGCAACCGCGACGCCGCCACCGGCAACAGCATCTCGGCCTACTTCGTGGACCTCCCGGTGGCCGAGCCGGACCCGCTGCGCCGGTTGGCGGTGGTGCGCGAGGCGATGCAGGAGCACAAGCGCGGCGGCCGGGCGATCGAGGCCTCCTCGATGATCGGGCTGGTCGGGCTGGCGCCACCGATCGTGCACAGCCTCGGCGCCCGGCTGGCCAGCCAGTTCTCCAGCCGGCTGTACAACGTGCTCGTCACGAACGTGCCCGGGCCGTCGCGGCCGCTGTACGCCATGGGCGCCCAGATGCTCGACATGTTCCCGGTGGTGCCGCTGGCCGGCGGGCAGGCCGTGGCCATCGGCATCACCTCCTACGCCGGCGGCGTGCACTACGGGCTCACCGCCGACCGGGACGCGCTGCCGGACGTCGACGTGCTGGCCTCCGCGATGTCCGCCGCCCTGGCCGAGCTGGTGGCCGGCTGAGGCCGGTGCTCAGCCGCGCGACACCCGTAGCACCGTGCGATGGCCGGCCGGGTCGATCCGGGCGTCGAGCAGGAACGGGCCGGCGCCGACGCGGTCCAGTGCGACGTCCAGGTCGGACACCGAACGGGCGACGGCGGACGGGATTCCCATGCCGGCGGCGACCGCGGCGAAGTCGACCGGGCGGTAGCGGACCGCGCCCGGCCCACCCTGGCCGGCCTGTTGCTTGAGCTCGATCAGGCTC
>DATMDS010000053.1:0-5566 GCA_035557575.1 Pseudonocardia sp. | reverse complement strand
TAAGGTGCAGCGGATCACCTGCCGCGCCAGTAGCCGAACCTAGCGTTGGCGTAGGCGCTGGTCACGGCGGACCGCCCACAACTCACCCGGGCCGAGGCGGCGGACTTCACCGTCGCCGCGTACCTGGCCGGGAGTGACGGTTGGTCCCCGCAGTGCTGATCAGGCGCTGAGCGGCCGGGCGGCCGGGAACCACCCGGCCCGGGCCAGCTGCCCCGGCACCTCGTGGCCCAGCAGGGCGCCCAGCCGGGCGGCCAGCGGCAGCAGCGGTGCGACGTCGACACCGGTGTCGAAGCCGCTGCGGGCGAGCAGATAGACCAGGTCCTCGGTGGCGATGTTGCCGGTGGCGTCGGGGGCGAAGGGGCACCCGCCGATGCCGCCGACGCTGCTGTCCAGCGCCACCGGCGCGTCCCCGGCCAGCTCGGCCGCGGTGATCGCGTTCGCGTAGCCCGTGTTGCGGGTGTTGTGGAAGTGCCAGCGCAGCGGGACCCCGGGCGCCTCAGCGGCCGCCACCCCGGCCAGCGCGCGCACCTGGGCCGGCACCCCGACGCCGATGGTGTCGGCCAGCGCGAGCTCGTCGGGCTGGGCCTGCAGGCACCCCGCGACGACGTCGCGGACCCGGGCCGCCGGCACCTCGCCGGAGAACGGGCACCCGAACGCGGCCGCGACGGTGACAGTCGTCCGTAGCCCGGCCGCCTGGGCCCGGCCGGCGATCCGTTGCCAGGCGGCGATTCCCTCGAACGTCCCGACGCCCTGGTTGCGCCGGCTGAAGGTGTCCGTGGCGACCACCACGACGTTCACCTCGTCCAGCCCGGCCGCGATGGCCCGGTCCAGGCCGCGCTCGTTGAGCACCAGCCCGATCCACGAGACCTGACCGCGCGGCAGTCGGGCGGCGACCGCTTCGGCGTCGGCCAGCTGCGGCACCCGCTTGGGGTTGACGAAGCTGGTGGCCTCGATCCGGCGCAGGCCGCCGGCCACCAGCGTCTCGATCAGCGCCAGCTTGTCGTCGGTGGCCACTGGCACGGCCTCGTTCTGCAGCCCGTCGCGCGGCGAGACTTCCACGATCGAAACGCTCATTGCATACAACCTGTCGACATCGTGGACACCTCTCTTGCGCAAACACCGGAACAGTGACAAGGATTGCATGCAATCCGGCGGAACGGGAGGCCCAGTGCGACCAGCAGCGGAACAAGCGGCGCAGGCTCTGCGCGAGCAGATCCTCTCCGGGGCGATCGCCTCCGGAGCCCGGCTGGGCGAGGCCGAGCTGGCCGGCCGGCTGCGGGTGAGCCGCACGCCGATCCGCGAGGCGCTCACCCGGCTGGCCGCCGAGGGCCTGGTCGAGCTGCAGCCGAACCGGGGCGCCCGGGTGGCCACCTGGTCGGCCGAGGAGCTGCGTGACATCTTCGACCTGCGGCTGCGCCTGGAGCCGTACGCGGTGCGCCTGGCCGTCCCCAAGCTCTCCGCCGGCCAGCTCGACGATCTGCAGGAGCTGGCCGAATCGATGCTGCGTAACGGAAAGCCGGGCCGGGCGCAGGACCTGAGCCATATCGTAGAGGCGAACCGGCGGTTCCACGGCCTGTTCATCGAGGCGGCCGGCGCCGCTCCGCTGGCGGCCGCGTTGCGCGGGGTCACCCACGCCGCCGTTGTGCACCAGAACTTCCACGACTACACCCCGGCAGCGCTGCTCCGCAGCCTGCACCACCACGTCGAGATGGTCGCCGCCGCGCGGGCCGGCGACGGCGACTGGGCCGAGGCGATCATGCGCGCCCACCTCTACAACGCCCGCGCCACGATGATCGGGGTAGCCGGATGAGCCTTCCGTTGGACGATCTGCGCGTCGTGGAGTTCGGCCAGTTGCTGGCCGGCCCGTTCTGCGGGCAACTGCTGGGCGACTTCGGCGCCGAGGTGATCAAGGTCGAGGACCCGGACAAGGGTGACCCGATGCGCGAGTGGGGCCGGGAGAAGCCGCACGGCAAGTCGCTGTGGTGGCCGGTGGTGGCCCGCAACAAGAAGTCGGTCACCTGCAACCTGCGCGAGCCCGAGGGCCAGGCGCTGATCCGCCGTCTCATCGACACCGCCGACATCGTGGTGGAGAACTTCCGACCCGGCACCCTGGAGCGCTGGGGGATGGGCCCCGAGACGCTCTGGCAGACCAACCCCGGGCTGATCATCACCCGGGTCACCGGCTACGGCCAGACCGGGCCCTACGCCGGGCGGGCCGGCTTCGGCTCGATCGGCGAGGCGATGGGCGGCATCCGGTACGTGATGGGCGAGCCCGACGGCCCCCCGGTGCGCGCCGGCATCTCCCTCGGCGACTCCCTCGCGGCCGTCTACGCCTGCCTCGGCACGCTGGTGGCGGTGCACAGCCGCAGCCGCACCGGCCGCGGCCAGATCGTCGACTCGGCCATCTACGAGGCGGTGCTGGCGATGATGGAGTCGCTGCTGCCGGAGTGGTCGGTCGCCGGCTACCAGCGCGAGCGCACCGGCGCCACGCTGCCCAACGTCTCGCCGAGCAACGTCTACCCGACCGGCGACGGCGACCTGATCCTGATCGCCGCGAACCAGGACACCGTCTTCGGCCGGCTCGCCGCGGCGATGGGTGAGCCGGAGCTCGCGCAGGACCCCCGCTACGCCACCCACTCGGCGCGCGGCGCGGCGATGGCCGAGCTCGACACCCACATCGCCGCCTGGACCTCGACGTTGGGCGCCGAGCAGCTGCTGGAGATCCTGCACGGCGGCGGCGTCCCGGCCGGCCGGATCTTCCGGGCCCGGGACATGTTCGACGACCCGCACTTCGCGGCCCGGGAGGCGATCGTCCGGGTGCCGCACCCGGACTTCGGCGAGCTGCCCATGCAGAACGCGACCCCGCGGCTGTCCGCCACCCCGGGAGCCGTCCGCACCGCCGGGCCGGCCCTCGGCGAGCACAACGACGAGATCTACGGCGGGCTGATCGGCCTGGACGGCAAGGAACAGACGCGCTTGCGCGCCAACGGGATCATCTGAGGAGGGAAACGAGATGTCATTTCGACTCGGTGTGGATGTGGGCGGAACGTTCACCGACGTGCTGCTGGTCGACGAGGAGTCCGGGTCGACCTGGCGGGCCAAGACCGCCTCGACGCCGAGCGATCAGTCGATCGGGGTGCTGCACGGCATCGACAAGGTGTGCGCGGAAGCCGGGGTGGCCCGGGGCGACATCGCCCACGTGCTGCACGGCACGACCGTCGCCACCAACGCGATCCTGGAGGGCAAGGGCGCCACGGTCGGGCTGGTGACGACCCGCGGTTTCCGGCAGGTGCTGCAGATCGCCCGTTCCTTCGTGCCCGGCGGGCTGGCCGGCTGGATCATCTGGCCCAAGCCCGAGCCGCTGGCCGCGCTGGAGAACACGGTGGAGGCGCCCGAGCGGATCGGCAGCGACGGCACGGTGGTGCTCGAGCTCGACGAGGAGGGCACCCGGGCGGCGCTACGGGTGCTGCGGGCCAACGGCGTCGAGGCGCTGGCCGTCTCGCTGATCAACGCCTTCGCCGACGACCGGCACGAGCGGCGCATCGCCGAGCTGGCCGCCGAGGAGCTGCCGGGCATCGAGGTGTCGCTGTCCAGCGTGGTGCTGCCGGAGATGCGCGAGTACGAGCGCGCGCTGACCACCGTGGCCAACGGCTACGTGCAGCCACAGGTCGCCCGGTACGTCGCGAACCTCTCCGCCCAGCTCGCCGCCGAGGGCGTACCCGCGGAATTGTCGATCTTGCGCAGTGACGGCGGGCTCTCGTCCGCCGAGGCGGCCATCTCCGCGCCCGTGACCATGCTGCTCTCCGGCCCGGCCGGCGGGGTCGCCGGCGCGGTCTGGGTGGCCGAACAGTCCGGGCACACCGAGCTGATCACCTTCGACATGGGCGGCACCTCGACGGACGTCGCGCTGGTGCAGGGCGGCACGGCCCGGATCGGGCGCGAGACCAAGGTCGGCGACCTCACGGTACGGGCGTCCGCCGTCGACGTGCGCACGGTCGGCGCGGGCGGCGGCTCCATCGCCCACGTCCCGCAGCTCACCAAGGCGCTGCGGGTCGGGCCGCAGTCCGCGGGGGCCGAGCCGGGCCCCGCCGCGTACGGCAAGGGCGGCACCGAGCCCACCGTGACCGACGCCAACGTGGTGCTGGGCTATCTGCCCACCTCCCTGGCCGGCGGCGAGATCACCCTCGACCGGGAGGCCGCCCGCACCGCGATCCAGACCATCGCGGACGGGATGGGCCTGGCCAGCGCCGAGGCCGCCGCGGCCGGCATCGTCGACATCGTCAACGAGAACATGCTCGGCGGGCTGCGGCTGGTCAGCGTCCAGCAGGGCTTCGACCCGCGGGACTTCGCGCTGGTCGCGTTCGGCGGCGCGGGGCCGTTGCACGCCAACGCGCTCGGCCGGCTGACCGGGGCCTGGCCGGTGATCGTCCCGCCCTCGCCCGGCGTGCTCTGCGCGCTCGGCGACGCCACCACCTCGGCCCGCGACGAGTCGGCCCGCACGGTGCTGCGCAAGCTGTCCGAACTGGACGTGGCCGAGCTGCGGACCGTCTTCGCCGAGCTGGCCGAGGCCGCCGCCCAGCGGCTCGTCGAGCAGGGCGTACCGGCGGAGTCGCAGGTCACCACCTACTCCGCCGACCTGCGCTTCGTCGGGCAGGGCAACGAGCTCCCGGTCACCTTCGACGCCGCGCTGCTCGCCGCGCCGGACGGGGCCGAGCAGCTGGCCCGGCGCTTCGACGACGAGCACGAGCGGCTCTTCTCCTTCACCCTGCCCGCCGGGCACGAGTTGGTCAACGCGCGGGCCACGGTCACCGGGCCGCGGCCGCGGGTGGCGCCGATCCGGCTGGAACCGGGCGACGGCGACGTCTCGGCCGCCCGCACCGGCGACACCCGGATCTACGTCGACGGCGACTTCGTCGACGCCGGCCTCTACGACCGGCTGAAACTGCGGGCCGGGGACGTGGTGGCCGGACCCGCGATCGTGGTCGAGATGGACTCGACCACCCTCGTGCTCCCCGGGCACACCGCGACCGCCGACGCCGGCGGCAGTCTGCTCATCCGCCCCAGCGCTACGGAGGCCTGAGATGGCAACGATCGTCGAGCCGAACAGCAACCCGGTGCCCCGCGTCGAGGTCGACCCGGTCACCCTCGACCTGGTCGAGAACGGGCTGCGCAACGCCCGGTACGAGATGGACGAGGTGCTCTTCCGCACCGCGCTCTCGCCCGGCATCCGCGAGCAGCACGACGAGTTCCCGCTGATCGCCGACCGGGACGGCAAGATGGTGGTGGGCCAGTTCGGCCTGTCCATCCCCGACTTCCTGGCCGGCTTCGACGGCGAGATCCGCGAGGGCGACGTCCTGCTCACCTCCGACCCGTACGCGTGCGGCGCCGCGATCAGCCACGCCAACGACTGGCTGGTGGTGCTGCCGATTTTCGTCGACCAGCGGGTGGTCGGCTGGGCGTCGATGTTCGGGCACATGTCCGACGTGGGCGGCAAGACCCCGTCCTCGATGCCCACCGACGCGCGGACCATCTACGAGGAAGGCGTGGTGATCCCGCCGTTCAAGCT
>DATMDS010000052.1:0-22093 GCA_035557575.1 Pseudonocardia sp. | reverse complement strand
GCGGCCAGCGCCAGTGCCACGTCGCGGGGGTGCCGCACGCCGCCGTCCGCCCACACCCGCACGCCGTGCTCGCGGCCGGCCGCGGCGCATTCCAGCACCGCGGAGAACTGTGGCCGGCCCACGCCGGTCATCATCCGGGTGGTGCACATGGCGCCCGGGCCCACGCCGACCTTGATGATGTCCGCGCCGGCCGCGGCCAGGTCGCGCACGCCCTCGGCGGTGACCACGTTGCCCGCGACGACCGGCACCGCCGACCCCGCGTCGGTGACGACGGAGCGCACGGCGCGCAGCGCGTCCAGCATGCGGTCCTGGTGGCCGTGCGCGGTGTCCACCACGAGCACGTCCACGCCCGCGTCCACCAGCGCCTTCGCCTTCACGGCGACGTCCCCGTTGATCCCGATGGCGGCCGCCGTGCGCAACCGCCCGGCCGCGTCCAGCGTCGGTGCGTAGATCTCGGCGCGCAGCGCGCCGAGCACGGTGAGCAGCCCGGCCAGCCGGCCCTCGGCGTCCAGGCCGAGCGCCACCCGGCGGCCGTCGAGCGCCTCGAACAGCTCCCGGGGCGGGGTGTCGACCGAGGCGGTGAGCGGCTGCGCGTCCAGCACGTCGGCGAGCCGGGTGAAGCGGTCCACGCCGGTGCAGGCGGCCTCGTCCACGGTGCCGATCGGGCGGCCCCCGTCGTCGACCACGACCACCGCGCCGTGCGCCCGCTTTGGCAGCAGGTTCAGCGCGTCGGCCACCGCGTCGCCGGGGCCGAGGGTCAGCGGGGTGTCCCACACCGGGTGCCGCGACTTGATCCAGCTGACGATCTCGGCGACGGCATCGGTGGCCACGTCCTGCGGCAGCACGGTGAGGGCCCCGCGCCGGGCCAGCGTCTCGGCCATCCGGCGCCCGGCCACCGCGGTCATGTTCGCCGCGACCACCGGCACCTGGGAGCCGGAACCGTCGCTGGTGGCCAGGTCGACGTCGAACCGCGAGGTGACCGAGGAGCGGCGTGGGACGAGGAAGACGTCGTCGTAGGTGAGGTCCTGGTGGGGCTGCTGACCGTCGAGGAAGCGCACGGGAGGAACACTCTACTCGCGCAGCAACGTACGGACGGTCTCGATGGTGTCGGCCTCGGCCGGCGACTTGTCCGGGCGGTAGCGCAGCACCCTGGCGAACCGCAGCGCCACCCCGCCCGGATAGCGCGAGCTGCGCTGCGCGCCGTCCAGCTCGATCTCCACCACCAGTTCCGGCCGCAGCATCACGGCGTGCCCGTCCTCGGCGTGGACCAGCCCCGGGAAGGTGGCGGTCTGCCAGGCCAGCAGCTCGTCGGTCATGCCCTTGAACGTCTTCCCGACCATGATCGGCTCGCCGCCGTCCGGGTCGCGGGCGCCGAGATGGATGTTGGACAGGCTGCCGGTGCGCCGCCCGTAACCCCACTCGGCGCCGATCACCACCAGGTCCAGGGTGTGCACCGGTTTGACCTTCTGCCAGGCCCGCCCGCGCCGGCCGGCGGCGTAGGGCGCGTCCAGCGACTTGACCATGACCCCCTCGTGGCCGGCCTCCAGCGCGCGTTCCAGCAGGCCCGCGGCGTCGGCATCGGACGGGCGCAGCGCGCCGGGCATCCGGTGTGCCCCCGCCACCCGCTCCAGCGCGTCCAGCCGCTGCGCGAGCGGCGCGTCGAGCAGATCGGTGCCGTCCAGGTGCAGGCAGTCGAAGAAGAACGGTTGCAGCAGCAGCGTGCCGGCATCCGAGCCGAACCGGCTCATCGTCTCCTGGAACGGGCGCGGGCGGCCGTCGTCGCGCAGCGCCAGCGTCTCGCCGTCCAGCACCACGGATCGGCACGGCAGCCGGCGGACCAGCTCGACCAGCTCCGGCACGCTGCCGGTGATCTCGCGCAGGGTCCGGGTCCACACCCGGACCGCGTCCCCGTCGCGGTGCACCTGGATCCGGGCCCCGTCGAGCTTGAACTCGACGCTGACCTCGGCGCCCAGCTCGGCCAGCGCGCCGTCCAGGGTGTCGGCGGGGGAGGCGAGCATCGGCCGTACCGGCACCCCGACCCGCAGCCGCACCTCGTCGAGCGCCGCGGCGCCGCCGGTCAGCGCGAGCCGGGCCGTCTCCGGGAGCCGCCCGGAGAGCATGAACGCCCGCCGGACCGCGGCCGCCGGAGCGTCGGCGGCGGCCGCGATCGCCTCCAGCATCACGCCCTCCAGCGCGCCCTGGCGCAGCTCCCCGGTGAGCAGCCGGCGCAGGAAGGCCTGCTCGTCAGCGGTGGCCGCGCCGAACAGGTCCGCCAGCAGGCTCGCCCGGCGGGCCGTGGAGCCGGTCCCGGAGGTGGTGGCCAGCTCGTCGAGCGTGCGCTCGACGGCCACCACCGACAGCGCCGGGGCCGGGGCCGGGGCGGCGCCGAGGCCGGCCAGGGTGCGCCAGCCGGCGCCGATGCGGCCCTGCCGCGGCTCCCCGGACAGCCACGCAGTGGCCGACTCGATCTCGTCGACGCCGGCCGTCCGCAGCAGGCCGGCCAGCGCGGCGATCTTCTCCTTGCGGCCGCGGGTGGCCCCCACCGCGGTGGAGGTGGCGACGACGTCGGTGAGCAGCACACCGGCATCCTGGCAGTGCCCCCCGACGAAACCCGCGGACGTCAGGGCGAGTAGCTGAGGGTGACCACGCCGGTCGGGCTCGGGGTGGCGGCCACGAAGCGCAGTGGGTGGGGGAGCGCGTCGGTGAACGGGCGCGTGCCCGCCCCGAGCACCACCGGGTGCACGCCCAGGTGCAGCTCGTCGACCAGGTCGTGGCGCAGCAACGTGCGCAGCAGCGTGAAGCTGCCGTACATGATGATCGGCCCGCCCCGGCCCTGCTTCAGCTCGGCCACCGTCTGCGCCGCTTCACCGGGGAGCGCCGTGGCGTTCCACCGCAGCGCCCCGCGCAGCGTCCTGGTCACCACCAGCTTCGGGATCGCGGTCATCGCCTCCGCGTACGGCCCGGTGTTCTGCGACCACGCCTTCTCGATGATCTCGTAGGTGGCTCGCCCGAGCAGGAATGTGTCGCTGGCCAGCAGCGCGTCGGTGGCCTGCCGGCGGGCGGTCTCGTCGAAGTAGTCCAGGGCCCAGCCGCCGCGGCCGAGCTCGCCGAAGCCGCCGGGATCCTGGACGACGCCGTCGAGGGTGACGAAGGCGCCCGCGATCAGGGTGCGCATGATGATCTCCTGTCCCGGAGCCGGACGGTCCGGCTCCCAGAGCAGTGACCTCGCTCGACCCGGGAAGGAATCGGGCCAAGCGGCTCAGGAGGCCAGCGGCGGGTTCAGCCGGGCGAACCCCTCCTGGCGCTGGTAGGGGAAGTGCGGGTAGGGCGCCGCCCGCCCGCTGACCGCGTCGAGCCGGGCGAGCTGCTCGTCGGCCAGCCGCCACCCGACCGCGCCCAGGTTCTGCCGCAGCTGCTCCCGGTTCCGGGCGCCGATGATCACCGAGGCAACGGTGGGCCGGGTGAGCAGCCAGTTGATCGCGATCTGCGGCACCGACCGGCCGGTCTCCTCGGCGATCCGGGACAGCTCGTCGACCACGTCGAACAGCAGCTCGTCGTCCACCGGCGGGCCGAGCGCGGCGGTGCGGTGCAGCCGGCTGCCCTGCGGGAGCGGTTGCCCGCGCCGGATCTTCCCGGTGAGCCGGCCCCAGCCCAGCGGGCTCCACACCAGCGCGCCGACGCCCTCGGCGGCGCCCAGCGGCATCAGGTCCCACTCGTAGTCGCGCCCGACCAGCGAGTAGTACACCTGGTGGGCCACGTACCGCGGCCAGCCGTAGCGGTCGGCGACGGCCAGCGACGTCGCGAGCTGCCAGCCGGGGAAGTTGGAGACCCCGACGTAGCGGATCTTGCCGGCGGACACCAGCCCGTCCAAGGTGGACAGCACTTCCGCTACCGGGGTGCCGGCGTCGTAGGCGTGCAGCTGGAACAGGTCGATCCGATCGGTGCGCAGCCGGCGCAGCGCCGCCTCCACCGCGCGGATCAGCCGGGACCGGGACGTCCCGGCGTCCTGCGGGCCGTCCCCGGTGGGCAGCGCCGCCTTGGTCGAGATCAGGATCTCGTCGCGGCGGTCGGCGATGGCGGCGCCCAGCACCTCCTCGGAGGCACCATCGGAGTAGACGTCCGCGGTGTCGAACAGGGTGACGCCCGCGTCCAGGCACATCGCGACGATCTCGCGGGCCTCGTCGACGTCGGTGTGGCCCCACGCCCCGAACAGCTCCCCGCGGCCGCCGAAGGTGCCGGCGCCGAAACTCAGCTGCGGGACCACGAGCCCGGATCGGCCCACTCGTCGGTACTCCATCGGAACTCCTTCTTATCGGGAATCAAGTACCGTTAAGACGGTACCACCTCAACGGGACTTCTGTCCCGATAAGGTGTGGCGGTGGATGTGACGACGACGCGACCCGGCGGCCGCACCGCACGGGTCCGCGCCGCCGTGCTCCGGGCCAGCGGGGACGCCCTCGTCGAGCTCGGCCTGCACGGCCTGGAGCTCGCCGACGTGGCCCGCCGCGCCGGCGTCGGGAAGACCACGGTGTACCGGCGCTGGGGGTCGGTGCCGGCGCTGCTGACCGATCTGCTCGCCGACATGGCCGCGACCTCGGCGCCGCGCACCGACCACGGCTCGCTGGAGGCGGACCTGCTGGCCAACGCGCTGCTGGTGCAGTCCACGCTGGCCGACCCGCGGCAGGGTGCGCTGCTGGCCGCGTTCATCGGTGCCGCGGCCTGCGACCCGGTGATCGCCGACGGGTTGCGCCGGTTCTACGCGGCCCGCCTCGCCGAGTGGGCGCCGTGCGTCACCGCGGCCGTGCGGCGCGGGGAGCTGCCGGCCGGCACCGACGCGGAGGCCGTGGTCGCGGCCGTCTCGGCCCCGCTGTACTACCAGCGGCTGGCCCGCGGCGCCGGCGGCACCGCCGCGCCCACCCCGGACGACGCCCGGCGCGCGGCCGCCGCGGCCGCAGCCGCCGCCCGGGCCCGGATCTTCACCACGGCCCGGTAGGCGGTCCGCCCGCCCGACGTCGCACACCGCATGGCGGTGTCACACATGCCACGGCCTGTGCGACACCGCCAACCGGTGTGCGACGTCGGGCGGACGCGCTACGCGCGGCGACCGCCCCGGGCCATGGCCAGCACGTCCAGTGCGGAGTCGAGCTGCTCCATGCTCAGCTTCCCGCTGTCCACGTGCCCGCGCTCCAGCACCACGTCGCGGATCGTCCGGCGCTCCTTGAGCGCCTGCTTGGCGATCGAGGCCGCCTCCTCGTAGCCGAGGTAGGAGTTCAGCGGGGTGACCACCGACGGCGAGGACTCCGCGTACTCCCGGGCCCGGGCCACGTCCGGCTCGGCGCCGTCGACCACCTTGTCGGCCAGCAGCCGCGCCACGTTGGCCAGCAGCCGCGCCGACTCCAGCACGTTGCGCGCCATCACCGGCATCATCACGTTCAGCTCCAGGTTGCCCTGGCTGCCGGCGAACGCGACGCAGGTGTCGTTGCCGAGCACCTGGGCCACCACCATCATGGTGGCCTCGCAGATCACCGGGTTCACCTTCCCGGGCATGATCGAGCTGCCCGGCTGCAGGTCGGGCAGGTGCAGCTCGGCCAGCCCGGTGCGCGGCCCGGACCCGAGCCAGCGGATGTCGTTGGCGATCTTGTAGAGGGACACCGCCACGGTGCGCAGCGTCCCCGACGCCTCGACCAGCCCGTCCCGCGCGCCCTGGGCCTCGATGTGGTCCTCCGCCTCGGACAGCACGTCCAGCCCGGTGGCCGTGCGCAGCTGCTCGACGACGCCGGCGCCGAAGCCCGCCGGCGCGTTCAGCCCGGTGCCCACGGCGGTGCCGCCGATCGGCAGCTGGCCGAGCCGGGGCAGCGCGTCGCGCACCCTGGCCACCCCGTACTCGACCTGGGTGGCCCAGCCGCCGGCCTCCTGGCCGAGCGTGATCGGCACCGCGTCCATCAGGTGGGTGCGCCCGGCCTTGACCACGTCGGCCCAGTCGGCGCTGCGCCGGCGCAGCGCGGCGGCCAGGTGCTCCAGCGCCGGGACGACGTCGGTGGCCAGCGCCTCGGTCGCGGCCAGGTGGATCGTGGTCGGGAAGACGTCGTTGGACGACTGGGACGCGTTGACGTGGTCGTTGGGGTGCACGGAGACCCCGGCCGCGGTGGCGATGCTGGCGATCACCTCGTTGGCGTTCATGTTCGAGCTGGTGCCGGAGCCGGTCTGGAACACGTCGACCGGGAAGTGCTCGTCGTGCTCGCCCGCCGCGACCTCGTCGGCCGCCGCGGCGATCGCGTCCGCGATCTTCTCCTCGAGCACGCCGATCCGCCCGTTCACCCGGGCCGCTGCCCCCTTGACCAGGCCGAGGGCCCGGATCTGGGCGCGCTCCAGGCCGCGCCCGGAGATCGGGAAGTTGGCCACGGCGCGTTGCGTCTGGG
Source organism: Pseudonocardia sp. (assembly GCA_035557575.1). Classification (GTDB taxonomy): domain Bacteria; phylum Actinomycetota; class Actinomycetes; order Mycobacteriales; family Pseudonocardiaceae; genus Pseudonocardia. Next base: position 15,674 of record DATMDS010000052.1, on the reverse strand, counting down.
CCCGCCAGAGGGCGTCGACGGGCACCCTGACCTCGCCCATGGTGTCGTGCTCGATGCGGAATCCGTCGTTGTCGACCATGGCTGCAGTCTTCTCCACACCGGCCCCGGCGCGCACCGCGAGGTACGCAGGCACCACCCGGGGATCGCCTGTCCGGAGTAGCTGGACCGGTCGGGTGGTACCGCGCCGAACGAGTATCTCGGCGCCGGTACGGCGCTCGTACGTACAGCGGCCACGTACGGGGGAGGCCGCGATCGGCGGGACGGATCGGGGTACGGCGGGGGGAAGGAGCGGTGCATGGTCCACGGCGTCCGCGATGCCGAGTGCGACTGGATGGAGCTGGCGGCCGAGCTGCTCGCCGCGCCGCTGACCGAGCTCCCGGTGGAGCTCGTCGCGCTGCAACTGACCCGCACGTTCACCGCCGTCGGGTGCTCGTTCAGCAGCCAGAGCGACCGCGAGCTGCGGCGCGCCACCCTGTACCCGCTGAACGAGAGCTTCGCCGGCCATCGTGAGGAGATCGAGGAGTGGGGTGCTCGGTACGCCCTGCGCCGACACCCCATCCTGCAGTACTACCGGGCCACCGGGAACCGGACCCAGATCCAGGTCGCGGACGTGCCCGAGTGCTGCGTGGAGCCCGGCGCGCTCGCCCACTGGTACGCGCGGTCCCGGCCCTGGGGAGCGGGCGACCAGCTGGCCTTCCCGGTGCGCCTGCGCCCGCACCGGTTCTGCGCGTTCGTGATCGGCCGGGACACCCCGTTCACGCCGGTGGAGCTGGAGCTCGGCCGCCGGATCTGGCGGTTGCTGATCGGACTGGACCGCCAGGTCCAGGCCCTGGACGCGCTGCGGCCGGTGGCCGACGTGGCCGCCGGCCTCCAGCTCACCCCCCGCGAGATGACCGTGCTCGGCCTGCTCGTGGAGGGGCTGACCGCGGCCGCGATCGGGCGCCGGCTGGAGATCGGCGAGCGCACCGTGCAGAAGCACCTGGAGCACGCCTACACCAAGCTGGGGGTGGGCGACCGGCTGTCCGCGGTGCTCCGTGCCCAGCACCTCGGGCTGCTTCCGCTGAGCGCGTGAGCCGCGGTGTCGGGGAGACCGCGGTGCGCGGGTGGCTCAGGGCGTTGCGGAGGCTGTGCCGCCGGGCTGTCCACCTGCGCGGTCGCGGGGACGCTCCGGCCGGGCCACCGGCGACCTGCTGCGGCCACACCGCCCCACGCTGCTGGTGCCCGTACCGCGATGCGGGCCCCGACCGCAGCTGAGGCTCAGCGAGCGACCTGGACGACCTCGCCGCGGCTCAGCGCCTTGAAGAAGGTCTTCGCCGCCTTGCCGGACAGGTGGATGCAGCCGTGCGACAGCTGCTTCAGGCTGCCCTGGTGGAAGGCGATGTTGCCGTTGAAGAACACGGAGTAGGGCATCTCGGCGTCGTAGATCGAGCTGACGTGGTCGGCCGACTTGAACGAGACCCGGAAGCTGCCGGGCGGGGTCCGGAACCCCTTGCGGCCGTGAGTGATCGGGACCGGGCCGTAGCTCACGGCGCCGTCCTCGATGAGCCAGGCCCGGTTGCTCGACAGGTCGACGCAGGCGCTGGCGGTGGCCCGGCACGGGGTGCCGGCGACCAGCCCGGAGTTGCGCTTCGGCTTCGGCTTCGACGTGGCGGCGGGCCGGGCGGTCGCGGCCGGCGAGGGGGCCGAGGTGGGCAGGGCCACCGCGGGCGCCGCCGCTGGGGGAGCCACTGCGGGGACCACGGTGACCGGGACCGGACCGGGCGCGCGGGTCGGGTCGACGGCGCGCGCCGCACCACCGGCCTCGCCGCCGAGCAGCCCGGCACCGAGCACGACCAGGATCAAACCGAGAACTCGCAGAGCGCGCACAGCAAACCCCCCAGACTGGAAACACCCGGAGTGTGTTCGCCTCTCTCGGTGCGTAGCTCCGAGCATCCACAATGCAGGCCCCGACCATCAACCCCGTTCGGGTGGTCTCGCGCTCACGATTCGATCACGCGCCGCTCAGGGCAGCGGCGGTGCCGCGTGCTCGAACTCCGCGAGCTGCGCGTCCGACAGGTCGAAGTCCACCGACGAGTACTCGCGCAGCTTGGTCAGCCGGTGGTAGCCGTCGATCATCCGCACGGTGCCGGACTTGGACCGCATCACGATCGACTGCGTGGTGCACCCGCCGCCCCGGTAGTGCACGCCGCGCAGCAGGTCGCCGTCGGTGATCCCGGTGGCGCAGAAGAACACGTTGTCCCCGCGCACCAGGTCGTCGGCGGACAGGACCTGGTCGAGGTCGTGGCCGGCGTCCTGGGCCCGGCCGCGTTCCGCCTCGTCGCGTGGCCAGAGCCGACCCTGCATGGCCCCGCCCATGCACTTCAGCGCGGCCGCCGCGATCACCCCCTCCGGGGTGCCGCCGATCCCGTAGAGCAGGTCGACCCCGGTGCCCGGGCGGGCTGCCGAGATCGCCCCGGCCACGTCCCCGTCGGAGACGAAGTGGATCCGCGCACCGGTCCGGCGGATCTCCTTGACCAGCGACTCGTGCCGGGGGCGGTCCAGCACGCACACCGTGACGTCGCCGACCTCGGTGTGCTTGGCCTTGGCGACGCGGCGGATGTTCTCCGACACCGGCGCGTTGAGATCGATCACGTCGGCGGCTTCGGGCCCCACGGCCAGCTTCTCCATGTAGAACACGGCTGACGGGTCGAACATGGCGCCCCGCTCGGCCACCGCGAGCACCGCCACCGAGCCCGGCATGCCCTTGGACATCAGCGTGGTGCCGTCGATCGGGTCGACGGCCACGTCGCACCAGGCGCCCTCACCGTTGCCGACCTCCTCGCCGTTGAACAGCATCGGGGCGTTGTCCTTCTCGCCCTCGCCTATCACGACGATGCCGCGCATGGAGACGGTGTGGATGAGCTGGCGCATCGCGTCCACCGCGGCGCCGTCGCCGCCGTTCTTGTCACCGCGCCCGACCCAGCGACCCGCGGCCATCGCCGCGGCCTCGGTGACCCGCACCAGTTCCATCGCCAGGTTGCGGTCGGGGGCCTCCCGGCGCCGCTCGCCCGCCGAACCTCCGTTCCCGGATACGGCCATCTCGGGTTACCTCCTGGTGTGTGGGCAGGTACCGGCCTGCGATCGGCGGGCCACGACTGCCGCGATCCTCCCAGATCGAAACGTCCTGCAGTACCGATCGAGGTCCAGGCCACGTCGTCGCCCGGCACCGCTGTCACGATGGGTGGTGTGAGTACCGAGCCGCAACCCGACCCTCCCCGCCCGGAGCCGCCGCCGTTGTCGAAGCCGCCGCGCTCGGCGCTGACGATGCGCGACATGGCGGGCGCGGTGGTGCTGCTCGCGGTCGTGGTGCTGCTGTTCGCGGGGGTGACGCGCTCGTGCTCGTTCGCGCCGGGCGGCCCGACCACCGATCCGGCCCGGCTGCCGGTCGTCGACGCCCCGGCCGCGCTGCGCGAGCTGCGGGTGCCGTTCGGCCTGCGGATCCCCGCGGTGCCGGCGGGGTGGCGGTCGAACGCGGTGGCGCAGGACCGGGTCCCCGAGGGCGGCCGGGTGGTGCGCACCGGCTACCTCACCGCGGACGGCCGCTACCTGCGGCTGCTGCAGAGCGACGCGGACCCGCAGGCGCTGCTGCGGGTGGAGATCGGCGGCACCCCGGTGGCCGCCCGCGGGCCGGTCGACGTTGCGGGCCAGCGGTGGGTGGTCTACGACCGGGAGCGCGGCGAGCCGATCTGGATCACCGAGGTGGCGACGGCCGGCGCGGCGCCGGTGCAGTTACTGATCACCGGCAGCGGCACCGAGGACGAGGTGCGGGCGCTGGCCGCGGCCACGGTGGCCGGAGAGCTGCTGCCGGCCCGGGCGCCGTGAGCGACCGGCCGGGTCCGGACGGTCGCCGGGCCGTCAGTCGGAGGGGTCGAGCACCCGCTGCACGCGTTCCCGGGCCCCGGCCAGCTGCTCCTCGCACCGCTGCGCCAGCGCCTCGCCGCGCTCCCACAGGGCCACCGAGTCGTCCAGGCTCAGCCCGCCGGCCTCCAGCGCCCGCACCACCTCGGCGAGCTCGTCGCGGGCCTGCTCGTAGCCCAGGGTCGCGACGTCCGGTCGGGCCGCCCCGGCGTGTTCGCTCATGTCGTACTCGCTCCCTCGCGGCCGTGGCCGGTCTCGGTGACCGCGGCGACCAGCGCGCCGTCGCCGACCCGGATCCGCAGCCGGGTTCCGGGGCTAGCTTCCTCGACCGAGCGGAGCACCGGCAGCGGCCCCGGCCCCTCGGTGATCCGCTGCACGACCGCGTAGCCGCGGGCCAGGGTGGCGGCCGGGCCGAGTACCGCCAGCCGCTGCCGGACGTGGGTGATGTCGGTGTCGCGCCGCTCCAGCCCGCGCAGCAGCCCGGAGCGGGCGGTCCGCTGCAGCCGGTCGATCTCCACGGCGTGCCCGTCCAGCATCCGCAGCGGATCCGCCAGCACGGGCCGCCCGCGCAGCGACGTGAGCAGCCGCTGCTCGCGGTCGACCCAGCCGTGCAGGGCGCGCCGGGCCCGATCCCGCAGGCCGGCGATCCGCGCGGTCTCCTCGGCCAGATCGGGAACCAGCCGGCGCCCGGCCTCGGTCGGGGTGGAGCAGCGCAGGTCGGCGACGTGGTCGACGAGCGGCGTGTCCGGCTCGTGCCCGATCGCCGACACCACCGGGGTGCGGCAGTCCGCGACGGCCCGGCACAGCGTCTCGTCGGAGAACGGGAGCAGGTCTTCGATGCTGCCGCCACCGCGGGCCAGCACGATCACCTCGACCTGCGGGTCCCGGTCCAGCGCGGCGAGCGCGTCGACGAGCTGCGGCACGGCCAGCGCACCCTGGGTCGCGGTGTTCTCGATCCGGAACCGCACCGACGGCCAGCGCGCCGTCGCGTTCGACACCACGTCGTGTTCCGCGGCCGACGCCCGACCGGTGATCAGCCCGATGCAGCCGGGCAGGAACGGCAGCCGGCGCTTGCGGGCCGGATCGAACAGGCCCTCCGCGGCGAGCAGCCGGCGCAACCGCTCGATGCGGGCCAGCAGCTCGCCGAGCCCGACCGCGCGGATGTCGTCCACCCGCAGGCTCAGCGTGCCGCGCCCGAGGAAGAACGACGGCTTGCCGTGCACGATCACCCGATTGCCCTCGGCGACCGCGGGGCCCCCCTCGCGCACCAGCCCGATCGGCGCGGTGAGCTGCAGCGACACGTCCGCGGCGGGGTCGCGCAGCACCAGGAACGCGGTTCCGGTGCCGGCGCGCGCGGTGACCTGGGCCAGCTGTCCCTCCACCCAGACCGCGCCCAACCGGTCCACCCATTCGGAGATCTTGCGGGCCACCGTGCGGACCGGCCAGGGCTGCTCCGGGGAGGTCGGCGGCCCGGTCACCCCTCGGTGACCGTCGTGATCCGGTTGGTCAGCATCGTGACGAACGGCGGCCGGTTGCCGTGCTCGGTCTCCCACGCCAGCAGCGCGCGCAGGTCCTGCTCGTTCAGCTTCCGCAGCCGGGCGCGCAGCTGCGGGATCGTCATGTCCCGGTAGCCGGGCATCAGGTTCGGCCCGGACGCGTCCTCGTCGAGGCCGGTCGCGGAGTCGTCGGGCCCGGCGCCGGAAGCGGCCTCCGCGGTGGTGCGGGCGGCCACATCGGCGGCGGACGACCGTGGCTGGTCCGTCGAGCGGGGCTCGGTCGTCGAGCGGGGCTCGTTCGCCGGGCGGGGCTCGTTCGCCGGGCGGGGCTGGGCCGCCGGGCGGGGCTGGGCCGTCGGGCGCTGCTGGGCCGCTTGGCGGGGCTGGGGGCGCAGCGGCGTCACCGTGGTGGTTCCGTTGCGTGGGGCCGGCTCCTCGTCGTCGTCGAACGTGGCCCAGGCCGGCGCCTCCTCGACCGGGCGCAGCACGCCCAGCGCCTGGTCTCCCTTGATCGCCAGTTCGGTGACCTTCTGCTGCATCCGCATCGACGCCTGCAGGGCCTGGCTGATCGCGGTGACCGGGAACTCGACGACGTGGCGCGGGAAGTCGCGGGCTTGCTCGACGGCGGTGGCGACCAGGCCGGCAGCGATCCGGACCGGTAGCGGCAGCGGGCTCATGGGCACATTCTCCCCGACCGGGTAGCCGAGCGCAGTCGGACCGGGTACGGCGTGTGTCCGAGCACGTCGAGTCGACCTGCCCGGCGCCGGCATCCGTAGGCTGGAGCCCATGACCGAGCCGAACAAGCGCGTCCTGCTGGCCAAGCCCCGTGGCTACTGTGCCGGCGTCGACCGCGCGGTGGAGGCGGTGGAGCGGGCCCTGGAGCAGCACGGAGCGCCGGTTTACGTGCGCAAGCAGATCGTGCACAACGTGCACGTCGTACAGACGCTGTCCGAGCGCGGTGCGATCTTCGTCGACGAGGCGGACGAGGTGCCGCCGGGGGCACTGGTGGTGTTCTCCGCGCACGGCGTCTCGCCCGCCGTGCGCGCCGAGGCCCACGACCGCGGGCTGCGCACCATCGACGCCACCTGCCCACTGGTCACCAAGGTGCACCACGAGGCCAAGCGGTTCGCGCGGGAGGACTACGACATCCTGCTGGTCGGGCACCACGGGCACGAGGAGGTCGAGGGCACCGCGGGGGAGGCGCCGGCGCACATCCAGCTGGTGCAGACGGCAGCCGACGTCGACGGCGTGACGGTGCGCGACCCGGAGAAGGTCGTGTGGCTCTCCCAGACCACGCTCTCGGTGGACGAGACGATGGAGACGGTCCGCGCGCTGCGGGAGCGGTTCCCGACCTTGCAGAACCCGCCCAGCGACGACATCTGTTATGCCACCCAGAACCGGCAGGTCGCGGTGAAGGCGATGGCCGCGCGGTGCGACCTGGTGCTGGTGGTCGGATCGACGAACTCGTCGAACTCGGTGCGGTTGGTGGAGGTGGCGCTCTCGGCCGGGGCCGGCGCCGCGTACCTGATCGACTACGCCCGCCAGATCGACGACTCCTGGCTGGACGGGGTGTCGACCATCGGGCTGACCAGCGGCGCGTCCGTGCCCGAGGTGCTGGTGCGAGGCGTGCTGGAGCACCTGGCCGAGCGCGGCTGGGATGCGGTCGAGGAGGTCACCACGGCCGAGGAGACGCTGACGTTCTCGCTGCCCCGCGAGCTGCGCCCGCAGCGGGCCCGCGCCGGGAGCTGAGCGCCCCTCAGCCCTCGCCGGCCAGCGCGGGCTGCCGCTGGCGCTGGGTGAGCAGCCGGAACAGGCCCGCGGCCAGCGCCAACCCGGTGGTCCACGCCATGATCGGGAACGCGTTGACCAGCGGCGCGCCGATCACGAGCAGCCGCTCGGCGAAGCCCAGCCCGGGCCGGGGTGACCCGGCGGCCAGCACCACCACCGGCACCGCCACCGCCACCAGCAGCGGGGGCATCGTCACCGGCCAGAACAGCCCGTCGCGGCGGACCCAGGCCACCGCGAGCAGGCAGCCGGCCACGTGGCAGACGGTGAAGACCGCGCCCAGGCTGCCGATCCGCAGCAGGTCGACGCACACCCCGAGCGCGGTCGATCCGGCCGCCAGCCCGACGGCCGCCCAGGTGGGTACGCCGAGCACGCTGGCCAGCACCGACCGGTCGGGCATCGGCCACTGCCCGGCCGTGCGTCGGCGCGTCGCGTCCGCGGTCATCCGGTCACGGTAGCCCGGTTGTCCGGCCGCGGCGGCGTAGCCGGGCGGTCCAGCTCGTGCAGCGCGATCAGCGCATCGGCGGCCGAGGCCACCAGCTCGGGGGCCGCGATGGTGCGCGGTGACCGCTCGAGGAGCCCGGGTGCGGGCAGCTCGCCGTCGGCCACCTCCAGGTCGGTGAGCTTGCGCGCGGACACCAGCACCCGCGCCTCCAGCGACGACACGGTCTGGTTGTAGCTGCCGACCGCGGCGTCCAGGCTGCGGCCGAGCTTGGCCACGTGGGTGCCCATGGTGGCCAACCGGCTGTGCAGCTCCTTGCCCAGCTGGTGCACCTGCGCGGCGTTGCGGGCCAGCGCCTCCTGCCGCCAGCTGTAGGCCACCGTGCGCAGCAGCGCGATCAGCGTCGTCGGGGTGGCCACCACCACGTTGTGCGAGAACGCGTGCTCCAGCAGCGCGGGGTCGGCCTGCAGCGCGGCCTCCAGGAACGGGTCGCCGGGGACGAACAGCACCACGAACTCAGGCGACGGCGCGAACGCCGCCCAGTAGTTCTTGCCGGCCAACGCGTCCACGTGCTGGCGCAGCTGGCGGGCGTGCGCGGCGAGCCGCTGGGCGTGCACCTCCGGGTCGCTGGTCTCGACGGCCTCCAGGTAGGCCGCGAACGGCACCTTCGCGTCGACCACGACCTGCTTGCCGCCGGCCAGCCGCACCACCATGTCCGGGCGCACCCCGCCCTGCTCGCCCTGGCCGGTGACCTGGGTGGAGAAGTCGCAGTGCTCGACCATGCCGGCCAGCTGCACGATGCGCTCCAGCTGCAGCTCGCCCCAGCGGCCCCGGACCTGCGGCGCACGCAGCGCGTTGACCAGCTGCTTGGTCTCCCCGCGCAGCTGCTCCGAGCTGGAGGCCATCGCGCTGACCTGCTCGCGCAGCCCGGCGTAGGCCGCCTCGCGCTCCTTCTCCACCGTGCGCAGCTGCCCCTCCACCCGCTGCAGCGTGGACGCCATCGGGTCCAGCAGCTGGGAGATCGCGTGTGCCCTGGCGGCCGCGTCGCCGTCGGCCCTGGCGTGCAGCGAGGCCGCGGCCTCCTTGATCCGGCTCTCGGCCAGCGCGACGAACTGCTCGTTGTTGCGGGCCAGCGCGTCGGCGGAGAGCGCCTGGAAGGCCTGCTTCAGCTCGGCGTCGCGGCGCATCAGCAGCTGCTCGCGGTGCGCCCCGGCCTCCCGCTCGCTGGTCAGCGCGGCGTGTGCGGCCGCCGCGTCGGACTCGGCGCGGCGCAGCCGCTGGGTGGCCCGCTCGTGCTGCTCGGCGAGCTCGTCGATGCGCTCCAGGAGCCCGGTGCGCTCGGCGCGCAGCCCGGCCGTGGTGGCCCGGGCGGTCGCCGAGGCGTCGGCGGCGGCGCGCGCGGCGTCCGCGGCCTGTACCCGGGCGCGCGCGGAGATCAGGCCCCACGCGACGCCCGCTCCGAGCGCCGCGCCCACCAGGATGCCCAGCAGCAGCATCGAGAGGCCGGCGATGTCCATGCCGGCAAGCCTGCACCCGGGTACCGACAGGATCGGGTCAGGCGCGCCGCGTAAGGGGACCAGCGGCCGCTGCCGTCAGCCGAACGGTCGAACGCATGGTCGAGCGATGACCGCTCGGTCACCCGCCTCGATCAGTGCGCTGCTTCGTGCTCGAGGAGCCGGCGCTTGACCGGCAGGCCCCAGCGGAAGCCGCCCAGGGTGCCGTCCAGCCGCAGCACCCGGTGGCAGGGCACGAACAGCGCGGCCGCGTTGCGGGCGCACGCCGAGGCCGCGGCGCGGATCGCCGCCGGCCGCCCGGATTTCGCGGCGTACTCGGAGTAGGTCACCGGGGCGCCGGCCGGCACCGTGCGGAGCACCTCCCAGGCGTGCTCGAGGAACGCGCCGGAGCGCTGCCGCACGGGCACGTCGTCGATCACCGACAGCTCGCCGTCGTGGTAGCGGAGCACCGCGTCGGTGACCGCGCCGAGCTCGGCGCGGGCCAGGCCGGTCGGGCGCAGGGTCGGATGGATCAGCGGCAGCAGGTCCTCGAGGTCCGACGTCCAACCCGAGGCCAGCACGGCACCGTCACCGTCCACGACCGTCGTGAACGGGCCCATGCCGGTGTCGGTTGTGGACCAGGAAGTCATTGTCTCCTCCGGGATGTCGGGGTCGTGGCGGCGGCGCGCCACAGGTGTGTCGCGGCGTAGGAGCGCCACGGTCGCCAGCGCTCGGCGCGGGCGGCGAGTTGTTCCACTTCGGACGGAAGCCCGAGAGCGGCGGCGCCGCGGCGCACGGCGAGGTCGGAGGCCAGCAGCTCGTCCGGGTCGCCGAGCACGCGCATGGCCAGGTAGCCCGCGGTCCACGGCCCGATGCCCGGCAGCGCGACCAGCTCGGCCCGCAGCTGCGCGGGGTCGCGCCCGGCGTCGAGCACCACGCTGCCGTCGGCGAGCGCGGCGGCCAGCCCGAGCACCGTGGCGATCCGGCGGGCCGGCCCGGCCAGCACCTCGGCCCCGCGCTCGGCGATCACCGCCGGCGTCGGGAACAGCAGGTCCGGCTCGGCGGCCGGACCGGGACCGGGGCCCGTCCCGACCACCGGCCGGTCGCCGTCGGCGCCGCCGGGCCGGCGCAACGCGGGCGGCAGCGGATCACCGAGCGTCGCGGCCAGCCGCGCGGCCGCGGTGCGCGCCGCCGCCACCGACACCTGCTGCCCGAGCACCGTCCGCAGCGCGGTCTCGGCGCCGTCCACGGTGCCCGGCAGCCGGGTCCCGGGGGAGCGGGCGACGCTCACGGCGAGCGCCGGGTCACCGCTCAGCAGCTCGTCCACCGCTGCCGGGTCGGCGTCCAGGTCGAGCAGGCGGCGCAGCCTCGCCACGGCGGGCCCCAGATCCCGGGGGTCGGCCAGCCGCAGCGTGGCCAGCACGTGCCCGGGCCCGACGCTCAGGGCGACCGTCGCCGGGCCCTGCGGCAGCCGCAGCGTCCGCCGGTACGCACCGTCCACCACCGACTCGACGCGGTCGAGGGCCCTGCCGCGCAGGAACTCCAGCAGCCCGGCGCCGTCGAGCGGGGCGCGGTACGGCAGCCGGAGCACGAGCGTGCCGGCCGCGGTCGGTAGCGCGCCCCGGCGCCGGCCGGCGTCGGTGCGCAGCGTGCTCGGCGGCACCCCGTACACGGCGCGCACGGTGTCGTTGAACTGGCGGATGCTGGCGAACCCGGCCGCGAACGCGACGTCGGCCAGCGCGAGCGGCGTCGTCTCGATGAGCAGCCGCGCGGTGTGCGCCCGGTGCGCCCGGGCCAGCGCGAGCGGACCGGCGCCCAGCTCCGCGGTCAGCACCCGGCCCAGGTGCCGCTCCGAGTAGCCCAGCGCCGCGGCCAGCCCGGGCACGCCGGCCCGCTCCACCAGCCCGTCGCTGATCAGCCGCATGGCCCGGGCGGCCAGGTCGGCGCGCACGTTCCACTCCGGCGAGCCGGGTACGGCGTCCGGCAGGCAGCGCCGGCAGGCCCGGTAGCCGCGCTGCTGGGCCGCGCCCGCGGTGACCAGGAACTCGACGTTGCCACGCTTGGGCGTGACGGCCGGGCAGGACGGGCGGCAGTAGATCCCGGTGGTGCGCACGGCGGTGACGAAGTGCCCGTCGAACCGGGCGTCGCGGGAAGCGACGGCGCGGTAGCAGCGGTCCTCGTCGAGCGGCACGGTGTCGAGCCTGCCACGCCCACCGGTCGGCGCCTGGCGGAAATCGGACAGCATGGCCGCGCGTGATCAGCCGGGCGGCAGGTCGGGCCGGAATCGATCCACCGGTCCAGGACTACGCTGGGGTCCCGTGTCGCTCACCCTCGGGATCGTCGGGCTGCCCAACGTCGGCAAGTCGACCCTGTTCAACGCCCTGACCCGCAACGACGTGCTGGCCGCCAACTACCCGTTCGCCACCATCGAACCCAACGTCGGCGTCGTGCCGCTGCCGGATCCACGGCTGGCCGTGTTGGCCGAGATGTTCTCCTCGGCCAAGGTCGTGCCCGCCACGGTCTCGTTCGTCGACATCGCCGGCATCGTCAAGGGCGCGTCCGAGGGTGCGGGGCTGGGCAACAAGTTCCTGGCCAACATCCGCGAGTCGGATGCGATCTGCCAGGTCGTGCGCGTGTTCGACGACCCGGACGTCGTGCACGTCGAGGGCCGCATCGACGCCGCCGGCGACATCGAGACGATCTCCACCGAGCTGATGCTGGCCGACCTGCAGACGCTGGAGAAGGCCGTCCCGCGGCTGGCCAAGGAGGCGCGGATGCAGAAGGACCGGCGCCCGGTGCTCGAGGCCGCCGAGGCCGCCGTCGCGATCCTGGACGGCGGCCGCACCCTGTTCGCCGCCGGTGTCGACCGGGCCCCGCTGCGCGAGCTGTCGCTGTTGACCGTGAAGCCGTTCCTGTACGTGTTCAACGCCGACGAGGCCGTGCTCACCGACGAGGCCCGACGCAAGGAGCTGACGGAGCTGGTCGCCCCGGCCCAGGCGGTGTTCCTGGACGCCAAGGTCGAGGCGGAGCTGCTGGAGCTGGACGAGGAGTCCGCGCGCGAGTTGCTGGAGTCGATCGGCCAGCCGGAGCCCGGCCTGTACGCGCTGGCCCGCGCCGGCTTCACCACGCTCGGCCTGCAGACCTACCTGACCGCCGGGCCCAAGGAGTCCAGGGCCTGGACGATCCACCGCGGCGACACCGCCCCGCAGGCCGCGGGCGTGATCCACAGCGATTTCGAGCGTGGTTTCATCAAGGCCGAGATCGTCTCCTACGACGACCTGGTCGCGGCCGGCTCGATGGCCGCGGCCAAGGCGGCGGGCAAGGTGCGCATGGAGGGCAAGGACTACGTGATGGCCGACGGGGACGTGGTCGAGTTCCGGTTCAGTACAACATCTGGCGGCAAGGCCGCGCAGTGACCCGTGCTCTGCCCGGCCTTGACCCGACGACGGTCAGCCTGGAGTCGGTTCTCCACGTGATCAGGCCCGGTGCGGCAGCGCCAGCGGCTCTGGCCGAACACTCTTGATACCGAATCGACTGGGCGCATCGATGGCGCCGGATTTACCGCTTCGATACTCGTCGATCGTCAAGCGCCGAGCCTCACCGGCTGGGCGGTGACAACTGCTCTGCCTGCCGCGAACATGATCCGCAAACCCGCGGCGGCGCGACCTGCTCAGTCGGGAGGAGGCGGTGTTGTCGGCGTCGCGCTGGAGTTGGCGACCATCGTGGCCTGACGGAGCGTCGAGTTCTGTCGACAGGCACATAACAAAGTGTTGACAGAAGTCGGATAGGCTGGGGGTGAACACTGGAGGTTCGTGGTGAGCGCTGATCCCCTGTCAAGTCTGGACCGCAGCACGCTCCGAGAGCGTGCCCTGGAGGCGCTCCGCTCCGCGATCACGTCCGGGCGCTACCGCACTGGGGACCACCTCGGCGAGGTGGAGCTGGCGACGCACCTCGGTGTCAGCCGGGGCACCGTACGGGAGGCGCTGCGTCATCTGCAGCAGGAAGGCCTCGTGACGGCGGGGAACCGCGGGATGCTGCGGGTGAACGAGATCTCGCCCACCGAGGTGCGGGAGCTCTTCCGGGTGCGAGCAGCGCTGGAGAGCCTGGCGGTCACCGAGATCATTCGTTCAGCAGACCGCGGCCCGGCAGTGGCCGCGCTCCGCGAGGCGCTGGCGCGCCTCGAGAGCACCGAGGGCGATTTCGCAGCTAATCTCGAGGCCGACCTGAACTTCCACCTGCTCCTGTGCCGGCTGTCCGGGAACTCGATGCTGGTGGAGGCGTGGCGCTACCTCGAGGGCCGCGTCCGGGTGACAATCATGAACTACGAGTCGGACGAGAAGCCGACGATGATGTCGCGCGACCGGCATCTGCCGGTCGTCGAGGCGATCGAGAGCGGCAATGCAGACGCCGCTGTCGGGGTGGTCGAGCAACACATGGCGTTCGCGGCCGAGCACTACGCTCCGGCCGACGACGCGGCCTGATCAGGGTCGGCGCGGGCCGGCGGCGAAGTGGTCCGCGGCACTGGCCATGTAGCCGTTGATCGCGTCGACGGCGGCGGCCGGATCGCCATTCTCGATCGCGTCGATGACCGGCTCGTGCCGGTCCGGTGACATCAGCGGCTGAGCCCTGATGGGGCCGGCGGCCATGATGACGACCCGGCTCCGGCCCTCGAGGTGGCGCCAGGTGTCGACCAGCATCGAGTTCCCGGACAGCTGGCAGAGGAGCAGGTGGAACCCTAGGTCCGCGTCGACGAGTCCGGCAAAGTCGGCCTCTGGGTCGGTAAGACGTGTCAGCGCTTGGCGCAGGCTGTTCGTCGCTGCGTGGATTTCCCCGGATGAGACGATCTGCCGTGCGGCCAGGCCCTCGAGTGACGCCCGCACCCGGAACAGCTCGCGGATCTCCGCGGGGGTCAGCGTGTTGACCCGGAGCATCGAGCGATGACCGGCCGTCACCAGGCCCTCTTGCTGGAGGTGCCACAACGCCTGGCGCACCGTTCCCCGGCTCACGCCGAGGTGCGCGGCCAACTCGCCCTCGCCGAGGTGGTCCCCCGGGCGGTATCGACCCGTCGTGATCGCAGCGCGCAGCGCCTGCAGGGCACGCTCGCGCAGCGTACTGCGGTCCAGGTTGGGCAGGGACTCCACGACCACCGCTTCCTCCTCGGTCCCCAGCAGCATAACAGTTGTCTGTTAACAGTCAACGAATAGCATGGGTAGCGGCTACCTTAGCTTCCTCTGCGCGTACCGATCGCGCCGACGCGCGGCCTCGACGGATCGCAGGCTTGGAGGTGTGAGCTGTCAGCACCACTAGTACCGACTGTTGACACTCATGCGTATGCTCGTTGCGGAGCGAGGAGGTCGTGCGGTGACTCTGGAACCTCTGTCGAATCTCGATCGCAGCACGCTGCGGGAACGTGCTCGCGAGGCACTCCGGTCGGCGATCATCTCCGGGCAGTACCGTCCTGGGGACCACCTTGGCGAGGGCGAGCTGGCCACTCACCTGGGCGTGAGTCGGGGAACGGTCCGCGAGGCCATGCGACACCTCGAGCAGGAGGGCCTGCTCAGCGCGGGTCGACGGGGGATGCTCCGGGTGAACAGCCTTGGTGCGCACGAGGTGCGCGAGCTGTTCCGGGTGCGGGCGGCGCTCGAGAAGCTCGCCGTCACTGAGATCATGTCGTCGCCCGGGCGGGACGCTGCGGCTGAGACCTTGCGCGAGGCGCTCGCGAAGCTCGCCGGTGCTGAACTCGACTTCGTCGAGCGGGTCGAGGCCGACTTGGGCTTCCACCTGCTGCTGTGCCGCCTAGCCGGCAACTCGATGCTCGTAGAGGCGTGGCGGTACCTCGAGGGCCGGATCCGGGTCGCGATCATGAGCAGTGGACCGGACCGGGCGCCGCGGATGATGTCCGAGGATCGGCACGCTCCGATCATCGAGGCCATCGAGAACGGCGATCTCGCTGTGGGGAAGCGTGTTATCGACCAGCACATGGCCGAAGCTGCTGACCACTTCGCGGATGCCCGCGGCTGAACAACCGACCCACTCCGACGGCTCGCTGGCCGTCTGACCGGGCTCGTCGACGGCAACGGGGCCGTGGGCCGGGAGCGGGAGCCTTGTGGTTCTTGCTGTCCGGGATGGTTTGGACGAGTTCCCAAGTGGGCATTGACACACGGCTCGCACCGTTGTCAGTATATGTCCAACAGCAGGCTGTTAACAGTTGACGTTCGAGGGCGCCAGCAGGCGCAGCGGCTACCTCGAGTGAGTCCCTTCCGGTCCTCCGAGGCGACGAACGCCTCCTGATCGACGGAGGTCACCATGACCGAAGCGCATCCGCCGCTGCGGGACCCTCATCTTGAGGAGGTCGCCCACTGGCATCCCATTGAGGGCACGGCGATGAAGAAGCGGGTCGCGGCCGGTTCCTCGATCGGCGCGATGATTGAGACCTACGACTTCATCGGTTTCGGGATTGCCGCGGCGCTGTATTTCAACACGGTGTTCTTCCCGGCGAATGATCCGCTGTCGGGGACGTTGTTGTCGTTCGCGACGCTGGGTATCGGGTTCGCGGTGCGC
>DATMDS010000051.1:0-4416 GCA_035557575.1 Pseudonocardia sp. | reverse complement strand
GGCCTGCGGCGCCTCGCGACCGATGACGAGCACCCCGATCGCGGCCGAAGCGGCCAGGAAGATCAGCTCGACCAGCAGGTAGGCGCCCAGCCCCCAGCGGTGGGTGCGGGGCGCCGAGTGCCCCGTGAGGGCGAACCCGGGGTGCGGAGGCGGGGACGGCGGCGGTCCGGAGGTGGCGGCCGGGGCCGGCTGCTGGGCCGCGAAGGCGTATGGGTCCGCCGGGTTGAGCGCGGAACCGTTGCCGGGGACGCCGTACGTGGTGGGGCCGTACGCGGTCGGGCCCTCGGGCCATCCGGCCGGCGGCACCGCACCGTAGGGACGGGGTTCGGCGTACCCGACAGGGTCGTAGGCCGGCGGACCCTGGGACCACCCGGCAGGCGGGACGGCACCGGGGGCGGCGGGGTCGCGGTGGGGAACGGCCGCGGCGACCCCGTTGGTCACCCGGTCGAGGTCGTTGCCTCCTGGCGTTCCGGGCGGGTCCGGGCTCCGCGGCACCGGTACGCCGTCGACCACGGGGCCGGACAGTTGTTCGGGCCGGTCCGCGCCCGACGCCCGACCGTCGCGGGCCGCAGCGCCCGGAGGCCCGGTCGGACCGTCCGGCGGGCTGGCGGCGGGTCCGTTCCGGCCGTCGTCCTGGGCTGATTCCACAAGACGACGCTACCTGGCAGCTCATGCGGTGACGTGGCGTCGCCCCACCCGACGCCACGATTGCTCCGCTCCCCGTCACCGACGATCATCGAACGATGCTGACGCCCGCCGAGATCGACGCCCTGTTCCGGCGCGCGCGCCGCTACCGGCCGACCGCGGTCGTCTGCGCCCGGCAGCTCAGCGACCCGCTGGTCTGGCGCACCAGCCGGGGCGCCGACCTGCGCGCCGAGGCCGGCGACTGGGAGCTCGTCGACGACGGCGGGGACCGCTGGACGGTGGCTGCGGACACCTTCACCCGCAGCTACCAGCGAAGCCCGGACGGCCACTACCGCAAGCGGGAACTGATCGATGCGGTGCGGCTGACCGGCCGGGCCGAGATCTCGACCCTGGAGGGCGCGGCGACGGCCGATATCGGGGACTGGTTGCTGCGGGACGCCGTGGGTGCGGTCTGGCCCGTGCCGGACGGGACGTTCCGGGCCCGCTACCGCCCCGCGTAGGCGGCCGGCAGCGGTGCGCCGGTGATCAACTCGTGGCGTCGCGCACGATGTACAGGCCCTCGGTGGCCAGCAGGTCGGGAAGGGCCCGGACCGTGTCCCGGTCCTTCTGCTGGCTCTCGGTGGAGAGGTTGGACCAGTCGACCAGGTCGGGATGTTCCCTGCCCTGGCGGCTGGGGCCGTACCGGAATCCGGCGGCTCGGCGCTCCCGCACCCAGCGCGCGTGTTCCAGCCGGGCCAGCGTGTCGACCTCGCCCTCCCGGTAGGAGAACGGGGTGGCGGGGGCCTGTGTGGTCAGGCTTGCCCTGATCGTGAGCAGCTTCTCGCCGATGCCCTCGGCCTGCGCGAAGTTGGATTCCTGCAGTGACACCGGCAGGTCGACCCACGGCGCCGTCGACGGGTTGGTGGCCAGGCTGTCGCCCCGGGCCCGGGCCTGCGAGCAGTAGCGCTCGTGGACCGCGCGCGCGATCCGGCCGATGATCGAGTCCTCGGTGATCGCCGCCTCGCGGCAGGTCTCGTCCAGCAGTCCGAAGATCTTCACTCGGGCGGTGGCGTCGAGGGCCTCGGAGAACGGGGACTCCCGCTGGAGGCACACCACGACGTCCCGGTCGTCCCGGCGGCCCAGCCGGAGCCCGGTGGAGATCGCCTCGTCCTCGTCGGCGAGGCAGATGTACACCGGGCCCTCGCCGTCGTTCTCCTGGCCGAGCCGAACGCTCCAGCCGCGCGATCCGGCGTCGAGGCGGGCGGCCTCGGCCTCGACCACGTGCTCGCCTGCGGCCGTCACGACGATGATCGGCCGGGGCGGCGGCGCGGTTCCGGAACCGCGCACGATCGCGCGGAGCACGGCCTGCCCGAGCGGGCCGAACCCGACCACCACCGGGACGGCGTCGCCGACCGGGTGGCGGGCGACCAGCAGCCGGGCCGCGATGTCGTCGAGGGCGAAGAAGTCCATGGTGACGGTGTTCGGTTGCGGCGCTCGCAGCCTCCGCACCCGCAGCGCGTCGACCAGGTCGTCGCTGCGCACCTGGGCGAAGGTGGACAGCCGCGGCCCGGGAGCGCTGCGCAGCCTGCCGGCGGCCAGCGCGACGGCGGCGTTGACCGCGCTGTGTTCCGCGCAGGCGTACAGCGAGCGGGCGCCGACGATGCCCGCGGCGCGCAGCGTCGCGGGCTCCCGCGGGTCACCCGGCACGGCGGGGATGGCCCCGCCGCTGGGCGCCTCCGCATCGGCAGCGGCGACGAGCACCACCGCGCTGCCGCTCTCCCGCAGGTTGCGGGCCAGCGCGAGCGCGCTGGCGCTCTCGCCGCAGACGATCACGTGATCCCGGGTGGTGGCGATCCGCCGGCGCCGCCACTGGTCGCCGAGCAGGGTGCGTACGGTGAGGATCACGACCAGCAAGGTCGCCGCGGGAGCCAGGAAACGGGCCACCTGCAGCCAGGGGTTCAGCACCAGTCCTGCGAGCGCATCGCCCTCGAGGGTGAACAACTGCAGGCTGCGGTAGACCGTGTCCGGCCAGTCCGGGGGGACGTCCTGGACCCGGATGCCGACGACGGTCAGCACGAACGCCAGCACGGCAAGCGCGGCGGCGGCGAGTTGTGGCCAACCCGACGACCGGCCCGGTTCCGGCGCGACTGTCATGGTTCCCCTCTGTCCGGCCCCGGAGGCTAGCGAAGCGGTGCGCACCCGCGGCGGCGCCGTCCCGCGGTCAGCCGGACACGCAGGGGCGTCCGCGCAACATGATCAGGAGCGGCCGCCCGACGTCGCCGTCGAACCGACGCGGATCGGACCGGTAGACCAGGAGGTCGGCCGGAGCGCCCGGCTCCAGGCCCGGCCGGCCCAGCCAGTCCCGGGCCGCCCAGCTGGCCGCACCGAGCGCGTCCGGATGCCCGGCGCCGCGCAGCGCGATGATCTCGTCCACGATCCGGCCGTGCGCGATGCCGCCCCCGGCGTCCGTCCCGGCGTACACCGGCACCCCGGCCTCGACCGCGCTGCGCACGAGCGCGCGGGAGCCGGCGAGCAGGTCGCGCATGTGGGCGGCGTAGGTCGGGAAGCGCTCCGCGCCGGCGGCGATGTCGCCGAACGTGTCGACGTTGATCAGCGTCGGGACGAGCGCCGTCCCGCGGCGGGCCATCTCGACGATCAGGTCGTCGGTCAGCCCGGTGCCGTGCTCGATGCAGTCGATGCCGGCGTTGATCAGGCCGGGCAGCGCGTCGGTGCCGAACACGTGCGCGGTCACCCGGGCGCCCGCCGCGTGCGCCGCCTCGATCGCCGCGACCAGCACGTCGTCGGGCCACAGCGGCGCCAGGTCACCGACGCCGCGGTCGATCCAGTCGCCGACCAGCTTCACCCAGCCGTCCCCGGCGGCGGCCTGCTCGGCGACCAGCTCGGGCAGCAGCGCCGGGTCGTCGACGTCGACGGCGAGCCCACGGATGTAGCGCTTGGGCCGGGCCAGGTGCCGGCCGGCGCGGATGATCTCCGGCAGGTCGTCGCGGGCCTGCAGCGGGCGGGTGTCGACCGGGCAGCCGCAGTCGCGGAGCAGCAGGGTGCCGGCGTCGCGGTTGGTGCGGGCCTGCTCGGCCGCCTCGTCCAGGCTCACCGGCCCGTCCGGGCCGAGCCCGACGTGGCAGTGCGCGTCGACCAGTCCGGGCACGATCCAACCGCCGTCGACCAGGGTCTCCGCGCCGCGGATCGGTTCGTCGGTCAGCCGGCCGGCGGCGTCCACCCACAGCTCGACGCTCTGCTCGCTCGGCAGCGCCACCCCGCGCAGCCGGTACACGGGCGGTCAGCGGCCCTTCGGGAACTTGAGCTTGCTCGGGTCGAAGCCGGGGGGCAGCTGGTCGAGCCCCGGCGGGAGCTCGCGCAGCGACGGCGGCAGCTGCGACAGGTCGGGCATGCCGCGCATCCCACCGGGCCCTACACCTCCTGGCACTGCGCCGCCACGGGCCGGGGTCGGCCGCCCGCCCTTGGCCTTCTTGCCCTTGCGCGCCTTCGCCTGCTTGCGGGTGGCACTGCGGCCGCCACCACCGAGGCCGAACTGGCCGGCCATCTGCTTCATCATCTTGCGCGCCTCGAAGAAGCGGGTCACCAGCTCGTTCACGTCGTTGACGGTCACCCCGGAGCCGTTGGCGATGCGTAGCCGCCGGGACCCGTTGATGATCTTCGGGTCGGACCGCTCGGCCGGGGTCATGCCGCGGATGATGGCCTGCAGCTTGTCCATCTGCCGGTCGTCGACCTGGGACAGCGCTTCCTTCATCTGCCCCGAGTTGGCGCCGGGCA
>DATMDS010000050.1:0-6602 GCA_035557575.1 Pseudonocardia sp. | reverse complement strand
GGTAAGCAGATCCAGGAGCTGCAGTCCAGCTCACCCGACCGGTACTGCGGCCGTTGCGGCCGTGAACTACACCCGTCGTAGGCCCGGAGGCGGACATGTCCGGCACCCTGATCACGCTCGGTCTGATGCTGCTATGCGCGCTTGCGGTTGTCCTCGGCATGCTGATCGCGGGTGAGCGGCAGCACCGTGAACGGGAACGGCTCAGCAGCCGCAGCTGGGAGCTCTACCTCTGGGAGCAGGAGCTGATGAACATCGCCGAGCTGCAGGACTGCCCCAGCTGCCAGCTCCTGCGCCGAAGGGCGGAGCTGCACCGCCACCCGCTGGATCCCTGACGGCCCGCTCAGATCGGGCCGACGAGCCGGCATCCCGACCCGCGGATCAGCCGGCAGGCCGGGTTCGGCACCAGCTCGGCACAGGGATGGTGGTCCGAGCGCTCCGCCTCGGTCGCGCTCCCGGACCACGGCCTCCCACCCGCACGGCACTCACGTCACCCGGACGGCATCCCCGACCCGCACCTCGCCCCCGGCCGCCACATCCGCGTACGCCCCGGCGCAGGCCCAGGTGCCCATCTCCGGGATCTCCACCCGGTTGTGCTTGGCGATCGTCCGCAGGGTTCCCGCGTCCACCGGAAGCTCGCTCTGGGCCAGCGTGGTCATCACGCACCGCATGGTCGGCATCGAGACGGTCAGCCGCGCGCCGTCCTCCCCGACCGCGAGCGTCCGCCCCGGCCAGGAGTTCTCCACGAACCCGTCCACGTCGTCGCCGAGCAGCAGGTTGGGCCGGTACCGGCGGGCGTCAAACGTCGCGTCCGGGGCCAGCTCGCGCAGCCGCTGCAGCGTCGACTCGGCCAGCACGTGCACCGCGGACAGGTCGAAGAAGGATCCCGGGGCGAAGGCGGCCAGCTCCAGGCGGCTGATCGCCTCCCCGGTGTGCTCGTCGCGCCGGGACGTGGTCGCGTCGACGAACTTCTGCGGGGCCAGGCCGTCGATCTGCGGCCACAGCTCCTCGAACGTGGCGCCCTCGGGCGCGGTGGTGCTCAACCGCACCTGCCGGCCGAGCGCGGCCGACAGCGTCCCGTCGACGTCCGCGGCGTCACTGCGGTGCACCGAGGAGTCCGGGAAGGTGATCTCGACCGGCGGCAGCGGGTCCCCGGGCCGGGGCTCGGCGAGGTAGCGGGCCGTGAAGTCCAACAGCCCGGCCCACCGGCGCGGCACCTTGGCGCTCGCCACCGCCCCGGTCTCGACGTCGATCAGTGCGTAGCCGCGGTCGCCGACCAGGCCGTGCTGGTCGACACGGCAGAGCGGCAACGACTCGCCGAGCATGGACTTGACCGGGTAGCGGTGGATCGCGGTGACCGACATCCGTCGATTCTCACCGGGCCGGGGCCGGTTGCGCCCCCTCCGAACGAACGGCCGCCAGCCGGGCGATCGCCTCGGCGAGCACCTCGTCGCGCTTGCAGAAGGCGAAGCGCACGAGCGTCCGCCCCAGGTCGGGGTCGGCGCAGAACACCGACACCGGCACCGCGGCCACCCCGATCCGCTCCGGCAGCGCCCAGCAGAAGTCGGCGCCGTTGTCGAAGCCGAGCGACGTCACGTCGGTGATCACGAAATAGGTGCCGGCGGTCGGGTACACGGTGAACCCGGCCGCGTGCAGCCCGGCGGAGAGCGCGTCGCGCTTGCGCGCCAACCCGGCCGCGAGGTCGGCGTAGAACGAGTCGGGCAGGGCCAGGGCGGTGGCGATCGCGGGCTGGAAGGGGGCGCCGCTGACGTAGGTGAGGAACTGCTTGGCCGCCTTCACCGCGGCCACCAGGCGCGCCGGGCCGTGCACCCAGCCGACCTTCCAGCCGGTCACCGAGAAGGTCTTGCCGGCCGAGGAGATGGTCAACGTGCGCTCGGCCATCCCCGGCAGGGTGCCCATCGGCACGTGCGGGCGCCCGTCGAAGATCATGTGCTCGTAGACTTCGTCCGTCACCACCACGGCGTCGCGCTCCGCGGCCAGCTCGCCGATCAGCTCCAGCTGCTCGCGGCCGAACACCGCACCGGTCGGGTTGTGCGGGGTGTTGACCAGCACCACCCGGGTCCGCGCCGAGAACGCGGCGCGCAGCTCGTCGGGGTCGAAGTCGAAGCTCGGCGGGCGCAGCGCGACGGTGCGCAGCGTGGCCGAGGCCAGCGCGACGGTCGCCGCGTAGGAGTCGTAGTACGGCTCGAAGGTGAGCACCTCGTCGCCCGGCTCGCACAGCCCGAGCACCGCCGACGCGATCGCCTCCGTCGCCCCGGTGGTGATCAGCACCTCGGCCGGGTCGACCTGCTGGCCGTAGAACCGACGCTGGTGCTCGGCCACCGCGCCCCGCAGCTCGGGGATCCCGATCCCCGGCGGGTACTGGTTGATCCCACCGGTGATGTTGGCCGCGGCATCGGCCAGCAGCGAGGCCGGGCCGTCGGTGTCCGGGAAGCCCTGCCCCAGGTTGATCGCGCCGGTGCGGAGGGCCAGCGCGGACATCTCGGCGAAGATCGTCGACGTGAACGGGCGCATCCGTTGCACCAACATGCCCGAGACCGTAACCCGGGCGATGACTTCCGCGGCCCGCGTCGGTCTACATCGTTCGACACGTCAACCACCGGAGGACCCATGCCGAGCTCGCTGTTCCCGATCATCACGACCCCGAACCTGGACCGCGTGCTGGGCTTCTACGCCGGCGTGCTGGGCGCCAAGGAGACCAGCCGCGTCCCCGAGGAGGGCCCGGTGTTCTACCTCGGCCTGCAGGTCGGGGACAGCGAGCTCGGGCTCGTGGCCGACACCGGCGCCGACACCAGCGCCCCGCAGCGGATGCTGATCAGCGTGCAGGTCGACGACGTGGACGAGCTGCTCCCGCTGGTCACCGAGCACGGCGGCCGGGTGCTCGGGCTGCCCAACGACATGCCGTGGGGGCAGCGCGTCGCGCACGTGCAGGACCCGGACGGGAACGCGGTGAACCTCACCCAGGAGATCTGAGCACGGCGATCCGTGCTCGGCCCGGGGCCGCTGGACCGGGGGCGCCGCGCGGGCCATTCTCGGCGCCATGACCGAGACCGACGTCGAGGAGATCACCGCCGAGCTGGCCGCGACCGGGGTCGCCGGGGTCACGATCGCCTTCGCCGACAACAACGGCATCCCGCGCTCGCGGACGGTGCCGGTGGCCGCGCTGCCCAGGGTGGCGACGGTCGGCGTCGGCGTGACCACCCTGTTCGCCGTGTTCGACAGCCTCGACGCGATCACCTTCGCGCACGAGGGGCTGGCCACCCCCTCCGGTGACGTCCGCCTGGTCCCGGTGCTGGACCGGCTGGTCCGGCTGGCCGGGCAGCCGGCGCTGGCCTGGGCGCCCGGCCGGCAGGTCGGCGCGGACGGCAGCCCGTGGCCCTACGACCAGCGTGGCGTGCTGGAACGTCAGGTCGAGGCGCTGGCCGAGGCCGGGCTGAGCGCCCGGATCGGTTACGAGATGGAGTTCGGGGTCTACACCGACGGTGGCCCGGACGAGCTGGAGCCGGCCCACCACGGGCCCGCCTACAGCCCGCACGCTCTGATCGGGCTGGACGGGTTCGTGGCCGACGTGCTCCGCGACTTCGTCGCGAACGGGCTGGAGATCGGCCAGTTGCACGCCGAGTACGGGCCGGCCCAGCTCGAGCTGTCGCTCGCCGCGACCGACCCGGTGACCGCGGCTGACCGGCAGCTGCTGGCCCGCCAGACGCTGCGCGCCACGGCGGCCCGGCACGGGCTGCGGCTGAGCTTCGCGCCGCTGCCCTCGACCGGCTCGGCCGGCAACGGCTGGCACATCCACTCCTCGGTCTGGCGGGGCGAGGACAACCTGCTGGCCGGCGGGCCGGACGGGCCGACGGGCGAGGGCGCGAACTGGGTCGCCGGGCTGCTGCGCGACCTGCCGGCGCTGGCCGCGATCACCGCACCGAGCACCGGATCGCTGGCCCGGCTGCGGCCGGGCTATTTCGCCGGCGCCTTCACGTTCTGGGGCGTGGAGAACCGGGAGGCCCCGCTGCGCTTCGTGCCCGGTACCCCGCTGCTCGGCGCCGAGCACGCCAACGTCGAGCTGAAGACGTCCGACGCCGCGGCCAACCCGTACCTCGCGCTGGCCGCGCTGCTCGCCGCGGGCGCCGCCGGTATCGCCGACCGGGTCGAACTGCCGCCCTCGGAGCCGTCCGACCCCGGTACCTGGACCGACGCCCGGCGGGCGGAGCGCGGGATCGCGGCGCTGCCGACCACCCAGCCGGCCCAGGAAGCCGCGCTGACCGGCAACCCGCGGTTGCCCGCGGTGCTCGGGCCGCAGCTGCTGGGCGCTTTCCTCGCGGTCCGTCGCTCGGACGCGGCCAGCGCCGCCGAACGCGACCCGGAGGCCGTGCTGGCCGGGCTTCGCTGGCGCTACTGAGCGTCCATATGGACGGCACCATCGACTGATCGGCGCATCATCACTGTTGATGATCTGCTCCACAGCGCGTAGCGCGTTGCTCCTGACCGGGCGATAGTCGAGCACCCCGACCGGAGAGGAGGCCCGCGATGAGCCTCGTCGAACCGCGCACCGGATCGCCACGGCACGCCCGGCCGGGCAGCCCGGCCGGGCCGGTGACCCGGACCCGACGTTCGGCTCCCGCACAGGCCACCGCGCCCACCCTCCAGCCCACCCCGCAGCCGGCGTCCGCGCAGGCGGCCATCCCGATGCAGGTCGGCCCGCACCCGGCGCCCCGCTGGGGCATGATCTCCCCCGGCGAGCCGCCGGCCGGCCTCGGCCCGTGGACGCCCCCGCTGCCCGCGCCCGCGCCGCCGCTCTCCGCACGGGCGACGACCTGGCTCGGCATCGTCGCCGTCACCCTGATCATCGCGGCCGGCACGGCGATCGGGGTCGTGATCGGGGCGTCCACCGCTCCCGAGCTCACCCGCAGCGACGGGCTCTATCTCGGCTCGGTCCGGGACAACTCGGGCCTGTCCCGCCTCGACATCAGCGACGACGACCTCGTGCGGACCGGGCACGGCGTGTGCGCCGCTCTCGATGCGCAGCCGTCGACCTCCGCCGTGTTCGGCACCATGGAGCAGCTCGGCGTCACCAACGGCTGGACCGACGACGACGTGGCCGCGGTCGTCGGGTCGGCCATCGGGGCCTACTGCCCGCGGCACCTGGCCCTGGTGGGCACCTGAGCGCGGCTCCGGTGTCTCGGGTCACACTCCGGGCCCGGACGGAACAGCGTCGCATGATCAGATCCTTGATCGATTCGTGACGGTCACCCCGGAAGTCCTCGCCCGTACCCCGGCCGAACCCGGCGTGCACCGCCTGCGGCTGGTGCTGGTGCTGGGCGCGCTGATCGCGCTCGGCCCGCTGACCATCGACATGTACCTGCCGTCGCTGCCGACGATCACCGACGAGCTGGCGACGACATCGCCGACCGTGCAGCTCACCCTGACCGGCACCCTGCTCGGGCTGGCCCTCGGCCAGCTGGTGGTCGGACCGCTCTCGGACGCCTTCGGCCGGCGGCTGCCGCTGCTGATCGGCACCGGCGTGCACGTGCTGGCCTCCGTGCTGTGCGTGGTGGCCCCGAACATCGCGGTGCTCGGCGGCCTGCGGGTGCTGCAGGGGCTCGGTGCATCCGCCGGCGCGGTGATCGCGATCGCCATGGTGCGCGACCTGTACACCGGCCGGCCCGCGGCCACCCTGCTCTCCCGGCTGATCCTGGTCATGGGCGCCGCCCCGGTGATCGCCCCGACGCTCGGCGGCTGGCTGCTGACCGTCACCTCGTGGCGCGGCGTGTTCGGCGCGCTGGCGCTGTTCGGCCTGGTGCTCATCCCGCTCGCGGCGTGGGGGCTGCCCGAGACGCTGCCGCCGCAGCGGCGGCAGGCCACCGGCATCCGGGCGACCCTGACCAACTACCGCCGGCTGCTGCACGACGGCACCTTCATCGGCCTGATCCTGGTCGCCGGTCTGGCCATGTCCGCGCTGATCGCCTACGTCGCCGGCTCCTCGTTCGTGTTCCAGCAGCAGTTCGGGCTGACCCAGCAGCAGTTCGGGCTGGCCTTCGGCAGCGGCGCCATCTGGCTGATCCTGGCCACCCAGCTCAACCCGGTGCTGCTGCGCCGCTACGAGCCGCGGCAGATACTGCTGGCCGCGGTGACCGCGGCCATGCTCTTCGGCCTGTCGCTGCTCGCGCTGGCCGCCGGCACCGACACCGGTGTGCTCGGGTTGCTGGTGCCGCTGTGGCTGGTGCTGTTCAGCGTCGGTTTCGCGCTGCCCAACGCACCCGCGGTGGCGCTGGCCCGGCACGGCGAGACCGCCGGCACCGCGGCCGCGCTGCTCGGTGCCGTCCAGTTCGGGACCGGAGCGTTGATCTCGCCGGTGGTCGGGGTGCTCGGCAACGACAGCGTGGCGATGGCCGCGGTCATCGCCGGTGGGTTGGTGCTCGCGCTGCTGGTGCTGGTGCTGGTCGTGCGGCCGTGGCGGCTGGCCGATCTGGAGCCGGCCGCGGTGCCGACGGTTTGATCATCCGCGCGGTTCGCCGCGCACCGTGAACAGTGGCAGGAAGGCCTGCGTCAGCGGCCCGATGGCCAGCGCGTAGAGCACCGTGCCCAGC
>DATMDS010000049.1:0-12219 GCA_035557575.1 Pseudonocardia sp. | reverse complement strand
CATCACCCTCTGCCGCGAGCACTACGACAAGGTCGGGATCGGGAGCGCGTACATCGACAACCTGATCCGCTGACCGGACGCGACGCGATCGGCGGGACCTCCTGCCGTTCGTCTCGTAGGGGCGCGCTGTGACCGATCTGTCCGCCGTCGACGCTCCCCGGTGACGGACGGTGATGTATCCACTTCCCGCACACGCCTACGGGCTGGGCGCCGCCACCGGCGTGTGGTCCGTGGGCTGGATCGGGTTGGCCGCGGTCACCGGGCTGCCGTTAGGGTTCGCTGGGCACCCCGGTGACCATCGCCTTCTCCTGGGCGCCGTTCGTGGCCGGCACGGCCACCTGCACCGCATGGCTGTTGATCACCGCCTACATGCGGCCG
This sequence comes from Pseudonocardia sp., assembly GCA_035557575.1. Lineage (GTDB taxonomy): Bacteria > Actinomycetota > Actinomycetes > Mycobacteriales > Pseudonocardiaceae > Pseudonocardia. The sequence goes on along the minus strand of DATMDS010000049.1, from coordinate 11,841 downwards.
TCCCGCCGGCAGCTCGGCCGCGCCTTCCGCTCGGCGTGGGGGCAGATGTGGGGCGCCCTGCTGGTCGCTCCCTTGATCTTCGGGCTGGCCGCCGTGTTCAACTTCGCGGGAATGGCGAACACGCTGGCCGCCGCCTTCGCCACGTTCGGCGTCGGCTTCGTGCTCCTCGCCCCGGTCCTCGGCTGGCTTGCGGTGGCCCTGACCGGCAGCAACACGTCCTCGAACACGCTCTTCGGCGCCTTCCAGCTCTCGGTGGGCAAGTTGCTCGGGGTGCCCGACGTGCTCTTCCCCGCGTTCAGCTCGGCCGGTGCGGCGATCGGCAAGCCGATCGCCCCGCAGACCGCCAGCGTCGGTGTCTCCACGACGAGCCAGGTCCGCCGAGAAGGCAACATCATCCGTCACAACCTGGCGTGGACCGTCGCCCTGCTCGGCTACCTCCTGCTCATCGCGCTGGTCTTCTACCTCTTCCTGCCCGACGTCATGCGGGCGTAGCTGCCGGGCGGAGGCAGTGCGGATCAGGCCGACGGGAGCGTCAGCGATCGTCGGTCAGCACCTCGCCGTAGGCGACGACGGAGAGGAACCGGATCGGCAGCTCGACCAGTTCCTGGGGCCCGTGCGCGCCCTCGCCGTCGACCTGCAGCGCGTCGCCGGGGCGCATGGTGTAGCTGCTCTCGCCGTGGCCGTACACCATCACGCCCTCGAGCATGTAGAGCAACTCGGTGCCCGGGTGCTGGAACAGCGGGAACTCCTCGCTGCGCTCGGTGAGCGTGACGAGGTGGGCCTCCATCCGCTTGTGCGGCCCGCGCAGGGCGCCGAGGAGGGTGTAGTCGTGGCCGACGCGGGTGCCCCGCGCGACGATGCGAGCACCCGCACCGGCCGGGGTGTAGACGGCTTCGCGCGGGGTGTCCGCGCCGCGGAAGAAGGAGGTGACGGGAACGTCGAGGGCCTTGGCCAGGCGGGCAAGGGTGGTGAGGCTGCACGAGGTCTGGGCGTTCTCGATCTTCGACAGCATCGGCTTCGAGATGCCGGTCCGCACCGCCATCTCCGCCAGCGTGGCCCCGGAGGTGCGGCGGATGCGCCGCACCTGCGCGCCGATCGCCCGCTCGAGCCGGCCGTCGTCGTCGGCGGGTCGGTCGACCTCCCGGACCACCGGGCCGTGGTCCACACCACTGTGGACGGCGTTCCGGCCGCCCTCCGCGCCGGGCCTCATCGCATCTCGCCGGCGCCGGACTCGGCGGCTGCGGCGGCGGACGTGCTCACGCGCCCCGCCCGGGAATCCAGTCGGTGCCGGCGAGCGGGACGCGGGCCATGGCCGCGGCCTCGATGGTCAGGGCGACGAGATCCTCGGGCTCGAGGTGCTGCAGGTGCGCCTTGCCGCAGGCGCGGGCGATGGTCTGGGCCTCCATGGTCAGCACGCGCAGGTAGTTGGCGAGGCGGCGGCCGCCCTCGACGGGGTCGAGCCGCGCGGCGAGCTCGGGGTCCTGCGTGGTGATGCCCGCCGGGTCGCGCCCGGCCTGGAAGTCGTCGTAGAACCCGGCCGCGGAACCGAGCGCCCGGTAGTCGGCCTCGTAGCGGGGGTGGTTGTCGCCCAGGGCGATCAGGGCCGCGGTGCCGATCGCGACGGCGTCCGCGCCGAGGGCCATGGCCTTGGCCACGTCGGCGCCGGTGCGGATGCCGCCGGAGACGATGAGCTGCACCGTGCGGTGCTGGCCGAGCTCCTGCAGCGCCTGTACCGCCTGCGGGATCGCGGCGAGGGTGGGGATGCCGACGTGCTCGATGAAGACGTCCTGGGTCGCGGCGGTGCCGCCCTGCATGCCGTCGAGCACGACGACGTCGGCGCCGGCCGCGACGGCGAGCCGGACGTCGTGGTAGGTGCGGCTGGCGCCGATCTTGACGTAGACGGGCTTCTCCCAGTCCGTGATCTCCCGCAGCTCCAGGATCTTGATGGCGAGGTCGTCGGGGCCGGTCCAGTCCGGGTGCCGGCAGGCGCTGCGCTGGTCGATCCCGGCGGGCAGCGTGCGCATCGCCGCGACCCGGTCGGAGATCTTCTGGCCGAGCAACATCCCGCCGCCGCCGGGCTTGGCGCCCTGGCCGAGGACGACCTCGATGGCGTCGGCCTTGCGCAGGTCGGTGGGGTTCATGCCGTACCGGGAGGGCAGGTACTGGTAGACGAGGTGCCGGGACTGGCCGCGCTCCTCGGGGGTCATGCCGCCGTCACCGGTCGTGGTGGAGGTGCCCACCTCGCTGGCGCCGCGCCCGAGCGCCTCCTTGGCCTGGGCGGACAGGGCGCCGAAGCTCATGCCGGCGATCGTGATCGGGATGTCGAGGTGCAGGGGGTACGTCGCGTGCCGGTCACCGAGGACGACGTCGGTGTCGCAGCGCTCCCGGTAGCCCTCGAGGGGGTAGCGCGACATGGAGGCGCCCAGGAACAGCAGGTCGTCGAAGTGCGGGAGGTGCCGCTTGGCCCCCCAACCGCGGATGTCGTAGACGCCGGTCTCGGCGGCGCGCTGGATGCCGGCGATGGTCGCGCGGTCGAACGTCGCCGATTCCCGCAGCGCAGGGTCGGTCACCGTGGCTCCTAGTAGGTGTTGTGGGCGGCGAAGTGGTAGAGCCGCCGCGCCGAGCCGTACCGGCGGAACTCCCGTGGGTCGTGGTCCATCCCGGCCGTGGCCAGCAGCTCGGCGAGCTCGGCGAGGTGCTCGTCGCGCACCGGCTTCTCGACGCAGTCCGCGCCGAGCGCGCCGACCTTCCCCCGCACGTAGAGGCGGGCCTCGTAGATCGAGTCGCCGAGGTTGTCGCCGGCGTCGCCGCAGACGACGAGGCGTCCGGCCTGGGCCATGAAGGCGCTCATGGGCCCGATGTCGCCGCCGACGACGATGTCCACGCCCTTCATCGAGATCCCGCACCGCATCGACGCCGAGCCCTCGATCACCAGCAGCCCGCCGTGCGCGGTGGCGCCCGCGGACTGCGAGGCGTTGCCGGTGACCCGGACGGTCCCGGACATCATGTTCTCCGCAACCCCGGTGCCGACGCTGCCGTGCACCGTGATGGCGGCGCCGTCGTTCATGCCGGCCGCGTAGTAGCCGGCATGGCCGCGCACCTGCACCTCGACCGCGGCCGCGACACCGGCGGCGATCGCGTGCGCGCCCTGCGGGTGGAGCACCTCGTAGGCCGTCTCCCGCGGGGCGTGCAGCTCGGCGTTCAGCACGCGCACCGACGACTCGGCGAGGTCGATCGTCACCGCTGCCACGCGTAGACCCTCTCCGGCTCGGGCTCCCAGATCTGCGCGCGCTCGATCCCCGGCAGGTCGGCCAGCGCCCGGAACTCCGAGGCCATCGCCACCCACGCGTCCGTCTCAGCGATGATCGCCGGCTTGCAGGCGATCGCGTCCCGCACCACGGCGAACCCGTCGGCGCTGGTCACCAGCAGGGTGTAGAAGCCGTCGAAGCGTTCGCAGAGCAGCCGCAGCGCCTTGTCCAGGTCGTCGCCCTGCGCCAGCCGGGACGCGACGAAGCGGGCCCCCACCTCCGAGTCGTTCTCCGAGTCGAACACCACGCCCTCGCGCTGCAGCTCGCGGCGGATCGTGGCGTGGTTGGCGAAGGAGCCGTTGTGCACCAGGCACTGGTCCGGGCCGACCGAGAACGGGTGGCAGCCCTCCGGCGTCACCGCCGACTCGGTGGCCATCCGCGTGTGCGCGAGGCCCTGCCAGCCCTGCGCGTTCGCGAGGTCGTAGCCGGCCGCGAGGTCGCGGGGGTGGCCCGCGCCCTTGTACACGGTCACGTCCCGCCCGCTGCCGACCACGCGGACGCCGGGGGCCGCTGCGCGCACCGCCGCGGCCAGTTCCTCGGGGGCGAGGGGCGCCGCCACCACCGTGGTGTCACCCGCGGCGGTCACCAGGGCGTCGGGCAGCCGCGCCGCGAGGTCCGCGGGCGCGCCGAGCACCGACACGGCGCTGTGGCCCTGCGGGCACCGGCGCCGATCGCCGTAGACCGCGACGCCCACCGAGTCCGGACCGCGTTCGATGACCTGGCACAACATGGTCTCCAGCAGCCGCCCGAGCCGGGGGTGCAGCTCGGGGTCGCGCAGGTGGAGTCCGACGATGCCGCACACGGGCATCTCCTTCCCTGTCGAAGGTGGTGGGCCTTCAGAAGGCGGTGAGGTAACGGTCGTGCTCCCAGGCGCCGACGGTGCTGTGCCAGTCCAGGAACTCCTCGCGCTTGAGCGCGCCGAAGTACGCGGCCACGCCGGGTCCGGCGGCGTCGAGGGCGGCGGTCACCACCGGGTCGGCGCCCAGCGCGTCGACCGCGTGCAGCAGCGTCGGCGGAAGCTCCGGGCGGACGACCGCGTCGGAGCCGGTGCCCGGTGCTCCGGGGTCGACGTCGCGGGCGACGCCGTCCAGGCCGGCCGCGAGGACGGCGGCGAGGGCGAGGTAGGGATTGGCGGCGCCGTCGCCGCCGCGCAGCTCGATGCGGTGGTGGTCGGGGATCCGCACGAAGTGGGTGCGGTCGTTGCCGCCGTAGGTGATCCGGGACGGCGACCAGGTCGCGCCCGACCGGGTCGAGGTCGCGCCCGTGCGCTTGTAGGAGTTCACGGTCGGCGCCAGCACGGCCTGCAGCCCGGCGGCGTGCTCGAGGATCCCGCCGAGGAAGCCGTAGGCGAGTGGCGACAGTCCGAACCCGCGGGCGTCACCGGCGTCGGGGAACTGCGGTTCGCCGTCGCGCCACAGCGACAGGTGCAGGTGCATGCCCGAGCCGGTGCGGTCGGCGAACGGTTTGGGCATGAAGGTGGCGATCATCCCGCGCTGCTCGGCGAGGACCGAGATGAGGTAGCGGGCGGTGATCACCCGGTCGGCGGTGGTGAGCGCGTCGGCGTAGGCGAAGTTCTGCTCGAACTGGCCGTTGGCGTCCTCGTGGTCGTTCGCGTAGTTGCCCCAACCGAGCGCGTTCATGGCCGTGGAGATGCCGGTGAGGTGGTCGTACATCCGGGTCAGTCCGCGGGCGTCGTAGCAGGGCCGGGCCTCGACGTCCTTGCTGTCGGCGGGGGAGAGGGTGCCGTCGGGGCCGCGGGCGACCAGGAAGTACTCCACCTCCGCGCCGGCGAACAGTTCGAGCTGTCGGGCGGCCGCCTCGGCCAGCAGCTTCTTGAGGATCACCCGCGGTGCGAAGTGCCACGGCTTTCCCTCGACGTGCGGGTCGCAGTGCACGAGTGCGAGCCCCTCGCGCACCCACGGCAGCGGGGTGTAGCTGGCGAGGTCGGGGATCGCGATGAGATCCGGGTCGCACGGCTGCTGCCCGATCGCGCCGACGGCGTAGCCGGCGAACCCGACGCCCTCGCGCTCCAGCTCGTCGGCGGCCTCCACCGGCACCAGCTTCGCGCACGGCTTGCCGGTCAGGTCGACGAACACGGCGAGCAGGAAGCGGACGCCGTCCGCCGTCGCTCGCTCGGCCAGGGTGGGCCGGGCGGCCGCAGCGGTGCCGCGGTCAGCCGAGTCGCTCTGCGGGGCGCGGTCGGGGGTGGAGAGGTCGGTCGCCATGAGATCCCCTTCGGCGTGTGTCCTGCGGAGAAACATAATCTCTATCGAGGAAACCTGGAAGCCGAGCTGGGACCGCCCATTCGCGACAGAGCAGAACGATCATCAGGAGCTCGACGGGTGCGGCGCCGTAGTACATGAGCTGCCCGGCCGTGGCTGCCTGTGCCGCGTCCACCCCGGCGGGCGGGTACGCGTAGATCGTTTTCGCGAGGATGTTGTGGGCCGCGACGGCGAGCACCAGCACGGTGGCCCGGGTCGGCAGACCGGGTCGGTGCGGCGCCGGGTCCGGACCGACGATCGCCGCCGTGAACAGGCAGCCGGCGAGGAAGACGTGCAGGTGCACCAGGATGTGCAGCACGGCGCTGTCGGTGCTCGCCGCGTACAGGCCGGTGCGGTACAGCAACCACAGCCCGCCGACGTTCAGCGTGGCCGCCACCACCGGATGGGTCAGCGCGACCACGGCCGGCTGCCGCAGCACGGTCGACAGCCGACGGGCGTGCCGCACCGGAAGCGCCCGCAGCGCGAGGGTCACCGGCGCCGCGAGCACCAGCAACAGCGGCCCGAGCATGCCGAGCAGGACGTGACCGATCATGTGGACCCGGAAGTCCAGGTGGGCAGCGTCGGCGATCGGGCCGGCGAGGGCCGGTGTCGCGGCCGCCAGCCCGGCCACCCAGAGCAGTGATCGTCGGTGCGGCCACGGGCGCCCCCGCCGGCGGGACCGGCGGGCGGCCTCGAGATAGGCCCACGCGGCGACGACGGCGACGAGGCCGATCAGCACGGACGGCCCGAACGACGCCGGGTGGTGGTGGTCGGTCACGGCCGACTGTCGGTGCCGTCCGCCCGGTCCGTCCGCGCGGCGTCACGGCGACCGGGCCTGGTCGCGAGGATCAACGCGACGCCGGCGACGAGGAGGATCCCGGCGATGATGTTCCAGACCAGGTCGTAGGGCAGCAGGTCGACCTGGTAGCGGATCTGGTGCAGGCCCAGGAGCTTGTGCTGCACGAGGCCGTCGTAGAGCTGGAAGAACCCGGCCCCGGCGAGCAGCCCGCCGGTGAAGCGACGACCGTGGAACGCGCGATCCCGGCGCAGCTGCCCGGCCAGGAACAGCGCGGCCACCGTGGCGAACCAGCTGAAGGCGTGGAAGAGCCCGTCGGAGACCAGACCGACGTCCGAGGTGGACTTGTCGTAGAAGTGGTGCCAGTGCAGGAGCTGGTGGAAGACCACCTCGTCGACGAAGGCGACGGCGCCCAGCCCGAGCAGCACGCCGGCGGCGAGGTTCCGGTTGGCGTGCGTCGTTGCGGTCGTGTCGTTCCGGCGCGTGTTCGCGCTGTTCACTGGGATCCCCCGGCTGCGTGGCGGTCGCTGCGGCACCGGCCGGGTGCCCTGCGCGACCACGACCAAACCGGTCCGAGGTGCCGGGCGAGCGTCGCCGGCAGCTCAGTTCGCGGGTTGCTCCTTGGTCAGGTGCAGCAGCCAGTCCTGTCCGGTGTCGATGAGGGCGAACCGGCGTGACCCGGTTCGACCGTGCAGCACGAACACGAACCGGCGGCTGGTCCGATCCACCAGCTCCCACCAGCCGGCGTCGGCGATGGTCTTGTGCTCGTCGGTGTAGGTCGCATGGTCGAGGTCGTGGTCGGGCACGGCGACCGCGAGGCGGTCGTGCCGCGGGTCGTCGGGGAGACCACGGGGGACGGCCCACGACCTCAGGACGCCGCCCTCCTCGAGTCGCAGGTCGAAGTGGGGCCGCGGTCGGCGGTGATCGTGCAGGACGAAGACCGGACGGTGCTGTGCTGCCTCGGATCCGTCCCGGTGCCCCATGGGCCTACCGCCCGGTCCAGCGCGGTGGGCGCCGCTCGGTGAAGGCCGCGACTCCCTCGGCGGCGTCGGCCGACGAGCGGGCGTGCGTGCGCGCGGCCGCGGTGCTGTCCCAGCCGGCGCGGTCGGCGTCGGCGTACAGGGCCTCGACGGCGGCCAGCGACTCCCGTACCGCGACCGGCGCCATGCCCGCGATCTCCGCGGCCAGCTCGAGGGCCGCGGCCAGGGCCTGCCCGGGCTCGGTCAGCCGGTTGACCACGCCGAGCTCGTAGGCCCGCTGGGCCGGCAGCGGCCGGCCGGTGAGCAGCAGCTCCCGGGCGATGTTGAGCGGGAGCGTCCGCGGGGCCCGGAAGAGGCCGCCGCACTCGGCGACCAGACCCAGCTTGACCTCGGGGAACGAGAACGTCGCCGCACTGGAGGCCACGATCATCGTCGCGGCCAGGGCGATCTCGAAGCCGCCCCCGGCGGCCACCCCCTCCACCGCGGCGATCACCGGCTTCCGCAGGTCCCGGCGCGCGATGCCGTAGGGTCCGCCGCGCTCGGTGGGCGGCCCGGCCCAGGCCACGATGTCGGTGCCCGCGCAGAAGAACGCGGGTCCGCCGGTGAGCACGGCGACCCGGGCCGAGTCGTCGTCGGCGAACTCGTTGAACGCCGCGTCCAGGGCCAGCGTGGTGGGGCCGTCGATCGCGTTGCGCTTCTCGGGACGATCGATGGTGATCACGGTGACGGCGCCGCGCCGGTCCACCCGCACGGTCATCGACGAGGCTCCTGCACGTACCGAATCTATGTCAGCGGATGCGGCGACCGGTGTCGGCGCACCGGTACCCGCCCATGGCCTCGGCGGCGGCGCGGAAGCCCGGGTCGGCGAGCAGGTCCCACAGCGGCGCGAGCAGGTCGTCCTTCACGGACTCGGCCCGCAGCACGAGGTCGTAGGGCTCCCGTGCGACCGGGACGAAGTCCAGGCCGAACGCGCGGGCGGCCGCCATGATGCCCAGGCCGGCGTCGGCACGTCCGGCGGCGACGGCGGCGGCCACGGCCAGGTGGGTGTGCTCCTCGCGGGAGTAGCCCGCCACGGTGGCCGGGTCGATGCCGCGGCGGGCCAGCTCGTGGTCCAGCAGCACGCGGGTTCCGGCGCCGCGCTGCCGGTTCACGTACCGGACTCCGGGACGGGTGAGGTCCTCGATGCCGGTCAGGCCGGCGGGATTGCCGGGGGCCACGATCAGGCCCTGCTCGCGGTGCACCAGGCGGATCACCGCGAAGTCAGGTCCGGAACCGAGCAGGCGGTCCACATAGGGCAGTGTGTACTGCCCGGTCGCGGGGTCGAGCAGGTGCGATCCGGCGAGGTGGCACAGCCCGTCGCGCAACGCCACCAGCCCGCCGAGCGAGCCGACGTTCGACGAGGCGAGGGTGATCAGGGGGTCGATGTCGCGCAGCGCGGAGGCGGCCATGTCGAGGATCAGGTCGTGCGAGCCGATGGCCACGATGGTGCGGCCGATCTCGGCCAGCCCGCGCAGCAGCTGCACCTGGACCGTTTCCCCGGCGTGGTGCCCCTCGGTCCGGGCCGGCACGACCAGCAGGCCGTCGGCGCGAACCAGCGAGGTGAGCACGCCGGCCCCGCGGGGCAGCGGGGTGGCCACCACCTCGCCGCCGACCCGGCCCAGCCGCACCCGCACCCAGTCGTCGACGCCCAGCGCGGAGGCGAGCTTGCGGGCCAGCCGCGCGGTGCTGGTCGGACGTTCCCGGGGGGCGGCGCCCTCCAACGCGGCCAGCAGCGGCGCGGCGAAGATCTCGAAGGTCAGCGCGGCCGACACCGGGTAGCCCGGCGCACCGAGGATCGGGGTGGCCGGAGCGCCGTCGACCGTGCCCAGCACGACCGGATGCCCGGGTCGCACGGCGACTCCGTGCACGGCCAGCGTGCCGGCCTCGGTGACCACGCGGGCGGTGTGGTCGTCGCGCCCCGCGCTGGACCCGGCGACCAGGATGACCAGGTCGGCGCGGGCTGCGGCGTCGCGCACGGCCGCGGTGATCAGGTCGGGATCGTCGGGAAGGATGTCGGTCACCCGGGTCTCGCAGCCGAGCTCCTCGGCCTGGGCGGCGAGCATCAGCGAGTTGGTGTCCGGAATCTGGCCGGGGGCGAGCTCGGACCCGAGCGGGCGGATCTCGTCCCCGGTCGGGAGCACCACGATCAGCGGCCGGCGCCGCACCACCAGCTCGACAGCTCCGGCCGCCGCGGCCGCGGCCACGTCGACCGGGCGCAGCCGGTGTCCGGCCGGCAGCAACAGCTCGGTCGCGCTGATGTCCTCGCCGATGGAGCGGACGTGCTGGTAGGGCGGTACCCCGGCGCGGATCTCGGCGCTGCCGTCCGCCGTGCGGTGCACGTGCTCGCGCATCACCACCGCGTCGTAGCCGGCCGGCAGCGGATCACCGGTGTCGACCACCGCGAAGGCGTCCGGGGGGAGCAGCAGCGGGGTGGCATCGGCGGCCCCGACGGTGTCGGCGGCGCGCACGGCGATCCCGTCCATCCCGGCGGAGTCGAACGCCGGGGAGGAGCGGCTCGCCCAGACCGGCTCGGCGGTCACCCGGCCGACGGCCTGGCCGACCGGCATCCGCACCGCGGGCAGCCGCGCGGGGCAGCCGGCGGCCGCGCAGGCCTCGAACCAGGTCGACAGCGCCTGCGCTGCCGGCACATCGGACACGAACGGGCTGGCCGCCACCACGTCCCCACGCTAGTGCGCCGCGCCGGAGATCCGGCGACCACCTCGCTGCCCGGCCTCCGCGGTTGATCAACGGGACGGCATGGCTCTTCGACCGTCCCGCGGCGACCGTGGTGTCCCGCTCGTGGGTCAGCGGTAGAGCTGGACGTCGACCTCGGTTCCGGCAGGCAGCCCGGTGGCGGGCTCGGGGATGACGACGCAGCCGTCGGCCCGGGTGAGCACGGACAGCAGGGCGGACGGGCCGAAGATCGGAGTCGCGGTCCGGTCCGCGCCCACGGTGACCTGCACGACGTCGAGCCGGCCGGCAGCCGAGGGCAGGTCCCGGGTCAGCCGGGCCCGGGTCGACGGCTCCGCGGGTGGGTGGTCGCAGCCGGCCGACCGCCACACCAGCGGCACCCCGACCAGCCCGAACACCACCAGCGCGGACAGCGGGTTACCGGGCAGCCCCAGCACCGGCACGCCGCCGCACTCGGCCAGCAGGGTGGGCTTGCCGGGCTTGATGGCCAGGCCGTGGCACCAGATCTGGCCGAGCGCGGCCACCGCGGCGGCGGTCTCGTCCCGCGCCCCGACCGAGGAACCGGCCGAGACCACCACCAGGTCGGCACGGACGAGCGCGCCGTGCAGTGCACTCCGCAGGGCTCCGGGTTCGTCGCCGACGATGCCGGCCAGTACCGGTTCGCCGCCGGCGTCGGCCACCAGCGCGGCCAGCGCGGAGGCGGTGGCGTCCCGCACCTGACCGGGGGCCAGCGTCGGGGACGCCGGCGGCACCACCTCGTCGCCGGTGGAGATGACCACAACCCGCGGTCGGGCGTGCACCGCGACGGTGACCACGCCGGCCGCGGCCAGCAGGCCCAGGTCCGGGGCGCGCAGCGGCCGCCCGGCGGGCACCAGCACGTCACCCGCGGCCACGTCCTCGTCGGCCCGCACGATGCCGCTGCCCGGCGCGACCGGGCGGGTCACCTCGACCGTGCCGGGCATCGTCTCGGCGGTGAACTCGACCATCACGACGGCGTCCGCCCCGTCGGGCAGCACCCCGCCGGTGGGCATCCCGACGCACCGGCCGGCCTGTACGGACACCTCCGGCGCCCGCCCCATCCGGACCGAGCCGACCAGGTCCAGGTAGGAGGGCAGCCCCTCGGAGGCGCCGTAGGTGTCCGCCGCCCGCACCGCGTATCCGTCCACGGTGGACCGGGCGAAGCCGGGCAGCGCGGCAGGCGCGCGCACGTCGCCGGCCGGTACCCGGTGCCGGGCCGCGGCCAGCGGCACCGTCTCGATCCCGGTCCGCCGGGTCGGCCGGAACCCGGCCAGCGCCTCGGACAGGGTGCGGGCGTCGAAGAACTCCCGCCCGGTTGTGGTGGTCACCGGTCGGGCTGGCCGGGCGCGCCCCCCGGTTTCGGGTGGTCCCGGGCGGCCGCCCCGCCCTTGTCCAGCCCGAGCACGCTGACCACCGGGCCGAGCGCAACCTGGCCCAGTCCGCAGATCGAGGTCTTGCGCATGGCCTCCTCCAGCCCGAGGATCCGCTCCCGCTGGGCGGCGTCCAGGCTGGACCCGGAGGAGACGGCGCCGCGCAGGATCTCGTGGGCCTTGGTCGAGCCCACCCGGCAGGGCACGCACTTGCCGCACGACTCGTCGCGGAAGAAGCGCAGCACGTTGGTCGAGGCGGCCAGCAGGTCGGTGTCCGCGGCCAGCACGACGAGCGCACCGGAGCCGAGCATGGTGCCGGCCTCGGCGGCGCTGCCGAAGTCCAGCGGCATGTCCAGCTGGTCGGGCCCGATGAAGTTG
>DATMDS010000048.1:0-23920 GCA_035557575.1 Pseudonocardia sp. | reverse complement strand
CTCACCGCTCTCCCTCGCTGCGCTCGGTCAACCGCTTCGCGGAGGCGCCGTGACATCGTTCGCTCGCAAGCTCGCTCACCGGCTCAGGTTGCCGGTTGAACCCTGGTCGAGGTCAAGCGGAATGCCCGCTCAGCAGGTCCTTGATCGCGGACGGGGTGGCCCGGCCGCCCTGGGCGCCGGCCGCGGCGACCGCGATGCTGCCGGCCGCCGCGCCCCAGCGCACGGCCTCGGCCAGCGGGTGGCCCTGGGCCAGCGCCGCGCACAGGGCGCCGACGAACGCGTCACCGGCCCCGGTGGTGTCCACGATCCGCGGCGGCGGGATCGGTGGCACGCCGACCGGTTCGGCGCCGGGTGCGTCGACCAGCAACACCCCGCGGCCGCCCAGGGTCACCACGACCGCGGCGCCCAGCCTGCTGGCCAGCTGGGGTGCCGGAGCCGGCGCGCCGGGATCGACCGTGCCGCCGAGCTGCTCCAGCACCGCCGCGGCCTCGTGCTCGTTCACCACCAGCACCGTGACCGCGTCCAGCAGCTCCCGGTCGACCCGGATCGGCGGGGCGAGGTTGAGCACGAACCGGGCACCGGTCGCGGTCGCGGCGCGGGCCGCCGCGGCGATCGCCGCCTCCGGGATCTCGGCCTGCGCGACCACGACATCGCCGGAGACCAGGTCCGCGAGGGCCGCCGTGACCTGCTCGGGGTCACAGTGCTCGTTCGCCCCGGCTGCCACGATGATCGCGTTCTCGCCCGAGGACTCCACCGCGACCACCGCCAGCCCGGTCGGCCATTCGCCCCGGGTCACCCGGCCGACCTCCACCCCGTCCGCACCGAGCCGCTCGAGCAGCAGGTCGCCACCGGGGTCGGTGCCGACGCAGCCGACCATCCGCACCGGCGCACCGGCCCGGGCCGCGGCGACCGCCTGGTTGGCACCCTTGCCGCCGCAGCCCTGACCCTGATCGGTGGCCAGCACCGTCTCCCCCGGCCGCGGGATGTCGCGCACGGCCAGCGTGAGGTCGACGTTCAGCGAGCCGACCACCACGACCCGTCCGATCCCGTCCCGGCTCATGGCCCTCCCCTCGACCGGGCGACGATAACCGGCGTCCGCACAACTGGGCAGGTGGTGCCCGGGCAGTACAACGCGCCCGCGATCAGACCGCCGTAGCGCTCCGGTGCAGCGCGTGCTCGGCGCCCACGTAGACGTCGCGCCAGATCTGGTGTGTCCCGAGTACCACGTGGTGATCAGGATGGCGTTGTCACGGGCCTCGTCCAGCTCGCCCCAGGTGGTCACGGCCTGCTGGCAGTCCGGGATGACCCCGCCCTCCTCCAGCTCGAGGCGGCCGATGCTGACCAGCTCGTAGTCACCGTGGAACTCGTGGCTGTAGAAGTTGTTCTCGATCATGATGCGGTGGCCCCCGCGCTGGCGCCGGAGAAGGCGAACCCCTCGTAGTCGTTCTCGGCGATCCGGTCGCACTTCGCGCGATACGGGCCGACGAAGCTCAGGTTGGGCAGGAACACCCGGGGCTTGCCGGGGATGTTGGCGCCCATGTACCAGGTGTCCGCCGTGGGGAACAGGGTCGCCTCGGCCAGCGCCTGGTTCTCCGCCACCCAGGCGTCCTCGGCCTCGCGGGTCGGTTCGATGCTCGCCGCGCCCCGCTCGGCCAGCTCGCCGATCATCTTCGCGACGAAGTCGACGTGCTGCTCGATCGAGACCGGCATGTTGGACAGGACCGACGGGCTCTGCGGGCCGGTGATGGTGAACAGGTTGGGGTAGCCGGCGCTCATCAGCCCGAGGAGGGTGCGCGGGCCCTCGGCCCACTTCTCGCGCAGCAGCTCACCGCCGCGACCGCGGATGTCGATCCGGTCCATCGGGCCGGTCATCGCGTCGAACCCGGTGGCGTAGACGATCGCGTCGAACTCGTGCTCGCTGCCGTCCCGCAGCCGGACCCCGCTCGGGGTGATCCCCGAGATCGGGTTCGCCTGCACGTCGACCAGGTGCACGTGCGGCAGGTTGAACGTCTCGTAGTAGCCGGAGTCGAGCGGGTTGCGCTTGCAGCCGAACGGATAGCCCTTCGGGATCAGCAGCTCGGCGGTCTCCGGGTCGTCGACCTTCTCCCGGATCTTGTCGTGCAGGAACCGGCGCACCTTGGCGTTGGCCTCGTCGAGGAAGAACATGTCGACGTAGCTGCCCAGCCAGATCCCGAAGCCGCCCGCGTCCCAGCGCGGCTGCAGCACCGCGTCGATCTCCTCGTCGGTGGACTCGGCCGCGCCCTTCTCCAGCAAGGTCAGTTCGAAGCCGAACGCCGAGTTCTGGATGCGCTCCCGGATCCCGGCGTAGTCCTGCTTGCGTTCCTCACGCACCGGCTCCGGGACCGGGCCGTTGTTGGCCGGGATGATGTAGTTCGCGGTGCGCTGGAACACCGTGAGGTCGGCGGCCTCCTGAGCGATCAGTGGTACCGCCTGCACCGCGCTCGCTCCGGTGCCGATCACGCCCACCCGTTTGCCGGTGAAGTCGACACGCTCGTGCGGCCAGTGCCCCGTGTGGTAGCTCTCGCCGCGGAAGGTCTCGATCCCGGCGAACTTCGGTGTGTTCGACGCGGACAGCGCGCCCACCGCGGCGATCACGAAGCGGGCGGTGAGCGGCTTCCCGGAGTCGGTGCTGACCGTCCAGGTGTCGGTGTTCTCGTCGAAGGTCGCCGACGTGACCCGGGTGTCGAACGTGATGTCCGGGTAGAGATCGAAGCGCTGCGCCACGTGCTCCAGGTAGGCCCGGATCTCGTGCTGCTCCGGGTAGCGCTCGCTCCACTCCCACTCCCGCCAGAGCTGCTCGTCGAACGTGAAGCCGTAGACGTAGCTGTCGGAGTCGCTGCGGGCACCCGGGTAGCGGTTCCAGTACCAGGTGCCGCCCACCCCGCCACCGGCCTCGACGACGCGCGCGGTGAGGCCCAGCTGGTTGCGCAGCTTGTGCAGCATGTAGAGCCCGGAGAATCCGGCCCCGATGATGACCGCGTCCACGTCCGTCCGACTGGGCATGGGCCCTCCCTGGGTGATCGGCTGCCCTGAGCCTGCCGGGAAGGGCCGTCCGCCGGCTTGGACGTTGTGGCCGCGGCGTTGGACGATCGTGCGGAGTTGTCCGAACGCGCGCCGGCAGCACCGGGTCGCGTCAGCGGTCGTAGAGGGCGACCCCGACCGGCACCCGCCCGCCGGCGGCGTCCACCGCGGCAGCGGCGGCCGCCGCGCTCAACCCGCCGTAGAGCTCGAACAGCGCGACGCCGCGGTCGGCCAGCTCGGCGACCACGCCGGCCACGGCGTCCTCGTCCGGGACGGCGACGAAGGTGATGCCCGCGTGCTCGTGCCGGTCGACGGCCGGATCGGCCCCGCTCTCGAGGTACAGGAACGCGCCGGTCAGCACCTCGCCCGCGGCGAACCGCCGCTTGAACTCGGCGATCCCCTCCAGCGACTCGAAGCCGTACATCACCCCGCCGACCCGGGCCCGCCCGCCGAGCTCCCGGCGGACCGCGGCCCAGGGCAGCGGCCCCATCGCGCCGCACAGCTCGATCCGGGCGGCTCCGGCGTCCACCAGCCGGCGCGCGGTGGGCACGACCTGGTCCCGGGGAGCGGCGACGATCGTCGTCGACGGGCCGTGCACCGGGGTGCCCGCGGCGCCCTCGTAAATGATCGCAGTTCGCACAGATCCTCCTCGTTAGCTTGTCATCAAGCTACTTAAGGCCAAGGTACTCTTTCCGTCATGCCCTCGCCACGAGCTCAGGTGGATCACGTCGACCGGATGATCGAGGCCTGGTCCGCTCGCGAACCGGCGCTCGACGTGCAGCCGTTGCAGGTGGTCGGGCGGCTACTGCGACTCGCCGGGCTGCTGGAGCGGGACATCGAACGGGAGCTGGCCGCGTTCGAACTGAGCTTCGGCGACTTCGACGTGCTCAACACGCTGCGCCGGGAGGCCGGCCCCGAGGGTATGCACCCCACCCACCTCGCCCGCACGGCGTTGATCACCACCGGTGCGATGACCACCCGGCTCAACCGGTTGGAGCAGCGTCGTCTGCTCATCCGAGAGGCCGACGGCACCGACCGCCGAGCAGTCCGGGTGCGGCTCACCGCGCTCGGCCGGGATCGGGTGGGCGTCGCGCTGCGGGCCGTGCTCGCGGCCGACCGCCGGTTCCTCGCGCCGCTGGGGAAGCAGGACCGGGCGGCGATCGCGGGGTTGCTGCGGCGCTGGCTGCTGGCAGTCGAACCGGAGTGACCCCGCCCGCCCGCGCAGGAGTTGGCCCGATCGCAGGCCTGCCCGATTGACCAGGTGTGGTCCAGCTCACCTGCGGGTTAGCCTTCTGAAGGGGCGTCGACGCGGAGGACCCATGGCTGCTGGCCTGATCGTTCCCGAGGAGTTGCCCCAGTGGGTGCCCGGCCGGCTGACCGTCCGCAGCCCGGAGGACGGCTGGGGCGGGCTGTCCGTGCGCGGCTACCGCTACCGCGGCTCGGACGTCGAGGTGCCCCCGCTGCGCGACTACATGGTCGTGGCCTACCGGCGCGGGACCACCCTCATGCACCGCCGGATCGACGGCGGCTGGCTGCGCGAGAACCTCGGCCCCGGTGACGTCTCGCTGCTCACCCGCGCCGCCGAGTCGCACTGGGTGTGGCCGGGCGACATCGAGGTGGTGCACGTCTACCTCACCCACGACGAGCTGGCCGCCACCTGTCGGGAGATGTACGAGCGGGACGTGCAGGACGTCGAGCTGCACGACACGGTCAAGGCCGACGACCCGGTCATCCACGCCACCGCGATGGCCATCGCGCACGAGGCCACCCAGGGCGGCGCCGGCAGCAGGCTGCTGGTCGACGCCCTGTCCTGTCAGCTCGCCGTGCACATCCTGCGCCGGCACGCGCACGTGCTGTTCCGCGAGCCGAACGGGAACGACGGGCTGAGCTTCGCCCAGGAACGGGTCGTGCGCGACTACGTGCACCGGCACCTGGCCGAGCGGATCTCGCTGGACGATCTGGCGGCCAGCGTGGCGCTGAGCCGCTTCCATTTCGCCCGCCGGTTCCGGCGCTCCTTCGACACCAGCCCGCACGAGTTCGTCCTCCGCCAGCGGGTCGCCCGGGCCAAGGAGTTGTTGGCCCGCACCGACACCCCGCTGCCGGCGATCGCGTTCGGCTGCGGGTTCGCCGACCAGAGCCATCTGAACCGGGTGTTCAAGAGCCAGGTGGGCACGACGCCGGGACGGTTCCGGGAAGGCCGTTGAGCGAGTCCAGATAGGACCGACGTATCTGCCGGCGGTTACCGCGCTCCTCCTCAATGGACATCCCGGAACGGACCGCTTCGACAAGGAGAACCGCATGAAGCGCAAAGGTGATCTTCGGCGCGTGCTGGCCGATCTGTCCCACGGTGGGCACGCCGTCGTCGACAGCGCGCCGGAGGCCAAGGACGCCGTCCGCGCCGGCGCCACGCCGCTGAGCGAGGTGATCCAGACCCCCGAGGTGGCCGTGGCGTCCTCGGCCGAGGCACTGCAGATCGTGGGCACCACGTCGTTCGACTACCTGTTCCCCGAGCTGCTGGACCCAGCGGTCTTCGCCGACACCCACCTCCCCGCCGGCACCCCGGCGGAGATCGACACCTCCGTCGAGGCCCTCAACGACCTCGGCGCCGCGATGGTCGAGCAGAACCCGGCCGCCCCACAGCAGAACTCGCCGATCCCGCCGATCCTCACCTACTGGGGCCAGTTCGTCGACCACGACCTGACCGCCAACACCGACCGCGACAACGTGATCAGCATCGAGGGCGAGCCGCTGCCGCCGCTTCCCCCGGACGACGTGCGCAACGACCTGAAGAACCTGCGTGACCCGGCCCTGAACCTGGACTCGGTCTACGGCGACGGCCCCTTCACCCCGGCCCCCGCGGGCAGCGACGAGTTCGTCCCCTACGACGGGATCAAGCTTCGGCTCGGCACGCTGACCCCGGTGAACGCCGGGGTGCGGATCCCGCCGGTCGACGACATGGCCCGCGACCTGCCCCGGATCTTCGACCCCGCGGACGTGGACCGGCACGCCAAGGCCCAGATCGGGGACGGCCGCAACGACGAGAACCTGGTCGTCGCCCAGCTGCACGTGGCCTTCCTCCGCTTCCACAACGCGGCCGTGGACTGGGTGCGGGCCAACGAGCCGGAGCGCACCGGCGACGGCGAGATCTTCAGTCGGGCCCGCGACCTGACCCGCTGGACCTACCAGTGGCTGACCGTCCACGACTTCCTGGCCACCGTGACCACCCCCGGAACCGTCGACCGGGTGCTGACCGCCGACGACGACCTGCTCGACCTCGACACCCGTGGCACCTACATGCCGCTGGAGTTCTCGGTGGCCGCCTACCGGTTCGGGCACACCATGATCCGCGGCGCGTACGACTGGAACCGCAACTTCGGGCTGCCGGGCAACAATCTGCAGTCCGACGCGACCTTCGTCCAGCTGTTCCAGTTCACCGGCAAGGCCCGCCCGACCTTCGCGTTCGGCCTGCCCACGCTGCCGACCAACTGGCCGGTCGAGTGGAGCCGCTTCGTCGACCCGGACAGCATCATCGCGAACCGGTTCGCCCGCCGGATCGACACCCAGCTCGCGCCGCCGCTGGCCGACCTGCTGAACGAGGGCAACGACCCGACGCTCTCGACGCGGGTGCAGGAGCTGCTCAAGCACCTCGCTCGGCGCAACCTGCTGCGCGGCTTCCGGCTGTCGCTACCCACCGGGCAGGCGGTGGCCGAGCAGCTGGGCGTGGACCCGCTCACCCAGGCCGAGCTGGAGACCAACAGCAGCCAGGCGGTGAAGGACGCGCTCACCAAGGGCGGCTTCTTCACCAGGACCCCGCTGTGGTTCTACGTCCTCAAGGAGTCCGAGGTGCGGTCCCAGGGCAACACGCTGGGCGAGGTCGGCAGCGAGGTCGTCGCCTCCACCATCATCGGCCAGATCAAGCACGACCCGCGCTCCTACCTGCAGCAGTCCGGCTGGACGCCGAGTGCGGGCGTGCGGCTGCCGAACGGGTCACCGGTCCGGTCGATCGCCGACTTCCTGCGCTTCGCCGGCGTCCTCTGACCCGTCCCACCCCGCTGGTTACGGTCGAGGGGCCGGCGGGGTCGGTAGGCTTCCGTGTCGTGTGGACGCGGTACCGGAGCGAGCGTCGGCAGCTCGTCACCCGATGAGTTCCGCGGCCCGCACCGAGCGGCTCTTCCGGCTGGCGTTGCTGGTCAAGGCCGTGGACGGGGCGGCCGAGCTGCTCGGGGCCCTGGTCCTGCTCGTCGTGCCGGGGGCCGCCCTCAGCTCCTGGATCCACGAGATCATCAGCCGCGACCTGCTCGGCCCCCCGGACGGCTCGCTGGCTCGGCACTTCGTCGCCGGTACCGCCGAGTTCGCCTCGGGGAACCGGACGTTCGCCGTGGTGTATCTCGGGTTGCACGGGCTGGTGAAGCTCGGCCTGGTCGGGGCGTTGCTGGCGCGGTGGCGGCCGGCGTATCCGGTGGCGGTCGTCGTGCTGGGGGTGTTCGTGGTGTACGAGCTGTACCGGGCGGGGCAGACGGGATCAATAGTGTTGCCGTTCCTGGGTCTTGTTGATGCGGCTGTCATCCTGCTGATCGTTCGCGAATATCGACTACTACCTCATCGCTGATATCGAGTGTCGTGGCCGGGTTGGTGCCGTTCCCGGCCTTGGGATTCCCGGCTTGATCAATTCACGCTTTGTCGCGCGGTGGGAAATTGCTGTGGTTCCGAAAGGAACAAATCTGGGTCGGCGTGATGGTGGGTGTGGGCGCCGGCCGGCGAGTTCGACCTCACCACCGCCGACGGGCGCCGGCATTTCCGGGAAGCGATGGCCGCCGCGGCCGGGAGTCGGACAAGATCAGTGAGCGGGTCAAGCGGGGCACGCTGCGCCGGGCCCGGAAGGGGCCGCCAGCGCGGCGGAGCCGGCCAGTACGGCTTGCCGGGCATGTTGCCGACCCGGGCCCGGGGTGGAACCCGGCGACCCACGCGAGCGGGCTCCGCAGGGGCGAGTAGCGGCCGAGCGCGCGATGGTCCGCGAGTGTGACGACCGGCTGTCCGGCGGCGCGTCGGTGTCCTCGCTCGTTCGCGACGTCACCCGGCGGGGCGCGGGCGGGGAACGCGCGGCCCTGCCGACGTCGGGTGAGCCGTGGCGGCGGGGGAGCTGTATGCGGCGGGGACGAGCGTAACGCGGTGATCACTGCGGGCGGAGTCGGCCCGATCATCTCGCTGGACGGAGAGCCGATCGGCGACCGCACGCCGGGGCCGCTCCCCGTGCGGTTGCGGGACGGTTCTGGCGCTGGAGGACGAGCCCTCGGACCTCATCGAGACGATCGACTACTGATCGGCCCGCCGGCGGCGGGGCGCCGGCGGGCGCGTTCATTGAACGATGAAGAATCGGCTCGAACCGCTTGTTGTGCGTACAAACTACGATATTTGGGTGAAGATCGATTCGCAAAATCCGTAGTCTGATAGTTCATTTGGGGTCACTCGCCCGGGGAAGTCCGAACCTGTTAACACCCTCAGTCTCGACGGCGAGTTATCCGGCGGGTCAGTTAGGGTGATCGCCCACCCGCTTGAGTGGGTGATCCAACCGGTCGGGCCGTGGCATAACCGCGGACTGCCGGAGGCCGGGACGGCAGGTCGGGGGCTTCAATGGAGGAGTCAGATCGAGTCCGGGTAGCCGTCGTCGGATACGGCTACTGGGGAAGCAAGCACGTCAGGGTGCTGAATGCGATGCCTGACGTCGCTGTCTCGGTTGTGGACAGCGACGTCGAGCGGCTGCGCGAGGCAGCTGTCTATCCCCATTCGGTGGATGCGACGAGCACTGACCTCGACGAGGTACTGGACCGGGTGGACGCGGTGCTGGTGGCCACCGCACCGGAGAGCCACTCCGAGATCAGCCTGCGGGCGCTGAACGCCGGCAAGCACGTCCTGGTGGAGAAGCCGATGGCCACGACGGTGCTCGACGCGGAGAAAATGGTCAAGGCGGCTGCGGCGGCCGGGGTGCAGCTGATGGTCGGCCACACCTTCGAGTACAACCCCGCGGTGCGTCAGCTCCGCGAGCTCATCCGCTCCGGGGAACTCGGCCGGGTGCTGTCCATCGACACGGCCAGGCTCAGCCTGGGCCTGTACCGGCGCGACGTGAACGTCATCTGGGACCTCGCGCCGCACGACATCTCGATCACCTCGTACCTCCTGGACGAGCTGCCGATCGCGGTGTCGGTATGGGCCCAGCGCAATGTCGGCCCATTGACCGAGGACGTCGCGTACCTGCGCTTGGAGTTCCCGACAACCCACGCGTTCGCGCATGTCAGCTGGCTGAATCCGAACAAGGTTCGGCGTACGACGGTGGTCGGCGAACGACGGATGGCTGTGTTCGACGACATGTCGGACAACGAGCGGATTCGCATCTACGACATCGGCGTCGAGCCAGGCGAAATCGACAATCCGCACCTGGCGCACGAGATGCCGGTGAGCTACCGCACCGGCGACATCATTTCGCCGTACGTGCCGTTCCGGGAGCCGCTGATCGTCCAGAACCGGGAATTCATCGACTCCATCCGCACGGGGATGCCACCCGCCACGCCCGGCCAACGCGGCCTGGACATCGTGCGGGTGTTGGCCGCCTCCGATGTCGCGCTGGCCACCGGCGATCGCGCGCTGGTGGAACAACCGCTGCGGGTCAACGGTCCGCGGGCCGGGGTGAGCACGTGACGACGAGCGAGATCAGCGTCCCGTTCATCGAGCTCGGCCGGCTGCACAGCGAGTTGCGCGAGCCGCTGGACCTGGCCTGGAAGTCGGTGCTCACGCACGGCCGGTTCGTCGGGGGTCCGGACGTGGCGGAGTTCGAGCACGCGTTCGCTGCCTACTGCGAGGTCGAGCACTGCGTCGGGGTCGCCAACGGCACCGACGCGCTCGAGCTGGCGCTGGCCGCACTGGGGATCGGCCACGGCGACGAGGTGATCGTCCCGACGAACACCTTCGTGGCCACCGTCGAAGCGGTGTGCGCGGTGGGCGCGAGACCGCGGTTCGTGGATGTCCTGCCGGACACGCTGCTGCTGGATCCGGCAGCGACCGCCGCGGCGGTCGGCCCGCGCACGGCCGCGATCATCGCGGTGCACCTGTTCGGGCAGATGGCCGATGTCGTGGCGCTGTCCGCGCTGGCCAGCCGGCATGGCCTCTCCTTGATCGAGGACGCCGCCCAGGCGCACGGGGCGGAGTACGCCGGGCGCCGGGCCGGCAGTTGGGGCGCGGTGGGCACCTTCAGCTTCTACCCCGGCAAGAATCTCGGCGCGCTCGGTGACGGCGGTGCCGTGGTGTCCCACGATCCGGCGCTGATCTCCCGGATCCGCCGGCTGGCCGACCACGGCCGGTCCGAGATCGACCGGCACGCCCACGTGGTCGTCGGCCGCAACAGTCGGCTGGACACGCTGCAGGCCGCGTTCCTGCTGGCCAAGCTGCCCGGCCTGGACGAGGCGAACCGGACGAGGAACGCCCTGGTGCAGCGCTACCGAGCGGGGCTGCCGTCCTGGTGCGTTCCGGTCGCAGTGCACCCCGCCGCGCAGTCGGTCCATCACCTCTGCGTGGTCCAGGTGCCGGACCGGACGGCCGCCATCCGCGCACTGGACGCCGCCGGCATCGGCTGGGGGATCCACTACCCCGTGCCGGTCCACCACCAGCCCGCGTTCGCCGGGTACGCCGATGAGCGGCTGCCGGTGGCCGAGGCCGCCGCGGAGCGGATCCTGTCGCTGCCGCTGTTCCCGACCCTGACGGACGACGATGTGGATCGGGTCTGCGAGGCGCTTGCTCGTGGCTGACCGCACGATCCGCACTGGCCGCGCACGACCCACCACACCGCGCGTACTCATGTACCACTACTTCGGCGAAGCCCCGGGCCCCGACCCGGAGCGGCTGTTCGTGGGAGAACGGACGTTCACCGCACAGCTGGAGCACCTGCGCCGGCGGGGCTGGAAGGCGCTGAGCCTCGACGAGTACCTCGCGGCGCTGGACGGTGCGCCGACGCCGCGCCGCAGCTACCTGCTGACCATCGACGACGGGCACGAGTCGGTGGCGCGCATCGCCGCGCCGCTGCTCGGCGCGGCGCGGGTGCCGTCGGTGCTGTTCGTCTGCCCGGGGTTGCTCGGCGATCGAGCGCGCTGGGCCGAGGCCTATCCGCAGGAGCGGCTGCTGGCCGCCGAGCAGCTCAAGGAGTTGGCCGAGACGGGCATGGAGCTGGGCGTCCACGGCTGGGACCACGCCCGGATGATCCGGATGGACGACCGCACGCTGCAGCGGCACGTGGTGGACGCGCGGGCCGAGCTGGAGGCCAGCACCGGCGTGCGGGCCCGGTCCTTCGCCTACCCCTACGGCACCCACGACGCGGCGGCCCGGCACGCGGTCGCCGCCGCGGGATACGGGACGGCGTTCGCCGTCGCCCGCGAGCACGGCCGGTTCGCGGCTGATCGGGTGTTCGTGCAGAGCAGCGATTCGCTCTGGACGTTCCGGCTCAAGCTCAGCCTCGGCTACCGGCTGCTGTCCCGGGCCGGTGGCCGCGCCTGGCGGCTGCGGCACGCGGTCCGCGCTGCGGTCGCGCTGGCCCGGCGCGCCGCACACAACCCTGCACGAGGTGCCTGATGGCCTACCCACCCAGCTTCCGAGCCACGGCCCCGCAGTGGCCGTTCCGCCGTGTCGCGGAGGACCTGGCCCGCTGGCTGACCAACGTGTTCGGCGCCGCGTTGCTGCTGGCCCTGCTGGCGCTGCCGATGCTGCTCGTCGCGCTGCTCATCCGGTTGGAGGACTGCGGACCGGCCCTGTTCCGGCAGGAACGGGTCGGGTTGGGCGGTCGCCGGTTCACGATGCTGAAGTTCCGCACGATGTCCGTGGGCGTCAGCGACAGCGCCCTGCGCGAGCTGATCGCCCGCGAGCTGGCGGGCGAAGAGACCGTCGTGAACGGCAGCTCCAAGATCAACGGCGATCAGCGGGTGACGCAGGTGGGGGCGTTCCTGCGGCGCACCAGTCTGGACGAGGTACCCCAGCTGATCAACGTGCTGCGCGGCGAGATGGCTCTGGTCGGACCACGTCCGTGCCTGAGCTGGGAGGCGAAGATGTTCCCCGCGGAGTACGCGTCGCGGTTCAGCGTGCGGCCGGGGCTCACCGGCCTGTGGCAGGTCAGCGGGCGCAGCACGCTCACCACCTTGGACATGCTGCGGCTGGACGTGCAGTACGTGCGGACCCGGACCCTGTGGACGGACCTCGCCATCATGTGCCGCACGGTGCCGGTGTTGCTGCGCCGCGACGGCGCCCGATGAGTACGGTCTTGGTCGCGACCACCGGCGGCCACCTGACCCAGCTGGTCAGCCTGGCCGAGCGGATCCCGCCCGATCCGGACCAGGTGTGGGTGACCCACGAGAACGAGCAGAGCAGCTCGCTGCTGGCCGGTCGGGACGTCGAGTACATCCCGTACGTGGGCGTCCGCGACGTGCCGAGCGTGCTGCGCTGCGCGCTGCGGGCCCATGCGCTGTACCGACAGCGGCGACCGACCCGCGCCGTGTCCACCGGCTCCGGCATCGCGCTGGGCTACCTGCCCTACCTGGCCGCCCGCGGGGTCGACTGCCACTACATCGAGAGCGCCGCCCGGGTCAGCGGCCCCTCGCTGACCGGGCGGATCCTGCGCTGGGTACCCCGCGTGCACACCTACACCCAGTACCGGCACTGGAGCGACGAGCACTGGCACTACGGCGGCAGCGGCTTCGACGCCTACCAGGCGACGCCCGCCGACCGCCCGATCGGCGACCGGATCAGGGTCGTGGTCACCGTCGGCACCGCGGCGGAGTTCCCGTTCCGGCGCCTCATGGTCGCGCTCGCCGAGCTGCTGGCGCCCGGCGGCGGGCTGGAGACGGCCGCCGGGCGGCCGGTGCAGGTGCTGTGGCAGACGGGCTGCACGCCCGTCGACGACCTGCCGATCCGAGCCACGCCGTTCCTGCCCGCGGCCGACCTCACCGCGGCCCTGGCCGACGCGGACATCGTGGTCAGCCACGCGGGCACCGGATCCGCGCTGGCCAACCTGGCCGCCGGCCGGTTCGCGGTGATGGTCAGCCGGGTCGCGGCGTTCGGCGAGGCGGGCGACGACCACCAGGCGGAGCTGGCGCAGGAGCTGGCGGCGCGCGGGCTGGCCGTGCACCGCTCCCCCGACGCGATCACGGTCGACGACCTGCTCGCCAGCCGGCGCAGCACGGTGCGGCGGGCGACCGCGGCGCCGCCGTTCGCACTGATCGGTGCCGCGGAGCGCCCGGCCCGGAGCGTGCGGTGACCAGCGCGCTCACCCTGGTCGCCGTCGACCCGGCGGCCGACCCGCGCTGGGCCGAGCTGGCGGCCCGGCCCGGGGCGAGCCTGTTCACCGCGCCGCCGTGGATCGCCGCGGTCTGCGGGACCTACGGCTTCACCCCGCAGGCCCGGATCGCCCTGGACGGGTCCGGCGCCCCGCTCGGCGGGCTCGCCTGGGTGCCGGTCGACGACGCCCGCGGCCGGCGCCTGCTGAGCCTGCCGTTCTGCGACCGGGCGGATCCGCTGGTCCCGGACCTCCCCACCTGGGAGGCGGTCTCGGCGGGCGTCACGGCCGCCGAGGTGCCCTTCACGCTGCGCTGCCTCGACGACTCCCCGGCGGTCGGCGACCCGCGGCTGCGCGTGGTCGGCGAGGCGGCGTGGCACGGGACCCCGGTGGACGACGGGCCGGACGAGCTGCACCGGCGGCTCGCCGGGGCGTCCCGGCGCAACCTGGCCACGGCCACCCGGGCCGGCGTCACCGTGCAGGTCCGCCACGATCCCGCGGCGGTGCACACCATGCACCAGCTGCACGTGCGGCTGCGCAAGCGCAAGTACCGGCTGCTCGCCCAGCCGGTCGAGTTCTTCGAGCGCATCTGGACCGAGTTCGCCCCGGGCGGCGGCTGCGTCACGCTGCTGGCGCGGGCCGGCGACGAGGTGATCGCGGCCGCGCTGTTCGTGGAGTGGGCGGGCCGGCTCTACTACAAGTTCGGCGCCTCCGCGGGTGAGCACCTGCGGCTGCGCCCCAACGACGCGATCTACTGGGCGGCCATCCGGTACGCCGCCGAGCGCGGGCTGCACCTGGTCGACTGGGGCCTGAGCGACCGCGACCAGCCCGGCCTGGTGTCCTTCAAACGCAAGTGGGCCAGCATCGAGCGATCGCTGGTCACGCTGCGCAGCGGCGAGGTCGCCGCGACCCCGGCGCAGCGGGCGCTGGGCGCCGAGCTGGGTGAGCTGACCCGGCTGCTGACCGACGACGCGGTGCCCGACGAGACCACCGAACGCGCCGGCGCCGTGCTCTACCACTACTTCTGCTGACCACCGCACATGATCGAGAGGGGCCGCCATGACGTTCACCGGCGACGACCGGGTGGTCGTGAGGCAGCAGCCATCGTGATCGTGCTCACCGACCACGCCGCCATCGACGGGGACCTGCTCGGCCGCTACGGCGAGGAGATCCTGGACACTGGCGACCGGCTGGCCGCTCCCGGGGTGGACCGGCTGTGACCCTCTGCTCCGGTACGGTCCGCCAGCGCCGTCACCACGCCGGCCAGGGCGAAGAACGCGCCGGACACCGGCGGTCCGGTGAACATCACCGTGGCGACCGACCCCACCAGCATCACCACCAGCCAACCGGCCAGGGTGAGGCCGGCCCACCGCGGCAGTGGCGCGACCGCGTCCCGGTACAGCCTGCGGCCGGCTCGGTAGATCGCGAACAGGCCGCAGGCGAACGCGGCGGCGCCGAAGTAGCCCGTCTCGCCGAGGATCGCCGGCCATTCGGTGTCGGTGAGGAAGTTGCCGTCCTCGGCCGTGCGGCCGAGCCCCCAGATGTTCGGGTAGCCGCGCGCGACGTACTCCGGGCTGTAGCTCTCGGCGGCGGCGGCCGAGCCGAACCGGCCGAACCCGGCGCCCGCGGGGAAGTGCTCGCCGGCCACCGAGAACGAGTCGACCGTCAGCACG
This sequence comes from Pseudonocardia sp., assembly GCA_035557575.1. Classification (GTDB taxonomy): domain Bacteria; phylum Actinomycetota; class Actinomycetes; order Mycobacteriales; family Pseudonocardiaceae; genus Pseudonocardia. The sequence goes on along the minus strand of DATMDS010000048.1, from coordinate 8,899 downwards.
GTGCGCGCCTCGGGGGTGGTGTTGGCGACGTAGTCGTGGTAGGTCGCCCTGGTGACCTCGGCGACGGGGCCGGCGAGCACCACGACGGCCAGTGGCAGGGCGGCGCCGAGCGCGATCAGCACCCGGGTCGAGCGCACCACGGTCTGCAGCCACAGCCAGGCCGCCGCGAGGCCGGTCACGGCGGTGCGCCGGCCGGTCAGCAGGGCGCCGGCCGCCGTCGCGAGCAGCAGCCCGAGGGTGAAGGCGGTGCGGCCCACGGTGGCCCGCCAGGCGGCGATGGCGATCGCGGACAGCGCCATGAACTGGCCGAGGTCGATCGGGTGGGGGAACGGGCCGATCAGCGACGGCAGGATGGACCGGGGCTCCACGGCCCGCAGGTCGCTCGCCAGCAACGCATTCCAGGCGTCCGGCACGGCCAGGTTGACCAGCATCGCGGCCAGGCAGAACAGGATCAACCCGGCGCCGGCCCGGGCCACGGTGCGCAGGTGCCGCTCGGTCCAGTCGAGCTGGGCGACCGCCCAGGCCAGCAGCAGCCCCTTGGACATCAGGAATCCCCCGGTCAGGAAAATCCACGGCGGCACGTGCGCCACCAGGCTGCTGACCAGCCCGAGCACCAGGAACGCGGTGAACCACCACTGCCCGGGGAAGGTGCGCAGCGGCTGCCGAGTGACCAGGCGCCGGACCGGCAGCGTCAGCACACAGAGCACCACCGCGGCTTCGTCCACGTAGGACACCGCCGGGACCGGGACCAGGTGCTCCAGCGGCCGGGCGAACAGGATGACGAGAACCGCGGTGCCGGCGGTCAGCCGCGGTGCGAGCAGTGCCGACGCCAGCAGCAGGGCGACGGCGAGCACGAGCACGGTGGGCACGGGCGCCACCACCGCCCCGGCCCCGGCCCCCAGCGCGAGCAGCGGCCACAGCCAGCCGAGCGGCAGCGGCCCGGCCACCGGTCGCGGGTCGACCCGCCCGGCGGCGTCCGGGGCCACGCCGGCCGCCGGCAGCTGATGGTCGACGGTCGTCACCGTCGCGATCCTGCGATCACGGTCACTGACCGTACGCCGCTGCGACGGCGGCAGCCACGGCTCGACCGCGCCTATGCTGCGAAAGAGCAGCTGCGATATCACGGAGGGTCAGCGTGAGTGTCAATGAAGCTCTGCGGATCGTCGGGGAGCGTTGGCGCGTCGTCCTGAGCTGCCTGCTGCTGGGCCTGCTCGGCGCGGCGCTGGCACTGACGGTCATCCCGCGCCAGTACCCCGCGAGCGTCACGCTGTACGTGTCGCTGCAGGGGCGCGCCACCAGTTCGGACGAGGCCTACCAGGCCAGCCAGCTGGCGAAGGAGCGGGCGGCGTCCTACGCGCCGCTGATGACCGACGGCCGGATCACCCAGGCGGTGGTCGACCAGCTCAGGCTGCCGATGACGGCCGAGCAGCTCGCCGAGCGCCTCACCGTGACCGTCGCCCCGGAGACCGTCGTCCTGACCGCGTCGGTCACCGACACCTCGCCGGAGCAGGCCGCCGCGATCGCGAACGCCGTCGCCGAGCAGTTCGTCGGGCTGACCCAGGCGCTGGAGCAGCAGCAGCCGATCGGCCCGGCACCGGCTCCGGCACCGGACCCGGCCACCCGGGGTGCTCCCCCGCCCGCGGCGGCGCCGGCGCCGGCCAGCGCCCAGATCGGGGCACAGATCATCCGGCTGGCCACGCCGTCGGCGGTCCCGGTCTCGCCGAACGGGCCGTTCGCGGTGGCTCTCGGAGCGGCGCTCGGCCTGTTGATCGGGATCGGGGCGGCGTTCGTGCAGCACGTCCGGGACACCTCGATCCGCGACCGGACCCGCCTGCAGGCGTTGACCGGCGTCCCGCTGCTGGCCGAGATCCCCGCCGACCGCAACGCCCGGATGTCCCCGCTCGCCGTCGACCAGGACCCGGGGTCACGGCGGGCCGAGGCCTACCGGCGGCTCCGGACCAACCTGCAGTTCCACGGCGGCGCACCGAAGCAGCACGGCCGGGCCAAGGTCGTCGTGGTGACGAGCGCGGTCCCCGGCGAGGGCACCTCGGCCACCGCCTGCAATCTCGCCCGCGCGCTCGCCGAGGGCAACCAGGTGCTGTTGATCGACGCGAACCTGCGCCACCCCCAGGTCGAGACGTATCTGGACCTGGATCCCGGACCGGGTTTGACCACGGTGCTGGCCGGTCGGCTGCTGTGGCCGTTCGCCCGCCGCCGGCTCGGCGACCTGCCGTTGGAGGTGCTGCCGGCCGGGCCGGTCGCTCCGCGGATGGGTGAGCTGCTGACCGGGCGCGGGTTGGACAACCTGCTGCACGAAGTCCGGGACCGGTACGACTTCGTGATCATCGACGTGCCGGCGCTGTTGCCGGTCTCGGACGCCGCCGCGGTCGCCGCCCGCGCCGACGAGGTGGTCCTGGTCGTGCGCTACCGCAGGACCAACGAGGACCAGGTGGCCGCGGCGCTGCGGACGCTGGACGCGGTGTCCGCGCCGCTGATCGGCACGGTGCTGTCGATGGCGAAGCGGCCGCCGCGCAGTGGGCGGATGCGCGGCTACCCGGACCGGCCGGTGCCGCTCATCCCGCAGCTGTCGATCCCGACCCAACCCGGTTCGCCACCGAACGGCCGTCCGGTGGCCGCGGCGCCCGGCGACCCGGTCCCGGTACCCGTCTCCGGCGAGGTTGCCGAGGCGCCCAGCGGACCGGTCGCGGTGCCGGTCCCGGGTTCCCGCGAGGTGTCCGCGACGGACCGGACGGGCCCCGTCGACCGGGGCGACCTGCCGCCGGCCGCGGAGGCGCCGACCGAGCGGCCTCCGTCACCCTCGCCGGCCCCGCGGCGTTGATCCGAGGGGTCGATCGGGGGGAGTTCACTCGGGCGCCAGCTCCCGGCCGACGGTCGCCGGGACGACGGTGCGCAGCAGGAAGAGGTACACGCCGGCCATGATCCAGCGCACGGCGACGGTGGACACCACGATGCCCACCGGGCCGAGCAGCAGGTAGAGCACGGCGTCCAGGCCGGCGTTGAGGATCGCGGTGGCGCCGGCGATCCACAGCATCAGGTGCTGCTTGCGGCCGATCACCAGTAGCCGGGTGCCGACCACGTTGAACAGGTGGGCGGGCAGCGACAGCATCACCAGCGACCCCCACCAGAAGCCGGTCTGCCAGTCGGCGGGCAGCAGGCCGGACGCCAGCGCGGCCAGGCAGGCGCCGGCGCCTGCCGCGGTGAGCAGCAGGGCCAGCCCACCGAGCGAGCGAGCGTCGCCGCGCAGCAGCCGGCGCGCCCGCTCGGCGTCCATCGTCGGCAGCTGCGCCCACACCGCGATCCGGCGGTAGATGAACGTCATCGTGTACAGCTGGGAGGCGGCGTACATCAGCCGGTCGGACATCTCGTAGCTGGAGATGGCCCCGGCGCCGGCCGAGGAGAGATACAGCCGGTCGACCGCGGGCCCGAGCTGGGTCACCCCGGACGACACGGCCTGGGCCGCCAGGCCGTAGGCGGTCAGCTCGCCGGTCGGCGGCCCGGCCTGCCGGGCGCGCAGCCGGCGGCAGGCCGCTCGGAGCACCAGGGCCCGCGCCGCCTCCCCGGCCGGCAGCAGGGCCGCGAACAGCAGCAGCGGGCCGGTCGGCCAGACCAGCAGCGCGACGGCGGGCAGCAACGAGCGCATGGCCTGCACCGCGATGGGCACCACCGGCGCTCCGCGGGCGATGCACTCCCCGGACAGCACGCTGGCCAGGGCCGCGACGACCGGGGCGGCGGCCACGCCACAGACCAGGGTGAGGAACTCCGCCCGGTCCGGCTGGCCGGCCGCGTAGGCCACCACGAGGGCCGGCACCACGACGACGGTCAGCAGCAACCCGAACCTCAGCACCCGGCGGTGGAGGGCGCGCAGCGCCTCGGGGGTGGGGCCCTGGTCCCGGCCGAGCAGCCGCCCGTACCCGGCCACCGTGGTCAGCTCGACCGCCGCGCCGACGATGATCGACGGGGTGATGCCGACCGACAGCGCCAGCAGCAGCACGTCGGAGTCCTGGGCGGGCAGGACCAGCGCGGCGACGAACGGCAGGGTGAAGCCCGGCAGGGAGCCGACGATCGCCGCCGTCGCACTCGCCAGGCTGGCCCGTCCGGGCAGGGCGCGCACCTCAGACGGGCACGGCAGCGACGCTGCGGTACTGCTTCTCCAGGCCCTCCCGCAACGGGATGGCGGGTGCCCAGCCGGTCGCCGCCCGCAGCGCGTCGGTGCTGCCCCCGGTGCGCTCGGTGTCCCCGGGGACGGTCGCCGCGGACCGGATGAGCACCTCCCGGCCGGCGATCCGCCCGAGCAGCTCCAGCACCTCGTTGACCGTGACCGCCGAGCCGCCCGCGACGTTCAGCACCGTGCCGGGGGCGAGGTCCGCCGCGGCGACCCGCAGGTTCGCCTCCACGACGTCGTCGACGTAGGTGAAGTCGCGCACCTGCTTGCCGGTCCCGTACAGCTCGATGGGCGTGCCGTCGTGGACGGCCTTGCAGAACCGGGCGAAGCCCATGTCGGGCCGCTGGTGCGGGCCGTAGACGGTGAAGTAGCGGAGGCTGACCGTCGGCAGGCCGTGGTTGGCCGCGTACAGCACGGCCAGGTGCTCGGCCGCCAGCTTGGTGACGCCGTACGGGCTGAACGGCTGCGGGCGGTCGGTCTCCCGGGTCGGGAACCGCTCGGCGGCACCGTAGACCGACGAGGACGAGGCCAGCACGACGCGACGCAGCCGTGGTGCCTGCCGGGCCGCCTCCAGCAGCCGCTGGGTGGCGTCGATGTTGTCGCGGGTGTAGCGGGTGAACTCGCGGCCCCAGGAGGCCCGCACGCCCGGCTGGCCCGCCTGGTGGTACACGACCTCGACGTCGGCGAGCAGCGGTTCGAGGTCAAGCTCGTTGAGGTCGCCCTGCACCACGCGCAGCCGCTCGTGGCGGATCCGCTGCAGGTTCGCGCGCTTGATGTCCGGGTCGTAGTAGTCGGTCAGCGCGTCGACGGCGATCACGTCGTGCCCGTCGGCCAGCAGCCGGCCGGCCAGGGTGCTGCCGATGAACCCGGCCGCGCCGGTGACCAGGACCGTCACCGGGCCCCCCTCCCCGCGGGTGCTCCCGACCCGATCAGGTCGCCGAAGAACACCTCGCGCACCACCCGGGGGGCGCTCAACGCGGACACCACGCCGGCGACCGCGGTCCGGTCCAGCGCCCGCGCCGAGCGCAGACCGGCAGCCAGCGCCGCGGGGTCGCGGCCGTGCACCGAGCCCGACACCAGCGGCCGGACCAGCCCGGCGGTGTCGCTGCCCTCGGTCACCACCGCGGGCAACCCGGTGGCCAGCGACTCCACCAGGACCCGGGGGAAGCCCTCGTAGCCCGGGTGGGAGGTCATCAGCAGCATCCCGGAGCGGCTGCGGACCTCCCCGAGCTGCTCGGGGTCCAGCCGCCCGCGCAGCGTGATGCGGCGGCCGACGTCAGGCGGCAGCGCGGCGATCTGCCCCTCCAGCGCGGGCATCAGGCTGCCGGATCCCACGATCTGCAGGCTCCACGGCTCGTCGGGGTGGTCCAGCGCCAGGGCGGCGAACACCCGTACCGCCAGCTCCGGGTCCTTCGGCACCTCCAGCCGGCCGACCCAGAGCACCGCGTACGGGTCGTGGGTGTCCAGCCGGAACGGGGTGGTCGCCGGGTCGAACCAGGTCGGGGCGGACACGGTGCGCCGGTTCCAGCCGCGCACCCGCTCCGCGTAGTCCGGGTTGAACACGATCACGCACCGGGCCAGCCCGGCCATCATCCGGTCCAGCCGCTCGTAGACCGCCGCGCCGCCGAACCGCCAGAACGAGTCCGACGTGCGCCCGACCAGGCCCCGTTCCTGGGTGTGGATGCAGTACACGAGCGGTGCGCGGAACAGCACCCGGACGGCCAGCGCGACGTCGAGCCGGTGCGCCTGCACGACCCTGGGCCGCGGGATCGCGCGCCGGTGCCGCAGCACGCCGGCCACCAGCCGCACCGAGTACGGAAACCGCCGGGCCCGGCCGGTGTCGATCCGGGCCACCGGCAGGAACCGGATGGTGTGCTCGCCCCGCCGGTGCGACTCCCAGCGGCCCAGCTTGCGGCCCGGCCAGGTGCCCTCGTCGATCCCCACCACCGCCAGCTCGACCCCCGGTGGGGCGTACTCGAGCAGGCCGCGCAGGCAGGTGTCGATCCCGCCGATCGTCGGGTACCGGGTGATGTCGTACTGCTGGACGATCAGCCGATCGATCTGGCCCGGCCCGGGCTTGCCCTCGCCGCCGGTCACGACGGCACGCGCGGGAGCCGCCCGACGCCGGTCCAGGAGAAGCCCGCGCGGGCCAGCACGTCGGGATCGACGAGGTTGCGGGTGTCGACCACCACCGGCCGGCGCACGATGCCGCGCAGGCGGCCCCAGTCGAGGCCGCGGAACTCGGACCACTCGGTGAGGATGACCACCGCGTCGGCGTCCTTCGCCGCGACGTAGGGATCCTCGACCAGCGTCAGCGGGGCCCCGTCCAGTTCGCTGCCGGCAGCGAACTGGACGCCGTCGGCGGTGACGAAGGCCGGGTCGTAGGCCGTCAGCTCGGCGCCGGCCTGCCGCAGCCGGGCGGCCACCGCCAGCGCGGGCGAGTCGCGCAGGTCGCTGGTGCCGGCCTTGAACGCCAGCCCGAGCAGCGCGATCCGGGTGCGGGTCAGCGGCCCGGTGCGGCGACCGGTCACCGCCAGCCGGACCTTCTCCAGGATCCGCCCGCTCTGCCGCGTGTTGGTCTCGATCGCCGCGCGCAGCAGCCGGAACTCGAAGTCGACGGAGTCGGAGAGCTGCAGCAGCGCGGCGGTGTCCTTGGGCAGGCAGGAGCCACCCCACCCCGGGCCCGGCGACAGGTAGGAGTTGCCGATGCGCCGATCGAAACCGAGCCCCTCGGTGACGTCGGCGACGTCCGCCCCGAGCCGCTCGCACAGCTCGGCCAGCGCGTTCACGTAGGACAGCTTCATGGCCAGGAAACAGTTCGCCGCATACTTGATCAGCTCGGCGCTGGCGCAGTCGGTGAGCACCGTCGGCGCGCCGAGCCGGGCGTAGAGCGCGGCCACCCGCTCCGCCGCGTCCTGGTCCGCCGAGCCGATGATGATCCGATCGGGATGCATGAAGTCGTGCACCCCGGAGCCCTCGCGCAGGAACTCCGGGTTGCTGACCACGGCCACGTCCGAGCGCTCCAGCAGCTCGGCGATCCGCTCGCAGGTGCCGACCGGAACCGTGGACTTGGCCACCACGACCGCACCCGGCGGCAGGCCGGCCCGGACCTCCTCGATCACGGACTCCACCGCCGCCAGGTCGGCGACGCCGCCGATGCCCATCGGTGTCGGCACGCACAGCACCACGATCTCGGCCGGTGTGCCCTCGGCGCGCAGCTCCTCGAGGCCGGCAGCGGTGCCGACGATGAACGACAGCCGCCCGGCGGCCGTCGTCTCGGCCACCAGCTCGGCCAGACCCGGCTCCCGGATGTCGAGCTGAGTCGCTCGGAGCCGCTCGACCTTGGCCCGGTCGACATCGGTGCAGACGACGCGGTGGCCCAATGAGGCCAGACAGGCTCCCGTGGTCAGACCCACGTAGCCGGTACCCACCACGACGATGCGCCGCGTGAAGTACGCCATCGTTCTCCTCCCACGGAGGCGGCACAACCCGAACCTGCTCTCGTCCCCGCAGTGTTTCGCGTTACCCCTGTGCAGCGGACAGCAGGGTCGACGACGGCCGGTCAGGGCACCGGCGGCCCCTGGTACCCGGGGCGGGCCGACGGGTCGTCGAAACCGACCGCACGTCCGTAGCGGGGGCCGATCGTGTTGTCGTCGGCCACGGTGACCCCGGTGGCCTCCTGGCCCAGCGCTATCGCCTTGTTGCCCTTGCCGTCCATCACGTTGCGGGTGATCGTGACGTCCTGGATGTTCTGCACCGACACCGACTGCGCGGCCGCGTACGCGTCGCAGTAGTTGCCCTCGAACAGCCAGTTGCGGGAGACCCCCTCGCGGGACCCGTCCGCGACGTGCGGCCCCTCGGCCATCAGGCACTGGGCCCGGATCCCCTCGCAGCGGTTGCCCTGGATCACCACGTTCGAGCTGCCCGGGCGGGATGTCGCGAAGGATTGCATGCAGTCGACGTGCGATTCGCCGATGTCGCTGGTCCCCTCCACGTCGTACGCGTAATTGTGCAGCACTCGGGCACCGTCACCGAAGAATCGGATTGCGTCGAGGTCATTCTGGGTGAATTCGACCTGAGTGATCGTATTGTCCTGAATTGTGACGTTCCGGCCGGCCGCCCAAATACCGGTGTCTTTCGCACCGGCCGAGACGAACCCCTGGATGATGATGTTGTCCGCCTCGGCGCGGATGCCCGGCACCGTCGTCTCGCCGGTGCCCGAGTACGTGATCGGCGCGTCCGGGGTGCCGCCGACAGTGATCTCCAATGGCTCGTCGAGGTCGTCGTGATAGCAGATGACGTCACCGGGCCGAGGATCATCGGCGCTGCCGCGACAGGGCGCGTCGACCGGTCGCGGGCCGAACGTCCCATCCCAGACCGGTGCCGGCGACAGCGGCGGCGGCGGCGGAGCCGCCGGGGCTGGAGCCGGAGCCGCCGACGAACAGCCGGCCAGGGCCATGACAAGGCCGATCGTCACCCCGAGCACGGTCGCGATGCGCTGCACGAGCCCTCCTTCGCGATGTCCCGCCGGCAGCCGGTGTCCAGTGTTGTCGCGCGTCCGTAGTGACGGCATGAAGTGGGTGAAGTTAGTGCTATTAGCATAGCAGATTAGGCCATGTGGTCTAGCAACTGAAAAGGAGGTAGCCGCCGACCGCGTGAGTCACGAACGCGATGTCGGCGGCGGATCCGGCCGCCCCAACCATTCGTTAACGACCT
>DATMDS010000047.1:0-5371 GCA_035557575.1 Pseudonocardia sp. | reverse complement strand
GCCGAGCACCGGGTCCCGGTTGTCCGGGTCGAGGTGGAAGCGCCAGCTGCGCTCGTCGTGCAGCGGCCCCGCGATGCCCATGGAGATCACCGGCTCCAGCCCGAGCAGCCGGCGCACGATGGCCGCGCGGTTGGCCCACGGGCAGGCGCGGGCGATCACCAGCCGGTACCGGCCGGGCTGCACCGGCCAGTGGGACGACCCGTCGGAGGTGATCCGCTCGTCGAGCGCGACGGGCTGCCGTTCGAAGGTGTCGGTGCCGGTCATGACCTGCACGGTAGTAGCCGCCTGGGACTGCCGCCCGTCGCGGACGGGTCGGAGTCGGCGGCGGCCGACTCAGCCGTCTTCGCCGTCCTCGGCGTCCTCGCCGGGCTGCTCGGGACCGTCGTCGTCGGGCGCCGGCTGCTGGTTGGTGACGGCGGGCTCGTCCTCGTCCTGCTCGGCCGAACCGCAGGAGCCGGCCGCGGTGAACATCAGGGCGATGCCCGCGCCGGCCGCGACGATCATCCTTTTCGTACCGTTCTGTCGCATGTTCTCACCGTGCCATGCCGCTGTCCGCGCCGCCGAGCGGGCTGGACCGGCCGGGCCGGGTGCACGGGATCTTCCGTTGGGCGGAAGCCCGGCGCACACTGCGGCCGTGCGCGACTCGGTGACGGCGCGGGTGCTGGCGGTGCTGGCCGTGTTCAGCGCCGAGCGGCCCGAGCTGAACCTCACCGAGATCAGCCGACGGGCCCGGCTCCCGCTGACCACCACGCACCGGATCGTCGCCGAGCTGGCGGCCTGGGGTGCGCTGGAACGCAACGACGAGGGCCGCTACCGGGTTGGGCTGCGGCTGTGGGAGGTCGGCGTGCTCGCCCCCCGCGGGCGGGACCTGCGGGAGCTGGCGATGCCGTTCCTGGAGGACGTCTACGAGGTGACCCGGCAGAACGTGCAGCTCGCCGTCCTGGACGGCACCGAGGCGCTGTACCTGGAGCGCCTCTCCGGCCGGGGCGCGGTGAACGTGGTGACCCGCGTGGGCAGCCGGCTGCCGCTGCACGCCACCGGGGTCGGCCTGGTGCTGCTCGCGCACGCCGATCCGGAGCTGCAGGAGCAGGTGCTGGCCGCGCCGCTGAAGCGGTTCACCGCCAAGACCCTGGCCTCCGCCGGCGAGGTGCGCCGGGCGCTGGCCGAGACCCGCCGGGCCGGCGTGGCGATCAGCGACGGGCAGATCGAGCTGATCGCACTCTCGATCGCGGCGCCGGTGTGGGGGCCGCGCGGGACGGTGGTGGCCGCGCTGTCGGTGGTGGTGCCGGCGGCGACGTCGGATGCGCGGGCGTACGTGCCGCTGGTGCGGGCGGCGGCCCGCGGGATCTCCCGGGCCCTGTGCGGCTGACCCGCGGCAACCCTGCGCTCGCCGATGCCGATCAACCGGCCGCTGGGTCTTGCGCGGCGCCGCCGGCCGGTCAACGATCACGCCGGTGGATGTCGTCGAGTTCCGCCCGACCCCCGACCAGTACGCCTGGACCTTCGGTGGGGTCGCCCCGACCCACCGGATCGCCCCCGGCACCGCGCTGAAGCTGTGGACCGAGGACGCGTTCTCCGGCCGCTTGCAGCGGGTCGGCGACCGGCCGTCGGACGTGCTGGACATGACCCAGGTCAACCCGCAGACCGGGCCGTTCCACGTCGAGGGGGCGGAGCCGGGTGACACGCTGGCCATCCACATCGTCGACCTCACCCCGGCCCGGGACTGGGCCGCGTCGACCACGATCCCGTTCTTCGGCGCGCTCACCGGCACCGACCGGACCGCGCTGCTCAACGACCCGCTGCCCGAGCGCACCTGGATCTACCAGCTCGACCGGGCCGCCGGCACGGTGCGCTACGAGGCCGCGAACCTGTCCCTGGAGCTGCCGGTCGCGCCGATGCTGGGCACCGTCGGGGTGGCGCCGCCCGGCCGCGAGGTGCGCTCGTCGCTGGTGCCCGACACCTTCGGCGGCAACATGGACACCCCGGAGATGAAGGCCGGCACCACCTGTTACCTGGGTGTCAACGTGCCCGGCGCGCTGTTCTCGGTGGGCGACGGGCACTACCGGCAGGGCGAGGGTGAGAGCTGCGGCACCGCGGTCGAGGGTGCGATGGACGTGACGCTGATCGTCGATCTGATCAAGGGCGCGCCGGCGCCGGCCTGGCCACGGCTGGAGCACGACGAGCACTACGCGGTGGTCGGCTCGTCGCGGCCGCTGGAGGACGCCTGGCGGGCCAGCCAGGTCGGCATGATCACGTGGCTCGGCGAGCTGTACGGGCTGGATCGCCTCGACGCCTACCAGCTGCTCACCCAGATCGCGCTGTCCCCGCTGGCCAACGTGTGCGACACCAACTACAGCGCGCTCACCAAGGTCTCCAAGTCGCTGCTGCCGGCGACCGACGCCTACGACGGCATGCACCGGCACCTGCGCGAGCTGTCCCGCTCCCTCTAGGCCCAGGAAGGACAACCATGGATCTGCAGCTCAGCGGCAAGGCGGCGCTGGTCACCGGAGGCACCAAGGGCATCGGGCGGGCCGTCGTCGAGGCGCTGGTCGCCGAAGGGGCCCGGGTCGGGTTCTGCGCCCGCACCGCGGCCGACGTCGAGACGGCGGAGAACGAGCTCCGCGGCGCCGGTGGCGAGGTGGCGGGTACCGCGCTCGACGTCACCGATCCGGCTGCGCTCGCCGACTGGGTCGCGGCCTCCGCGGACCGGTTCGGCGGCCTGGACGTGGTGGTGCCCAACGTCAGCGCGCTGGCCATCGGGTCGGGCGAGGACAACTGGCAGGCCGGCTTCCAGACCGACCTGATGCACACCGTGCGGCTCTGCGAGGCGGCCATGCCGCACCTGCTCGAGTCGAGGGGCTCGATCGTCGCGGTGTCCTCGGTGTCCGGCCGTGAGATCGACTTCGCCAAGGACGCCTACGGCACGATGAAGGCCGCGGTGATCCACTACATCGCCGGCCTGGCCTTCCAGCACGCGGCCGCCGGGGTGCGGGCGAACTGCGTGTCCCCGGGCAACACCTACTTCCCCGGCGGGGTGTGGAACTCGATCGAGACCGGCAACCCGGAGCTGTTCGCCACCGCGCTGGGACTGAACCCGACCGGCCGGATGGCCACCGCGCAGGAGGTGGCCTACGCGGTGACCATGCTGGCCAGCCCGCGGGCGTCGTTCATCACCGGCACCAACCTGGTCGTCGACGGCGCGCTGACCCGCGGGGTGCAGCTGTAGTGCGGACGTTCCGGGTCGAGGTGCCGCAGTCCGATCTGGACGACCTGACCGAGCGGCTGGCCCGCACCAGGTGGCCGGACCGGGAGACCGCGGGCGGGTGGATCCAGGGGGTGCCGCTGGAGTACGCGCAGGAGCTGTGCGAGTACTGGCGCACCCGCTACGACTGGCGGCGCTGCGAGGCCGAGCTGAACTCGTGGCCGCAGTTCTGCACCGGACTGGACGGCGGCGCCGACGACAGCGTGGACGTGCACCTCATCCACGCCCGCTCCCGGCACGAGTCGGCTCTGCCGTTGATCCTGACCCATGGCTGGCCCGGCTCGGTCGTCGAGTTCCTGGACGTGCTGGACGAGCTCACCGACCCGGACGACCCGGCCGACGCCTTCCACGTGGTCGTGCCGTCGCTGCCGGGCTACGGGTTCAGCGGGAAGCCGCGGATCCCGGGCTGGGGCGTGGAGCGGATCGCGGTGGCCTGGGCGCAGCTGATGGACCGGCTGGGCTACTCCCGCTACGGCGCGCAGGGCGGCGACTGGGGCTCGGTGATCACGTCCGCGCTGGGCACCGCGGCCCCGGAGAACGTGGTGGGTATCCACCTGACGATGCCGCTGGCGCTGCGCCCCGAGGAGCCCGAGCCGCTGACCAAGGCGGAGAAGAAGGCGCTGGAGGCGCGCAAGTTCTTCGAGCGGGTCGGCACCGGCTACTCCGCGCAGCAGTCGACCCGGCCGCAGACCCTCGGCTACGGCCTGGCCGACTCCCCCGTCGGGCAGGCGTGCTGGATCGTGGAGAAGTTCTGGGACTGGACCGACAGTGCCGGGCCACCGGAGAACGTGATCCCTCGGGACCGGTTGCTGGACAACGTGATGCTGTACTGGCTGAACAACACGGGCGCGTCCTCGGCCCGGCTGTACTGGGAGAGCTTCCTCAAGCGGCGGATGGACCCGGTGGAGGTGCCGACCGGCGTGACGCTGTTCCCCCGGGAGCTGTGGCGGCTGCCGCGGGCCTGGGTCGAGCAGCGCTACACCGACCTGCGGCACTGGAGCGAGCCGAGCACCGGCGGGCACTTCGCCAGCCTGGAGCAACCCGAGACCTACCTCGACGAGCTGCGCGCCTTCTTCCGCCCCCTCCGCCCGTGAGTGCTGAGCCGTGTTAGAGCACGGCAGGCCACTCACGACCGGGTCACCGGGCACGCTGCGGGCACGTGCCACGGGGTCGTGAGTGGCTGGCCGTGCTCTAACACGGCTCAGCACTCACGGGAAGATCAGTAGGGACGCGGTGAACCCGTGCAGGTGGTTGCGGCCGCCGACCGGGCCGATCTCGCCGGCGGCGAAGAACCCGGCCACGCCCTCGGCGCCCAGCGCATCGGTGACGACCTGCACGTCGTGGTCGGCGCCGGGGAACTCCGGGGGCGGGAACATGGCCGCGCCGCGGCCGTTGCAGGAGAACAGCAACGCCCCGCGGCCCGGCGCCGCCGCCCCGCCGAGCAGCTCGACCAGGTCCTCCCGTGCCCCGGCCGGGTCCCGGATCTGGAACCGGACGGTCTGCCCGATCTGCATGGTGTCGCCCACCGCGACCACCCCGCGGCGCTCGTCGGCGCCGAGCACGCCGCGGATCAGGAAGTCGCCGCGGCCGTGCTCGTCGGCGTACTCGTCGATCGCGATCCCGATGTGCAGCCCGCGCCGGGCCATGTTCTGCTCGGCGGGGGGCAGCGCCGAGATGATCTCGACCAGCCGCCGGTAGGCGGGCGCGCCGGCCAGCTCCAGCAGCAGGTTGCCGTCCGCCCGGGTCACCGCCATCGGCGGCCCGATCGGCCGGCAGCCCTGGCTGACCACGATCCGGGTCGCGATCCGGCCACCGACCACCACGCCGACCGCGCCCCGGTCGTGCACCGCGCCGTCGCAGAACAGGCGGTTCGCCCCCGGCCCGCCCGGGCCGCTGGCCAGGCCGCCGACCAGCGGAAACCCGGGCTGAGCCGTGTTGCACCGATCGAGGAACGCGCCGATCGGGAAGGAGTAGGGGTCCACCAGCAGCGCGGCCACCCGGTCATCGGCGGCCACCTTCGGCAGCCCGCCGGGCTCGTCCTCGGCGTCCACGGCGGACAGGTGGAAGGCGCGGATCCGGGAGCCGGGCAGCACTCCCGCCCAGACCGCG